>NZ_JBEXOM010000002.1:0-260929 GCF_040611555.1 Streptomyces sp. NPDC006624 | reverse complement strand
CTCGGCCCGGAGACCGTCCAGGACTGGACCGAGTGGATCCCCCGCGAGACGGCCGAAGGGCTGGCGCTGTCCCACGGCTCAGCTCCCCGCGCAGGCCTCGACCGCACCGCCCGGGACCCAGCTCCCCGCGCAGGCCCCGGTGCCCGCAGCCCAGGATGTGGCCCCCGCGCCGCCGCCCACCGCCCAGGCCCCGTCCCACGTGTCGCCGCCCACCGCCCCGGCCCCGGCCACAGCCCAGCCGCACGCCGCCTCGGCCTCGGTCGCAGCCTTGCCGCACGCCGCTGCGGGTCAGGCACCCCCGCCCGCCGCCGCCCACGCGCCCGGCCCTTGGCAGCGGTACGACCCCTGGGCCGCGCACAGCGCGCCGGGAGGCGCCGGCCCCCTGCAGCAGAACGGCGCCGCCGTCCTCAGCACCGACCAGCGGCGCAAGCGGGGCAGGAAGGCGCTGGTGCTCGGCGCCGTGCTGCTCGCGCTCGTGTCCGGGGGCATCGGCGGCGCCATGGGGACGTATCTGGAGCGCAACGGCGGCGTGGGGACCGTCGAGCTGCCGCAGGCCGGGAAGGAGGCCGCCGCCCGGGACGCGGACAGTGTGGCCGGGATCGCCGGGCGGGCCCTGCCCAGCGTGGTCACCCTGCATGTGAGCGGCTCGGGCGAACAGGGCACCGGCACCGGCTTCGTGCTCGACGACCGCGGCCACATCCTCACGAACAACCACGTCGTGAAGCCCGCCGGATCCTCCGGCGAGATCACCGTGACCTTCAACAGCGGCGAGACCGCCCGGGCCGAGGTCGTCGGCCGGGACAGCGGCTACGACCTCGCCGTCGTGAAGGTGAAGGGCGTCAGCGGACTCACCCCCCTGCCCCTCGGCAACTCGGACAACGTCCAGGTCGGCGACCCGGTCGTGGCCATCGGCGCGCCCTTCGACCTGGCCGGCACGGTCACCTCCGGCATCATCAGCGCCAAGCAGCGGCCCATCACGGCCGGCGGTGAGAAGGGCGACGGCAGCGACGTGTCGTACGTGGACGCGCTGCAGACCGACGCGCCCATCAACCCCGGCAACTCCGGCGGGCCCCTGCTCGACGCCAAGGCCCGGGTCATCGGCATCAACTCGGCGATCCGCTCGGCCGGCAGCGGCTCCGAGCTGGACAGCGGACAGTCCGGCTCGATAGGCCTCGGCTTCGCCATCCCCATCAACCAGGGCAAGCGCGTCGCCGAGGAGCTGATCAACACGGGGAAGGCGACCCACCCGGTCATCGGCATCACCCTGGACATGGGCTACACGGGCGACGGCGCCCGGGTCGGCACGAAGGGCAGCGAGGGCGGGCCGCCGGTCACCGCGGGCGGGCCGGGCGCGAAGGCCGGGATCAAGGCGGGCGACGTCATCACCGCGGTCGACGGCCGGCGCGTCCACTCCGGCGAGGAACTGATCGTCAAGACCCGGGCGCACCGCCCCGGGGACCGGCTGGAGCTGACGCTGAAGCGCGGCGGCGAGGAGCGGACGGTCTCGCTCGTCCTCGGATCGTCCGGTGGCTGAGCGGACGCGTCCCGGGTGCGTGGGGGCGAACAGCCGGGAAAGCGCTCCCACTCCCGCACGCGGAGGCCCCGGGACGGTACCGGTCGGACAGGATCCCCGGGTACCGTGGAGCCGGCCCGGACCACGGCACGACCCGCACCGACCACCGAGGGCCCGAGGACCGAGGACATCGCAAGGAGCTTCAGGTGTTCAATGACATAGGACCACTCGAGCTGGTGACGCTCATCGTCCTCGCCGTGCTCGTCTTCGGTCCGGACAAGCTCCCCAAGGTCATCCAGGACGTGACGCGCACGATCCGGAAGATCCGCGAGTTCTCGGAGAGCGCCAAGAACGACATCCGGGAGGAACTGGGCCCGGAGTTCAAGGACTTCGAGTTCGAGGACCTCAACCCCAAGACGTTCATCCGCAAGCAGCTGGACAACGAGGACCTGGGGCTCAAGGAGATCCGCAACGGCTTCGACCTGAAGAAGGAGATGGCCGAGGTCACCGACGCCGTCCACAGCCGCGACTCCGACACGTCCTCCTCTGGTTCCTCCGGTGGCCGGATCGACATGACCAAGAAGCCCGAGACGCCCGGCCGGGACGACCGCCCGCCCTTCGACATCGACGCCACCTGAGCGACACGCCAGGGCGTGCGCCCCGGCGCACGTGACGCGTTTCATACTCCGGTCGGGCTGCGTACGGCCTGAACCAGGCGCCCGTGCGGCCCACGCGCCGGGCGCTTTCCCTGCTGCTCGCAGCGGTGTGGCTATGCTGCCGAGTTGTTGTGCGGACCGGACGAGTACGCCCGAAGGGGGGCGGGCCGCTCGGTTCGACTAGAGCGAGGAGGGCTCGGGCACATGGAGACGACGAGTGGGGCAGTCGCGCAGGCGCCGGCCGCGGAGGGCGGACAGCAGGTCCCCTCCGCCCGGCGCACGGTCGACGGCTACCTGCGCGCGCCCTTCCCGTGGTACGGCCTCGACGAGGCCTTCACGGGGCCGCGTTGGCTGATGCAGGTCGGTACGACGGCCGACGGGGCCGTGGAGCACGGTTCGATCGGCCACGGGGACGAGCCGACGGTGCGCAACGAGCATGCCGCCGGGGGCGACCAGGACGCCAAGGAGAAGTTCGCGGTCGTGGTGACGGTCGCGGCGCACCCCTCACGGCGCAGCGCCGACGGCACGGGCCTGCTGGAGGCCACGTCGGTGTCCTCCGCGGCGTGGCTCGCGGGCGTGGGGCTGCTGTCCTTCACCTGGCCCGGGCAGATGGACCACTCGCTGCGCGACGACTGGCTGGAGCAGCAGACCGAGACGGCGTGGGTGCTGGCGGACGACCTGGACGGATCCGACTGGTCGACGCTGTCGCTGCCCGTGGACGGGGTGCCGACGGCGTTCCACTACCGGGAGTCGGAGTTCGGCTGGGTGCTGGCCGGCTCGACGTCCGCGGGCGTGCACCTGGGCGCGTACGGGCGGGGCATGAGCGCGTACGGGCTCGGCTTCTCCGTGGTGAAGGACATCGCCGCCTACGCGTGAGCCGCCGGGGGCGCCGGTGGTCGTCGGCGCCCCATCACCTCAGGGCTACGGTCCGGGTGGGAGGGCCGTCTCAGAACTTGTTCTTCGGGGTGATCCCGAGGGACAGGCCCGACAGGCCCCGCTGCCGCCCGCCGAGCTTGCCCGCGATCGCGCGCAGGGCCGCGCCCGCCGGGGAGTCCGGGTCGGTCAGGACCACCGGCCTGCCGTCGTCGCCGCCCTCGCGCAGGCGGACGTCGATGGGGATGCTGCCGAGGACCGGGACGTTCGTGCCGGTCGTGCGGGTCAGGCCGTCGGCGACGACCTGGCCGCCGCCCGTGCCGAAGACGTCGACCATCTCGTCGCAGTGCGGGCAGGGCAGCCCGGACATGTTCTCGACGACGCCGACGATCTTCTGATGGGTCTGCACGGCGATGGAACCGGCCCGCTCGGCGACCTCGGCGGCGGCCTGCTGCGGGGTCGTCACGACCAGGATCTCGGCGTTCGGCACGAGCTGGGCCACGGAGATCGCGATGTCGCCGGTGCCGGGCGGCAGGTCCAGGAGCAGCACGTCCAGGTCGCCCCAGTACACGTCGGCCAGGAACTGCTGCAGGGCGCGGTGGAGCATCGGGCCGCGCCAGACGACCGGGGCGTTGCCCGGGGTGAACATGCCGATGGAGATGACCTTCACGCCGTTCGCCGACGGGGGCATGATCATGTTCTCGACCTGGGTGGGCCGGCCGTCGGCGCCCAGCATGCGCGGCACGGAGTGGCCGTAGATGTCGGCGTCGACGACACCGACCTTGAGGCCGTCGGCCGCCATCGCCGCCGCCAGGTTGACCGTCACCGAGGACTTGCCGACGCCGCCCTTGCCGGAGGCGACCGCGTAGACGCGGGTCAGGCTGCCCGGCTTGGCGAACGGCACCTCGCGCTCGGTCTGGCCGCCGCGCAGGGCGGACGCCAGCTCGCGGCGCTGCTCGTCGCTCATCACGTCGAGCGTGACGTCGACGCGGGTGACGCCCTCCACGCGGGAGACCGCCTCGGTCACGCGCTGCGTGATCGTGTCCCGCATCGGGCAGCCCGAGACCGTGAGGTACACGGTGACCGCGACCGCCCCGTCCGCGCCGATCTCCACGGATTTGACCATCCCGAGTTCGGTGATGGGCTTGTGGATCTCGGGGTCGTTCACCGTCGCCAGTGCCTCGCGCACCGCGTCTTCCGTAGCCATAGTCACGATGGTACGGCGCCGTACCGGGGCGTAGGAAAGCCCGTCAGCGGT
The DNA here is from genome assembly GCF_040611555.1 of Streptomyces sp. NPDC006624. Taxonomy (NCBI): domain Bacteria; kingdom Bacillati; phylum Actinomycetota; class Actinomycetes; order Kitasatosporales; family Streptomycetaceae; genus Streptomyces; species Streptomyces sp. NPDC006624. The sequence goes on along the minus strand of NZ_JBEXOM010000002.1, from coordinate 256,629 downwards.
CGTCTGCGTCACGTCCCGGTGACCGTTCCGCCGGGAATACGACCGGGTCGTGGCGGTGGCCGTTCTGGCGTTCCTCCAGCTCCTTGATCATGTCCTGGAACTCGGAGCGGATCCAGTCGCGGGTGGCGACCTCGCCGAGGCCGATGCGCAGGGCGGCGATCTCGCGGGTCAGGTACTCGGTGTCGGCGATCGACCGCTCGTTCTGCTTGCGGTCCTGCTCCAGGTTGACCCGGTCCCGGTCGTCCTGCCGGTTCTGCGCGAGCAGGATCAGCGGGGCGGCGTAGGACGCCTGCAGCGACAGCATCAGGGTCAGGAAGATGAACGGGTACTCGTCGAACCGCAGATGGCCGGGCGCGAGGCTGTTCCAGACCACCCACAGGATGATGACGACCGTCATCCAGACGATGAACCGCCCGGTGCCCAGGAAGCGGGCGATGCGCTCCGACAGCCGTCCGAAGGCCTCCGGGTCGTACTCGGGCAGGAACCGGCGGCGGCGCGGCAGCGGCTGGTCGAGGCGGGTGCGCGGCCGGGAGGCTGCCGTGGCACCGGCCGGCGTGCGGTCGCGCAGGGTCTCGCGCTCAGGAGCCATCGGTCGGCACCTCCTCCTGGTCCAGGTGGAACTCGGTCTCCCGCCAGTCGTCCGGGAGCATGTGGTCGAGCACGTCGTCCACGGTCACGGCGCCGAGCAGCGCGCCGGCCTCGTCGACCACGGGCGCCGCGACCATGTCGTACGTCGCGAAGAACCCCGCGATCGCCGGCAGGTCCGCCTCGGGGTCCAGCGGCTGCAGGTCGCTGTCCACGATCGAGCTGACCAGGGAGGGCGGTGGCTCCCGCAGCAGGCGCTGGAAGTGGACCGTGCCCAGGTACTTGCCCGTCGGGGTGTCGTCGGGCGGCCGGCAGACGTACACCTGCGCGGCGAGGGCGGGGGAGAGGTCGGGGTTGCGGACGCGGGCGAGCGCGTCGGCGACGGTGGCGTCCGGGCGCAGCACGATCGGCTCGGTGGTCATCAGACCGCCCGCGGTGCGCTCCTCGTACGACATCAGGCGCCGCATGTCGGCCGCGTCGCCGGGCTGCATCAGGCTCAGCAGCCGCTCCTGGTCGTCCGGGGGCAGCTCGCCCAGCAGGTCCGCCGCGTCGTCGGGGTCCATGGCCTCCAGGACGTCGGCGGCACGTTCCTGCTTCAGCTTGCCGAGGATCTCGATCTGGTCGTCCTCCGGGAGCTCCTCCAGCACGTCGGCCAGCCGGTCGTCGTCCAGGGCCGCGGCGACCTCGGCGCGGCGCTTGGGGGAGAGGTGGTGCAGGACGTTGGCCAGGTCGGCGGGGCGCAGCTGCTCGAACGTGGCGAGCAGGCTCTCGGCGCCCTGCCCCTGCTCCTCCAGGGAGAAGCCGGTGACGGCCGACCACTCGACGGTCAGCGCCTCGCCCTTGGCACGCCGGAACGCCCCGCCCTTCCTGCCCTTGCGGACGAAGACCCGGTCGATCTCCCAGTCCCGGCGGGCCGGCAGCTGATGCACCGACAGGTCGAGGACGGTGACCTCCTCGCCGGACTCGGTGAGCTTCACACGCCGGTCCAGCAGCTCCCCGAAGACCAGCCGCTCGGTGGGCCGCTGCTCGAAGCGCCGGACGTTGAGCACGCCGGTGGTGATGACCTGGCCGGCCTGGATGGCGGTGACCCGGGTCATGGGCAGGAAGATGCGGCGGCGGGTGGCGAGTTCGACGACCAGGCCGAGCAGCCTCGGCGGTCGCTGTCCCACCCGCAGCATGACGACCAGATCGCGCACCCGCCCCACCTGGTCGCCGGCGGGGTCGAAGACGGCGACACCGGAGAGGTGCGAGACGAAGATCCGGGGGGCGCCCGCTGCCATGGCCGCGGCTCCTTTACGTGCGGGGTGGTTCTCGTTGCCGGTGGTGCCTGTTGTCGTGTCTGCCTTTACCGAATTGCCCGCTCGGGTGGGCTTCAGGCTAGCCCGTACCGATCGGCGTCGCGTCGGCGGCCGGTCCGGACGGACCGGCTCCGATCTGCTCGTACGTCCCCGGTACCCTGCGGTACGCCGTTCAGGTCTCCCGTCAGAGAGGCAGCCCCACCTGTGACTCCGATTCGCCAGGGCCGCAGCCGCAGTGCCGTACGCGCGAGCGCCGTGTGCGCCCTGCTCGTGACGGCAACGGTGCTCACGGGCTGCGCCGAGGAGGATCCGAACGAGGGCACCAACGGTGTGGGCAGACTCCCCGCCGCCCAGATCCAGAGCAAGACCCGGGCCGCCGCCGAGTCCGCCGGGGCGGTCCGGCTGCACGGCAGCGTCGTCAGCGGCGGCCGCACCTACGCCCTCGACATGCGGCTGAAGGACGACGGCGGCGACGGCTCGGTCACCACGAAGGGCACCACGTTCAAGCTGCTGCGCATCGGCGAGCAGCTCTTCGTCAAGGCGGACGCGGAGTTCTGGAGTCACGGCGGCGGCCAGGGCGAGGGCGGCGAGGCGGACGAGGCGGCGGCCTCCAAGCTCGGCGGCAAGTACGTGAAGGTGCCGCAGGGCGACCCGTCGTACAAGAAGTTCAGTGGTTTCACGGACAAGGCGGTCCTCCTCGACGGTCTGCTGACCCTGCACGGCACACTCGCGACGGACGGCCACGACGAGCAGGCGGGTGTCCGCACCATCCGCGTCACCGGCGGCAAGGGCTCCGGCGGCACCCTGGAGGTCTCCCTCGAGGGCAAGCCGTACCCGCTGCGCCTGGAGCGGGCCGGCAAGGCGGGCACGATCACGTTCTCCGCCTGGGAGGAGGACTTCTCCCTCCGCGAGCCGGAGAGGAACGAGACGGTGGACTACGGCAAGCAGCTGCCGGCGTCGTAGGCCGTCAGGTCCGTTTGCGCTTCTTCAGCAGCAGCCGGGGCAGCGCCGCCGGGACCGGCCGGCGGGTGGTGGCCGGGGACGGCAGCGGAGGCTCGGACAGCGAACCGTCGGGCAGCGGCGCCGTGATCCCGGTCGGCTCCAGGCGCAGCACCCGGCACTCGCGGGCCCAGCGGTCGGTCATCGCCTCGCCGTCGGGCGCGTTCAGCCGCTTGCCCTTCAGCTCGCCGACCGCCGCGTCCCACGCCTCCGAGCCCGGCGCGAGCTGTGCGACCCGGGCCGTCCAGGAGACCAGCCGGCCCCCCTTGTCCTTGCTGCGGACCGTCACCTGCGCCTCGGCGCCGTCGGCCAGCCCGGGCAGCGGCTGCTCGCCCGGTCCGTCGCCGACCAGGCACGCGGCTCCCTCGTGCCACACGTGCCACAGCGCGCGTGCCGGGCTGCCGGGGCCCTGGACCCAGATGAGGCCGGACTTCTTCGTGGCCTCCTCGACGAGGGCCTGGCCGAGCAGCTCGCTTGTCATGGCGCCCACCCTATCCAGGCCGCTCACAGCCATCCGTTCCGCTTCAGGCTGCGGTGGATGCCGAGACAGAGGGCGACCGTGATGCTCATGATCACCGGGTAGCCGTACTTCCAGTGCGTCTCCGGCATGTAGTCGAAGTTCATGCCGTAGACCCCGCACACCATCGTCGGCACGGCGATGATGGCCGCCCACGAGGTGATCTTGCGCATGTCCTCGTTCTGCGCCACGGACGCCTGCGCGAGGTTGGCCTGGAGGATGGAGTTGAGCAGCTCGTCGAAGCCGAGGACCTGCTCCTGGACGCGGGCCAGGTGGTCGGCGACGTCCCGGAAGTACTTCTGGATGTCGGGGTCGATCAGCCGCATCGGCCGCTCGCTGAGCAGCTGCATGGGCCGCAGCAGCGGCGCCACGGCCCGCTTGAACTCCAGCACCTCGCGCTTGAGTTGGTAGATCCGGCCGGCGTCCGTGCCGCGCGCCGCGCCGCCCTTGCGGCCCGGGGAGAACACCTCGGTCTCGACCTCGTCGATGTCGTCCTGCACCGCGTCGGCGACGGCGATGTACCCGTCGACCACGTGGTCGGCGATGGCGTGCAGCACCGCGGAGGGGCCCTTGGCCAGCAGCTCGGGGTCGTCCTGCAGGCGGTGCCTGAGGGCCCGCAGGGAGCCCTGCCCGCCGTGCCGGACGGTGATGAAGAAGTCCCGGCCGGTGAAGCACATGACCTCGCCGGACTCGACGACCTCGCTGTTGGCGTCGAGCTGGTCGTGCTCCACGTAGTGGATGGTCTTGAAGACCGTGAAGAGCGAGTCGTCGTAGCGCTCCAGCTTGGGCCGCTGGTGGGCCTGGACGGCGTCCTCCACGGCCAGCGGGTGCAGCCCGAACTCGCTCGCGATGCCGGAGAATTCGGATTCCGTCGGCTCGTGCAGGCCGATCCACACGAACCCCCCGTCGCGGCGCACCAGGCGCACCGCCTCGTGCGGGGTCAGCGGGGCGTCGGTCTCGATGCGGCGGCCGTCGCGGTAGACGGCGCAGTCGACGACGGCGGAGGCCGCCGCGGGGCTGCGGGTGGCGTCGTAGGCGCCGCTGTCCTTGCGCAGCGACACACGGGACGGACGGACGGCGGCGCGCAGGTCGCGGATCATCGACATGGCGGGCTCCTTCGCGGGCGGGCAACGAAAGACGCCGGCGGCGGGTGGAACTACCCGGAATGAGGACGTCGGGACTACGGATGTTTGGCACGTCCACAAAGCGGGGAGCACCGCACCGTCGCGGTGGCGAGTGTCGTTACTGATTCAGCTACTGAGGCAGATCAGGCAAAGCGAAACGAAGCGCTCTTCCGCGTGAAGCGAGTGCGAGAGGTGGCGGCCAGCAGGAGCCAGAACAGCTACGTCAGCGGCGGGAAGAGCGTGGTGCTACTGCACGGTCGACTTCGATCCATTGCAGTCCCACCTCCTCCGGCCGGTCCCTCGTGAGGGAGTTCCTTCGGCGTCGGGGCTTGACTGCGACGCTTCAGCGTGCTGCCCCGAACCACCGGGCAAGAGTAGCAGCCGCCCGACGTGTCAAGGCGCTTGTTTGCCCGCTACTGACGAGTTCTATGCTCGCCGCATGGCAGATGTTCTTCCTCTGGTCGAAGCCCGGTTGCGTACGGCCCTGGGCGAACCGGACGCGCGCGCGGCGGTCACCTTCCTCGGCACGGACCGCGTCGAGGTGCTCCGCTTCCAGGAGGGCGACATCGTGCGCTACGCCACGCTCGGCATGTCCGCGCACCCCATGGCGGACCCCACGGCCGTGGTCGCCGACCCGGTCAGGGGACCGCGCGCCGAGCTGGTCCTCTCGGTGCGCGCCGGGCTCGCCGACACCGACAAGGTGCTCCGCCCGCTGGCCGTGCTCGCCGCCTCTCCGCAGGTGGAGGGGCTGGTCGTGACGCCCGGCGCCTCCCTCGACGTCGGTGAGCCGCTGTGGCCGGGCGCCCCCTTCACCTCGGTCCTGGTCGCCGAGCCGGGCGGTCTGGTCGAGGACCTGGAGCTGGACGAGCCCCTGGACCCCGTACGGTTCCTGCCGCTGCTGCCGATGACCCCGAACGAGGCCGCCTTCAAGCGCGTGCACGGCGCGCAGGCGCTGAAGGAGCGGTGGCTGAGCCAGGGGACGGACCTGAGGGATCCGTCCCGCAGGTCCGTCCCGCTGAAGTGAGCAAGCTCACCAACCTCCGCTGCCGGGGCGTCAGTTGGCGAGGACGGTGACGCCGTCCCCGGTGGCGTGCCGCGTCTTCTGCTCCTCGGCCTCGTGCGTCAGGGCCTTGCGCCGCACGACGACCACGAGCGCGCCCGCGACCGCGGTGACGGCCGCCACCACGAACGGGATGTGGACGTCGGTCCACTCCTCGATCCTCGGCGCGCAATAGGGAGCGGCCGCCGCGGCGAACCAGCGGACGAAGTTGTAGCCCGCGCTCGCCACCGGCCGGGGCGCGTCCGAGACGCCGAGGGCCAGCTCCGTGTAGACGGTGTTGTTCACGCCGATGAAGGCACCCGACAGGACCGTGCACACGACGGCCGTGCCGTGGGAGCCGTAGCCGAGCACGAGCACGTCGGCGGCGAGCAGCACCAGCGAGCCGCCGAGCACCGTCAGCGAGCCGAACCGCCGCTGCAGCCGCGGCGCCACGATCACCGAGAAGACGGCCAGCAGCACGCCCCAGGCGAAGAACACCGCTCCCGACCGGTACGGGCTCATGTCCAGCACGAACGGCGTGAAGGCCAGCACGGTGAAGAACGTGTAGTTGTAGAAGAACGCCGAGACCGCCGCCGAGGCCAGACCGCCGTGGCCGAGGGCCCTGAGCGGGTCCAGCAGCGAGGTCTTGCGGGCCGGCCTGGGCTGTTCCTTCAGGAACACCGTGACGCACAGGAAGCCGACGGCCATCAGGAACGCCGTGCCGAAGAACGGGTAGCGCCAGCTGGCGTCGCCGAGCAGGGCGCCCAGCAGCGGGCCGCAGGCCATGCCGAGGCCGAGGGCCGACTCGTAGAGCAGGATCGCCGCGGCGCTGCCGCCGGCCGCCGCGCCGACGATGACCGCGAGGGCCGTCGAGACGAACAGCGCGTTGCCGAGGCCCCAGCCCGCCCGGTACCCGACCAGCTCGCCGACCGATCCGGACGTGCCGGCGAGCCCGGCGAAGACCACCACGAACGCGAGGCCGAGCAGCAGCGTCCTGCGTCCGCCGATCCGGCTGGAGACGAAGCCGGTCACCAGCATCGCGAGGGCGGTGATCAGGAAGTACGAGGTGAAGAGCAGGGAGACCTGGCCGGCCGTGGCGTCGAGGCCCTGGGCGATGGACGGCAGGATCGGGTCGACGAGCCCGATGCCCATGAAGGCGACGACCGACGCCCCGGCGGTCGCCCACACGGACGTGGGCTGCTTCAGGAGGCCGCCCGCTCCGGGGTCGAAGGGGTCCATGTGCGCTTCCTCTCCCCTGCGGAGTTGGTTGGTATATGCACCCGCTAAGTTAGCGAGTCTAATTAATGCAATATACATCTAGATTCGGGGTGTGAAGGGTTCCATCCGGTTGGGTGATCGTCCTTGACGCGGCGGGGCGGGGGTAGGACCGTGGGGCCCTATGAGGGGCGAACCCAGTTGCCCGAAGTGTGGTGGCCGGGTCAGGGCTCCCGGCCTCTTCTCCGACTCGTGGCAGTGCGATGTGCACGGCACCGTCCATCCGGTGCAGCCCGTGATACCGCCCAGCGTCGACGCCCTCAACGTCGTGGTGCACCGGACCCAGGTGCCGGTCTGGATGCCCTGGCCGCTGCCGGTGGGCTGGCTGTTCACGGGGGTGGCCTGCGCGGGCGACGACCGTTCGGGCGGGCGCGCGACGGCCGTGGCCTGCACCGGGCCCGGGCCGCTCGGCGGCATGGGCGAGCTGATCCTGGTGGCCGAGGAACTCGGCGTCGGGCTCGGGGCGCGCTACGCGGGGATCGACGGACCGGATCCGGGGCCGTACATGGACGTCGGCAAGCCCGCCCAGGCCAAGGTCCTGGCCGCGGGGCGCCCGACACCGCTGTGGCACGTCTCCGGCGCACCCGACGACCGGGCCGTCTTCGCGGGCGAGGCACTCGGGATGTGGCTGTGGGCGGTCGTCTGGCCGGAGCAGTCGGGGCTGCTGATGTACGACGAACTCGTGCTGGCGGATCTGCGCGAGGCGGGCGCCGAGGTGGATCTGGTGCCGTGCGGGGCGCTGTCACCGCGCCTGCTCCACCCCTAGCGGCCGCGACGGCGGCTCGGGCGGCGCGCTCACCGGTGCCGGGCGCGGTGGTGGTCCGTGCGCTCGCCGGTGGCGGGGGCCGTGTCGGGCGGTGCGCCGGTAACGGGCTGCGTCTGTAAAGGGCTGCGTCTGTAACGGGCGCTGTGCGGTTTCGGGTGTGACAGAGGGGGCTGGAAATACGGTTATCCTTGAGCAGCCCTTTTCGTGTCGTCCGTGTCTGGAGTCCGTGTCGTGCGTATCGACCTGCACACCCACTCCACCGCTTCCGACGGCACGGACACGCCCGCCGAGCTGGTGCGCAAGGCCGCCGCTGCCGGGCTGGACGTCGTCGCGCTGACCGATCACGACACCACGCGCGGACACGCCGAGGCGGTCGCCGCACTGCCCGAGGGGCTCACGCTGGTCACCGGGGCCGAGTTGTCCTGCCGGCTCGACGGGGTCAGCATGCACATGCTGGCGTACCTCTTCGACCCGCGGGAACCGGCGCTGCTCGCCGAGCGGGAGCTGGTCCGCGACGACCGGGTGCCGCGGGCGCACGGCATGGTCGCCAGGCTTCAGGAGCTGGGCGTTCCGGTGACCTGGGAGCAGGTGGCGCGGATCGCCGGTGAGGGGTCCGTCGGGCGGCCGCACGTGGCGAGCGCGCTCGTGGAGCTCGGTGTCGTGCCGAGCGTGAACGACGCCTTCACCCAGGACTGGCTGGCCGACGGCGGCCGGGCCTTCGTCGAGAAGCACGAGACCGACCCCTTCGAGGCGCTCCGGCTGATCAAGGGCGCCGGCGGGGTCGCGGTGTTCGCGCACCCCGGCGCCAGCAAGCGGGGGCGGACGGTGCCGGAGGCGGCGATCGCCGAGATGGCCGCGGCCGGGCTCGACGGCATCGAGGTCGACCACATGGACCACGACGCGGACACCCGGGCGCGGCTGCGAGGGCTCGCGAAGGAACTCGGGCTGCTCGTGACCGGGTCGTCGGACTACCACGGCAGCCGCAAGAGCTGCGTGCTCGGCGAGTACACGACCGACCCCGAGGTGTACGGCGAGATCACGCGCCGGGCCTTCGGTGCGTTCCCGGTGCCCGGAGCCGGCGGAGCCGTCTGACGCTCTCTCCTGCGGGCCCCGCGGGTCCTCCACGCCCTCCCGGGCCGCTGAGGTCCTGAGGTCCAGGTCCTGAGGCCCCCAGGTCATGTGCCGGGCACGCGGCGTCGTCCGCCGTGCCCCCTTTCCCTCTCGGTCCCGGCCGCGCTCGCGATGACGAGCGGCGCATGTCGCCGGCCGCAGCCCTTCCCCGCGTTCCTCCACACCTGCAAGGCCATCACGCTCATGCTCGACCTCGCCGTCTTCGGTTCCCTCTTCCTCACCCTCTTCGTGATCATGGATCCCCCGGGGATCACCCCGATCTTCCTCGCGCTCACCGCCGGGCGGCCCGGCAAGGTGCAGAAGCGGATGGCCTTCCAGGCCGTCTGCGTCGCCGGCGGGGTGATCACCGTGTTCGGGCTGCTGGGGCACCAGATCCTGGCCTACCTGCACGTCTCCGTGCCCGCCCTGATGATCGCGGGCGGGCTGCTGCTCCTGCTGATCGCCCTGGACCTGCTGACCGGGAAGACCGACGAGCCGAAGCAGACCAAGGACGTCAATGTCGCGCTCGTACCGCTGGGCATGCCGCTGCTGGCCGGGCCCGGGGCGATCGTGTCGGTCATCCTCGCCGTGCAGAAGGCGGACGGCGTCACCGCGCAGGTGTCCGTGTGGACGGCGATCCTCGCCATCCACGTGGTCCTGTGGCTGGTGATGCGCTACTCGCTGGTGATCATCCGGATCATCAAGGACGGCGGTGTCGTCCTGGTGACACGGCTCGCGGGCATGATGCTCTCCGCGATCGCCGTGCAGCAGATCATCAACGGCGTCACCCAGGTGATCCAGGGCGGCTGAACGGGCACCGTGTCAGGGGCTGCCGAGCACCGAGCCGACAGGCCCGGCCGCTTCCGGGTGGCCCAGGTACTCGTCGATGTCGTGGGCGCGCTCACGGCCGTTGGGCGCGACCGGCTGGGTGAGCTTGCCCCAGCGCTCGTCCTCCAGCGGGCAGCCGATGGCCACCCCGTCGTTGGGGCACCAGACGTTGACCCAGTCGTGCACCCGGGCCGGCCGGTGCGGGCCCCGGACCAGGAGCCGCTCGTTGACCCCGTCCATGCCGAGCGGGCTGCCCGCGGTGACCAGCAGGACGGGATCGAGACCGTCGGGCAGCCGGGTCAGGAGGTCCACGCCCACGACCGTGCCGAGGCTGTGCGTCACCAGCACGAGCTCGCCGGAGGTGGGCATCGTCTCCATGACGCTGTCCAGCACGGCCTCCCGCACGGTGCTGTCGCCGAGGTACAGGTCGACGTCGCGCAGGAACAGGGCGATGGTCCACTCGTCCAGGTCGGACCGGGCGGCGAGCCAGCTCAGCGGCCGGTGCAGCGGCTTGAACACGCCGGCCCCGAAGCGCTCCCTGATCGCGGGGCCGTCCTGGGGCATGCCGGTCCGGGCTGCGGCCTCGTAGAGCAGCTGCTCGTAGGAGCCGGTGGGGGACTGCGCGGCGAAGACCTCGGCGGCGGCCGCGGCGCTCACCTGGTCCAGCGGGATGGTCCCGGCCGTGCTCTCCCTGCCGGTGACGAAGTGGTGCAGGAGCGGGCCGTAGAACGGGAACCAGACGTCCCTGGGGTCGATCGGGGGCAGGGAGGCGAGGGTGAGTCCGCGGTTCAGGCCCGCCGTCCAGTTCAGGCGGAGCTCCTCGGGGTCCTTGCACTGCTGGTCCCTGCCGTGCAGGAAGACCAGGTGGCGGTGGCCGCCGAAGGCCGTGGGCCGGGCGGGGAGTCCCTTCTTGGGCGCCGGGGCCGCCTCGCTGGCGCGCGCGGTGGCCGTGACCGCCGCAGGGGCGGAGGGGACCTGCGGGGCCGTCGCGTCCGGCGCTGCGGCGAGGGGGGTCTGCGGTGCCGCGACTGTCGTGTCCGGGGCCGTGGCGGTGGGGGTCTGCGGTGCCGCGGCCGTGCTCCGGTCCAGGCCGGAGTCCGGGCCCATCTCGGCCAGCAGGGCGCGGCGGCCGGGGTCGAGGTCGAGCCGTGCCAGGTGCTTCAGGATCGAGCTGACGCGGACGCCCTCGTTGGCGGCCCACTCGATCGCGTCGTCGCCGTCGCCGGGGCTCCAGGGCCGGCCGTCCTTGCGCAGCACGCGTCCCTGGTCGTCCTTCTTCGGTACGCCGCTGTGGTGCAGGGCCACGACCTCCCACTGGTCGTTGAAGACGGGGGAGCCGGAGTTCCCGGGCCTGGTGTCGGTCCGGTAGTGGACGAAGTCGTCGAGCCGCACCAGGACCGCGTTGTCCCGCAGCACGATCTCCTTCAGGCGCCCGTCCGGATGGCCGATGATGTTGACCTTCTCGCCGAGCACGAGCTTGCCGAGCTGCACGCTCAGCCGGTTCCAGCCGAAGATCTCGCCCGGCGGGCGGCCGTCCAGGGTGGGCGCGAGCGCCACGAGGGCGAAGTCGAGGCCTTGGTCGGCGGTGAAGAACGCCTCCGGGTCGAACTCCATCCGGACCACGGTGTCGGGCTGGTTGTCGACCGTCACCTGGGCGTTGAACTCCGCGAAGCACCGGCGGGCGAAGTCCTCGTCGGGCAGCACGTGGTGGTTGGTCATGAGCAGCCGCGGGGAGACCAGGAACCCTGTGCCGTGCGGCAGCTCGCGGCCCTCGCGGCGCAGGGTGACGCGGGCGACCGTGGACCCGGCCCGGACCCCGCGCGGCAGGAAGCTCCAGGCCTGGAGTTCGTTGGACAGGTCGATGATGCGTTCGTTGGCGTCCGGCAGGTCCATGGACTCGCGGTGGATGTCCGCCACGACCGCCGACGCGGACAGTCCGCCCCGGTCGAGGATGCGGTCCGCGCGGACGGCGAGCGCGTCCGGGGCGTCCGGGAACCGCACCCCGGCCGCCATCCTGTTCTCGACCCGCTCGCGCTCGCTGGCGGAGTCCTCGTAGCGCCGAGCGGCCTCTGCGGTGGCCTGCTCGTGCAGTTCCTGGTTCGACCGGTCCAACACCGACATGCGACTCACCGTCCCGTCCTGCCCCTCACCGGCCCCCTGATTTCAGTACGCGCCGGGCCGCCGGGGCTCGCAACAGCGCAGCCCCCGCACGGCCTGTGCCGGGCGGGGGCTGCGAAAGGTGCGGGAGAGCTGCGCGTTATGAGGCCGCGGTCTCAGCCGGGCGGATCCACAGGCGCTGCCCGATGGCGGCGGCCTGCTGCACGATGTGGTTGACGGAGGCGGCGTCCACGACGGTCGAGTCCACGGGCGTGCCGTCGACGTCGTCCAGTCGCATGATTTCGAAGCGCAAGGGCTTCTCCCTTCGTCTGGTCATCCTCCTGAGGAGAACTACTTGAGTGGTCGGCTCACCGAGCTGCGGTGCCCGGTGTTCCGTATGAGTCAACGGTGCTGCACGCGTCAAACATTCCCTACGCTAAGGAAATTTTTCGAGGAACTAATTACTGAGTCGTAAGAGGGTTGTTACGGGACCGACCGGGACCGGTTGTGTTCGCAGCGTGACCGCCGGGACAATGGAGATGATGAACGACGACCTCGCGGACCTCAGTGCCCGCATCGACCGCACCAACGAGCTGCTCCTGCGCATGCTCGCCGAGGTGGCGAAGACTCCCTCGACCCACGCGATCTTCGTCGATGCCGGGTACCTCTACGCTGCCGCGGGACGCCTCGTCGCCGGCACCGAGGACCGCCGCGCCTTCGACCTCGACGCCGAAGGCCTGATCGACGCCCTCATCGACCGGGCCCGCACGATCTTCGCCGACAGCCGGCTGCTGCGCGTCTACTGGTACGACGGCGCCCGCCGCCGCATCCACACGGCGGAGCAGCAGACCATCGCGGAGCTGCCGGACGTCAAGGTCCGGCTGGGCAACCTCAACGCCAACAACCAGCAGAAGGGCGTCGACTCCCTCATCCGCACCGACCTGGAGTCCCTCGCCCGGCACCGCGCCATCAGCGACGCGGCCCTGCTCGGCGGCGACGAGGACCTGGTGTCGGCGGTGGAGGCCGCCCAGGGCTACGGCGCCCGCGTCCACCTGTGGGGCATCGAGGCCCCGGAGGGCCGCAACCAGGCCGAGCCGCTGCTGTGGGAGGTCGACAGCCAGCGCACGCTCGACCTCGACTTCTTCAAGCCCTACGTCTCCCGCCGCACGGCCCCCGTCCATGAGACGGGCGCGGGCCGGCCCACCCGCGACGACGTGCGGTTCGTGGGCGCGCAGATCGCGGCGAAGTGGCTGGCGGCCCGCGGCCGGGACACGCTGGCGGAACTGCTGCCCGGGCACCCCTACCTGCCCGGCTCGGTCGACCAGGACCTGCTCGTCGAGGCCGAGGGCCTGCTCCAGTACTCCCTGCGCGGCCAGTCCGACCTGCGGCGCTCGCTGCGGGACGGCTTCTGGGAGCACCTGCGGACGCAGCTCTAGTCCCGCCGCCGGCCGTCCCAGAAGTCCGCGAGGGCCCGCGCCGTCGGCAGGGGCCGGTCGGCGTTGGGCGAGTGCTCGGCGCCCGAGACGACCGTGCGGTGCGCGTTCAGCCGTACGGCCATGTCGTCGAGGACCGGCACCGGCCAGGTGTCGTCGTGCGCGCCCGACAAGACGTGGAACGGCAGCGGGAGCGCGGCCAGTTCGGCGACCCGGTCCGGCTCGGTGCACAACTGCCGTCCGGTCGCGACGAGCTGGGCCGGCTTGTGGCCCAGCCAGCGCCGCCTGAGCTGCTCCTGGCCGCCGATGCCGCGGGCGGGCCCGCCGACCTCCTCCGGCGGCCCCAGGGCCCGGATCGCCTCCCACACCTCCTCCATCGACATCACGGCGAGCGCGTCGCTCAGCAGCTTCACGCGCTGCTGCTGCGAGACGGAGATCTCCGCCGGGCCCGACGAGACGAGGGTGAAGGAGAGGAAGGGGGAGTGGTCGAGCAGCACGGCCGCGCGGGCGATCTGGCCGCCGAGCGAGTGCCCGACCAGGTGCACCGGCACACCGAGCGCCTCCGTCTGCGCGAGCACGTCCCGCGCCAGTTCCCGCTGCGCGTAGGCGGACTCGTCGTCCGCCGGCCCGTCCGACTCGTGCTGACCCCGCCCGTCGACGGCGACGACCCGGTACCCCCGCTCCCGCAGCGGCTCGTGCAGCAGGGAGAAGTCCTCCTTGCTCCCGGTGAACCCGGGCAGCATCAGCACGACGCCCTTGACCTCCCCGTCCGCCTCGGGCACCGAGTCGACGACGGCGAACTCGCCCCGGGCGGTGCGCAGGGGGTAGGTGCGGGCGCCGGGGGGCGGGGGGAAGGTGGGGTGGGTGGTCACGGGGGCGAGGGTAGCGGGTCGAGCAGCGGGGGTGGCGGGGCAGCGGGTCGCGTAGCGGGGGCAGCGGGTCGAGGGGGCGGGGGAGCGGGGCGTGGGCCGCCGTGAACGCCGACGGCCCGGCCCCACCTGCGTGGGACCGGGCCGTCGGACGGAGGATCAGCTCTCCGTGGTGTCCGCGGCGGCCGTGGCCTTGCGGGTACGGCGAGCCCTGGGGGCTGCCTCGGGCGCGGCCTCCGTGCCCTCGGCGGTCGAGGCCGCCGTCTTGGACGCGGCGGTCTTGCGGGTCCGCTTGGGCTTGGCCTCGGGCTCCTGTGCTGCCTGGGCCGGGATGTCGGCGGCCGGGGCGGGCTCGGTGGGCTCGGTGGCCTTGCGGGTGCGGCGGCGGGGCTTGGCGTCGGTGCCTTCGGCGGTGTCGACGGCGGCCTCGGCTGCTGCGGCGGTCTTGCGGGTGCGGCGGGGCTTGGCCTCGGCGGCGTCCGCGTCCGTGGTCGCGGCAGCCGTCTTGCGCGTCCGCCTCGGCTTCGTCTCCGTCGTCGGCTCCGGAGCGGACCCGGGAGTCCCCTCCGCCGTGTCGACCGCCGTCTCGGCCGCGGACGCGGCCTTGCGGGTGCGGCGCCGCGGCCTGGCGGCGGGAGCCTCGGCCTCGGCGGTCACCGGGGCGTTCACCGGGGCGGTCGCCACCGGCGCGGCTTCCGGGACCGACGGGGCGTCCGGGACCGACGGGGCGTCCGCGGTGGCCTTCGCCTCCGCGGTGATCGTCGGCTCCGTGGCGGCGGGCGGTTCCACGACGACGGCCGTGGGCTCCGCGGTCGCGGTCGCGGTCTCCGTCACCGGCGTCTCCGTCGCGGCCGACCGGCGGGTGCGCCGGCGGCGCGACTTCGCGGGCGCCTCGGAAGCGTCCGCTGCCGTGCCCTCCGCCGTCGCGACGGCGTTCTCCGCCGGGGCGGGCGCGGTCGGTTCGACGGCCGTCGCGGCCTGAGCCGCCTCGGCCGGCGCCCCACCGCGGAGGCGGCGACGGCGACGCGGGGTGCGCGGCTCCGTGACGGCCTCCGCCTCGGCGGTGCCGCCGGCGGACGTGGTCTCCTGCGCGGCGCCACCGGCGGGAGCGGCCTCCCCGTCCAGCACGGCTCCGCCGCGCGTACGGCGACGGCGACGCGGCGTACGCGCCGACCGCTCACGGTCGGCCGAGCGGGACTCGTCCCGCTCGCCCCGGCCACCTCGGCCGCCGCGGCCGCGCGGCCCGCGGCCGCCCGGCTCGCCCAGGTCCTCCAGCTCCTCCGCCTCCAGCCCGGCGCGCGTGCGCTCCGAACGCGGCAGGATGCCCTTCGTGCCCTCGGGGATGCCGAGGTCGGAGAACAGGTGCGGGGACGTGGAGTACGTCTCCGGCGGGTCGCTGAACTCCAGCTCCAGCGCCTTGTTGATCAGCTGCCAGCGCGGGATGTCGTCCCAGTCGACCAGCGTGATCGCCGTACCCTTCGCACCCGCGCGGCCGGTACGGCCGATGCGGTGCAGGTACGTCTTCTCCTCTTCCGGCGACTGGTAGTTGATGACGTGCGTGACGCCCTCGACGTCGATGCCGCGCGCGGCCACGTCGGTGCAGACGAGCACGTCCACCTTGCCGTTGCGGAACGCGCGCAGGGCCTGCTCGCGGGCGCCCTGGCCGAGGTCGCCGTGGACCGCGCCGGAGGCGAAACCGCGCTGCTTGAGCTGGTCGGCGAGGTCGGCCGCCGTGCGCTTGGTGCGGCAGAAGACCATGACCAGGCCACGGCCCTCGGCCTGCAGGATGCGCGCCACCATCTCGGGCTTGTCCATGTTGTGCGCGCGGTAGACGAACTGCTTGGTGTTCGCGACCGTCGCGCCCACGTCGTCCGGCATGGCCGCGCGGATGTGCGTGGGCTGCGACATGTAGCGGCGGGCCAGGCCGATGACCGCGCCCGGCATGGTGGCCGAGAACAGCATCGTCTGACGCCGCACCGGAAGCATGTTGATGATCTTCTCGACGTCGGGCAGGAAGCCCAGGTCGAGCATCTCGTCCGCCTCGTCGAGGACCAGGCACCTGACGTGCTTCAGGCTCAGCTTCTTCTGCCCGGCGAGGTCGAGCAGCCGGCCCGGGGTGCCGACGACCACGTCGACGCCCTTCTTGAGGGCCTCGACCTGGGGCTCGTAGGCCCGGCCGCCGTAGATCGCCGTCACGCGGACGTTGCGCACCTTGCCGGCGGTCAGCAGGTCGTTGGTGACCTGCGTGCACAGCTCTCGCGTCGGGACGACGACGAGTGCCTGCGGGGCGTCGGTGAGGTCCTCGGGCTTGGCGCGCCCGGCCTCCACGTCGGCGGGGACGGTGACGCGCTCGAGGAGCGGGAGGCCGAAGCCCAGCGTCTTGCCGGTGCCGGTCTTGGCCTGGCCGATGACGTCCGAGCCCGACAGGGCCACGGGGAGCGTCATCTCCTGGATGGGGAAGGGGGTGATGATGCCGACGGCCTCAAGGGCCTCGGCCGTCTCGGGAAGGATCCCGAGCTCTCGGAACGTCGTAGTCAGGGTGCTGCCTCTTCTGTGTGGGCGACGCGAGGCGAGCGCGGGGGTCGTGTCAGACCGTGCCGGGGACGTCGGCTGCCTACGGGCGGGCCGTGGTGCACGGGACCGCGCCGACGCTCTAGCGCTCGTGCCGCTGAGGGTGTCCCTCCGGATTCCCTACGCACAGTGCCGTACGGACGGGAGGGCTGTCGGGTCGGAGCCGATCGGGCCACCGACCGGGCATCCTCATACGTGCGGCCTGTCGAGGTACGTCGACGTACCAGCAGGCGCATTACCACCATACCCCGGAATCCCGCACACGCGATGGCCGATTTGGTCACGTAGTCGTCGTCACACTGATTGACCAGGGCCTTACGCCTCCCGGAGAGCGGGCTATTGTGCGCTTCATGACGAGCTCTGACAAGCCTGAGAACGCCTCGGACACCGCCCCCGCCGCATCCGCGGGAGTCGCCGCACGGGACTGGGCGACGGCCTCCGCCGACCCGCAGTACCGCGCCGCGGTCGTGGACCTGCTCGGTGCGCTCGCGTACGGGGAACTCGCGGCGTTCGAGCGGCTCGCGGAGGACGCCAAGCTGGCGCCGACGCTGGAGGACAAGGCGGAGCTGGCCAAGATGGCGTCGGCCGAGTTCCACCACTTCGAGAGGCTGCGCGACCGGCTCGCCGAGATCGGCGAGGAGCCCACGCGTGCGATGGAGCCGTTCGTCGCGGCGTACGACGGCTTCCACAAGCAGACGGCTCCCTCCGACTGGCTGGAGGGTCTCGTCAAGGCCTATGTCGGCGACTCCATCGCCAGCGACTTCTACCGCGAGGTCGCGGCCCGCCTGGACTCCGACTCCCGCGACCTGGTGCTGGCCGTCCTCGACGACACGGGGCACGGCGGCTTCGCCGTGGAGAAGGTGCGCGCGGCGATCGAGGCCGACCCGCGGGTCGGCGGCCGGCTCGCGCTGTGGGCGCGGCGGCTGATGGGCGAGGCCCTGTCGCAGTCGCAGCGGGTGGTCGCCGACCGGGACGCGCTGTCGACCATGCTGGTGGGCGGTGTCGCGGCCGGCTTCGACCTCGCCGAGGTCGGCAAGATGTTCTCCCGGATCACCGAGGCCCACACCAAGCGGATGGCGGCACTGGGTCTGGCCGCGTAGCGCGCCGCGCGCCGCGCCGCGCGGGGCGGCCGTACGGATCGGATCGTCGGCTGGGCGCGGGGCCGGCCACACGGCTCGTCGGCTGGGCGCGAGCGCGGGCGCACGGATCGTCGGCTGGGGCGCGGGCTTCCCGCGCCCCTGACGCGTGACGCGTGACGCGTGCCGGTTTCTGTCGCCCCCTGCGTGCGCCACGGGGAGACGCGCTTGCGCTGAAGCCCTTGCGCTGACGCGCTTCACATACGCGCTGAAGCCCTTGCGCTGACGCGCTTCACATACGCGCTGAAGCGCTCCCGCTCATGGCCGCGGCCGGACCCCCGCTCGCGGCTAGGCCGTCGCCGATCGTCGGCGCAGGCGGCCCGCCGGGCGCAGCAGCAGCGACAGCGAGGCCACCGACACGATCACCCCGCCGAGCAGGACCAGCAGCAGGTGCCCGGCGTCCAGCGCGCTGTGCATGACGAAGGCCCCGAACAGGGCTCCGGCGACTCCGGTGGACAGGACCAGGGGCCGGGCCGGCAGACGGTGCGGCAGGCGCAGTGTGGCCGCCCAGGCCAGGGCGAGGCCGAGGATCGCGGAGCTCAGGGTTTCCAGGAGCATGTCGGGGGTCCCTCCCACACGGCCGGCCTGCCCAAATCGGTCGTAGCCCGTCTTACCCCTGACCTGCGGAATCCAATCCACCTCTGTGAGCGACCTGTGGGCCATCCGTGGAGGGACCCGTGCGCCGCAAGGGGAGGCGGAACGTGAAGGGGGCGGGACGGCCGCCGGCCGTCCCGCCCCCTTCACGACGCAGGCGCCTACAGCGCGCCGAAGCCCACCTTGCGCGGGGCCGGCTCGCCGATCTCGACGTACGCGAGACGGTCCGCCGGTACCAGGACCTTACGGCCGTGCTCGTCCACGAGGCTCAGCAGCGGCGTCTTCCCGGCCAGTGCCTCGGAAACGGCCCGCTCGACCTCCTCGGCACTCTGACCGCTCTCCAGAACGATCTCGCGGGGCGCGTGCTGCACGCCGATCTTGACCTCCACGGCTATGTCCCTCCGACGGTCAGTGATGTGCGCGACCTTCCGCGCCGTACGCAGCACACATTAGCCCGGTGAGGGGACGTACACGCTCCGCCCGAGAACGCCACGAGCGAACAACGGACGGGAACAAGGAGCCCCTCGGCGGTGCGCGGGGCCCCTCGTGCCGCTGTCCGTCAGTGCTGCTGCTGGTCCGTCCCGTGCAGCGGGAAGCCCGCGATGCCGCGCCACGCCAGCGACGTCAGCAGCTGCACCGCCTGGTCGCGCGGCACGCTGCGGTCGCTGTGCAGCCACGACCGCGCCACCACCTGGGCGAGTCCGCCGAGACCCGAGGCGAGCAGCATCGACTCGGCGCGCGACAGGCCCGTGTCCTCGGCGATGACGTCGCAGATCGCCTCCGCGCAGTCGTTCGTCACCTTGTCGACACGCTCGCGCACCGCGGGCTCGTTCGTCAGGTCCGACTCGAAGACCAGGCGGAAGGCACCGCCGTCGTCCTCGACGTACGCGAAGTAGGCGTCCATCGTCGCCCGCACGCGCTGCTTGTTGTCGGTCGTCGACGCGAGCGCGTGGCGCACGGACTGGATGAGCGACTCGCAGTGCTGGTCCAGCAGGGCGAGATACAGGTCGAGCTTGCCGGGGAAGTGCTGGTAGAGCACCGGCTTGCTGACACCGGCGCGCTCGGCGATGTCGTCCATGGCGGCCGCGTGGTACCCCTGGGCCACGAAGACCTCCTGGGCGGCGCCCAGAAGCTGGTTGCGTCGGGCACGGCGCGGCAGGCGTGTGCCCCGCGGGCGAACCGCCTCTGTCTGCTCGATGGCTGTCACGCCGCCTCCCATAGTCGTCCACGTGCGGATCTGGCCGCGTCGCCATCGTACTTTTCGGTAACCGTGGTGTGCGCGGTGAGAGCGCAGAATTTCACGGACCGGACGGTTATGAAAGCGATCGAGAAGGTTTCAAACAGGGACAGAGCGGGCAAAATACGGCCCCTTTCCTGCTCAGCGGGCTCAGCGTCGCCCCGCGGCGGCGGACGTCACCGGTAGTCGTCCTCGTCGAGCGAGACGACCCGGGCCTGCTCCGCGAGATCGGCCTCGTTGGCGCGGGCGGGGTCGACGCCGGTCAGCGGGTCGTCGCGGTCCGGCGCGAGGTCCGTGTGCTGCTCGGCCGCGTCGGCCTCGGGCGCCTCGACGTCCTCCGTCGTCTCCTCGGTCTCGGCCTCGAAGGTCTCCGGGTCGGTGGGGTCTACGGCCATGCTGGGCTCCCTTCCTACGAACGTCCCTGGGAATGCAGGGGCCACACGCGGGTGCCCTCTGTACGAGCCTAGGAGACACCCGATCCGGACGCTATGCGATCCGCGTCCGGTGCGTGACGCAGCGCGCATCCCGCCGGCTGCTTCCCTGCCGGCTCCCGTACGGGTGCCTCCGTGGCTGCCCTTCCACGCCTTCCGAATGGCTTATTCCTGTGATGGCGAACACATGAGCCAGTGCGTGATCGTCTCGTAACATTGCCGCATGTCTTCGACCGAGCTGCCGATCGTGCCGCCCGCCAACGTGCTGCCGAAGGTGGGGACCGTCAGGGTCGCGGAGGGGGAGCGGCTGAGGTCGGTCGAGCTGCCCGGGGTCACTCTGTCGGTGCGGTCGCGTCCGCCCGCGCGCGAGGACCTGCCGCCCGCGCTGTACGTGCACGGGCTCGGGGGTTCCTCGCAGAACTGGTCGGCGCTGATGCCGCTGCTGGAGGACGTCGTCGACAGCGAGGCCGTCGATCTGCCCGGCTTCGGCGACTCCCCGCCCCCGGACGACGGCAACTACTCGGTCACCGCGCACGCGCGCGCCGTCATCCGCTACCTCGACGCCTCCGGCCGCGGCCCCGTGCACCTGTTCGGGAACTCGCTCGGTGGCGCCATCACCACCCGTGTCGCCGCGGTCCGGCCCGATCTCGTCCGTACGCTCACCCTCGTGTCGCCTGCCCTGCCCGAGATCCGCGTGCAGCGCTCCGCCGTGCCCACGGGGCTGCTCGCGGTGCCCGGTATCGCGCCCCTGTTCACCCGGCTCACCCGCGCGTGGACGGCGGAGCAGCGCGTCCGCGGCGTGATGGCCCTCTGCTACGGCGATCCGGGACGGGTGACACCGGAGGGCTTCCACCACGCCGTGCAGGAGATGGAACGGCGGCTGCGGCTGCCGTACTTCTGGGACGCGATGGCACGGTCCGCGCGCGGGATCGTCAACGCCTACACCCTGGGTGGCCAGCACGGACTGTGGCGCCAGGCCGAGCGCGTCCTCGCGCCGACGCTGCTCGTCTACGGCGGCCGCGACCAGCTGGTCGGCTTCCGCATGGCGCAGAAGGCCGCCCGTGCGTTTCGCGACTCGCGGCTGGTGACGTTGCCGGACGCCGGGCACGTCGCCATGATGGAGTATCCGGAGACGGTGGCCCTGGCGTTTCGTGAACTCCTCGAGACATCGGGGGAGTTGGGTGCGCGGCGTGCGCGGCGGGCTCGGGGCGCGGCGGACGAGAGCGCATCGGACGCCCGCGCGGGCCGTGCCGTCGACCCAGAGAGCACCGACGAGAGTATGGGGGGCTGAGGCGCGACGTGGGACGCCACAGCCGCCGCGGGCCTGCCGCCAAGCGCGACACCGCGGAGACAACCGCAGTACGGGACGGCCGAGCCGGGGCCGCACCGGGTCCGAGACCGGGCCAGGGTCCGGCACCCGACCCGGACCGGCCGGGCCGAACGGCACCGCCCGGCCCGGCGCCGGGCGGCTGGCCGCCGTCGGGCGGGGGCCCTCGCCGGGTGCCGGGGCCGCGTCCCGCACCCGGGTCCGGTCCGCCACTGAACGGGCCGGGTGGGTCGATGCTCGGGCCGGGCGCGTCGCTGCATGGGACGAGTGCCCCGCTGGACGGCGCCGGTCCTCCTCTGCAGGGTGTCGGTCCTCCTCCGCGTGGGCCCGGTGGGCAGCCGCACGGACCTGGTGGGGCGCCGCCAGGACCCGGTGGGCCGTCCCGCGGGCTCGGTGGGTTGCCCCACGGATTCGGCGGATTTCCCGGCGGGACGCCCCTGCACGGCACGCCGCCGCACGGGATGCCGCCGCGTATGCCGGAGGGCAGGCCTGCGGACGGGACGCCTGCGCACGGCATGCCGCGACTGCCGGACGGGACGCCTGCGCACGGGATGCCCCGGCTGCCGGACGGCACTCCGGCACGTGGAGTTCCCGGATTCCCCGACGGAACACCCGCGCAGGGTGTTCCGCGGTTCCCTGACGGCACCCCCGCGCGCGGGGTGCCTCGTTTTTCCGACGGCACTCCGGCCCGGGGCGTTCCCCGGCTGCCCGACGGGACACCCGCCCAGGGTGTGCCGCGACTGCCCGACGGCACGCCCGCGCACGGCTTCCCGCAGGTGCGTGGCGGGCACCCCGAGCAACGGGAGGCCGGGGGCGGCTGGGGTGAGTTGAGGGGCAACGGCGGGGGCGGCGCCCCGGCCGGAGCGGGGGCCGGGGTCAATGCCGGTGCTGGTCCCGATGCCGGTCCCGGTGCACCGATACCTCGGCAGCGCCGGGCCTCCGCGCCCGAGCCGCGGCAGGACTATCTCGACGCCTTTGACGAGGAGGACGACGTCTTCGCGCCCCGTACGCCCGCCTCCGCGCACGCGGCGGACGCCTACGCCTCCGCCGCGGACTGGAACGCGGGCACCCCGGCCGACGCCTGCTCCGGCGCCGATGACGGCGCGGAGCCCTCCGGCGTGCCCGCGCCCGGCAAGGGGGGCAAGGGCCGTACCTTCACGGGCATCGCGGCCGCCGCCGTCACGACCGTCCTGGCCGTCATCGTCGCCGGCCAGGTCGCCGAGGACACGGGCGGAGCCGACGTGCAGTCGCAGTCCGCCACCGACCAGAGCCGCGACCTGCGCGACTCCGCGTCCCGCGCCGACGGCCGGGCGCCCGCCCCGAAACCCGGCGCCAAGTCGCTCACCTACGACGAGAAGATGGACCGGACGTACCCGCTCGGCGCCGACCTCAAGGGCTCCGGGGAGTTCGACGCGGTGCCCGGCATCGCGAAGGCGCCGGGCGTGGGACAGAAGTTCACCTACCGCGTGGACGTGGAGCAGGGGCTCGGGCTGGACCCCGAACTCTTCGCCGAGGCCGTGCAGAAGACGCTCAACGACCAGCGCAGCTGGGCCCACAACGGCGCCCGGACCTTCGAGCGCATCCACTCCGGCACGCCCGACTTCGTCATCACCCTCGCCAGCCCAGGCACCACCGCCGACTGGTGCGCCAAGTCCGGCCTCGACACCACCGTGGACAACGTCTCCTGCGACTCCGCCGCCACCGAGCGAGTGATGATCAACGCCTACCGGTGGGCCCAGGGCTCGGAGACGTACGGCGACAAGATCCACGCCTACCGGCAGATGCTGATCAACCACGAGGTGGGGCACCGCCTCGGCTACGGCCACGTCACCTGCGACCAGGACGGCGCCCTCGCTCCGGTCATGCAGCAGCAGACCAAGTTCATCGACCACGACGGCGTGGACTGCCGCGCCAACGCCTGGCCCTACCCGAACAGCTGACGGCCCGCGCGGCGGCGCGAGTCCGTGAGCCATGCATGAGCCCCGGATGAGCCCCGCATGAGTCCTGTGAGTCGCGTTATGACGATCCGTGCCCGGATGATCTCCTAGCGCGACGGAACGCGACCCGCACAGGAAAGTTACGTCCGTTCACCCCTTTTGGTGGTGCGACGGACAACCGTCCATCGCGCCACCGCCTTGTCCGCATACGTTCGTCCCGCTGCGAGCCGCCGGGCAACGGCGGCTCCCCACACGGGAGATCGGGGGTGCGCTCGTGCGCATCGGACTGCTTACGGACGGTGGCTATCCGTATGTGAGCGGTGACGCCAGGCTCTGGTGCGACCGGCTGGTGCGCGGGCTCGGACAACACGAGTTCGACGTCTACGCGTTCAGCCGCAGCGAACGCCAGGAGGACGAGGGCTGGATCCCGTTGCCGCCGAACGTCCAGCGGGTGCGGACCGCGTCGCCGTGGCTGGCCGAGGACGACGGAGTGCTGCCCGGCCGCCGCGCACGCCGGCGGTTCGCCGAGTGCTTCGGGGAACTGGCCGGGGTGTTGTGCGGGGTGTCCGCGGGAGCGGCGGCCCTGGACGGAAGGCCCGCGGCGGGTGCCACCGGGAACGCCGTCGAAAGTGCCTCCACGGACGCCTCCCAAGATGCGCCGACCGCAGAGGCGGACCGTTTCGCCTACGCCCTCTACGGGCTCGCCGAACTCGCCCGCGAGGAGGGCGGCCTGGCCGGCGCCCTGCGCTCCGAGGCCGCCGTGCGCCTGCTGGAACGCGCCTGTCGCGCGCCCGGCGTCCATCGTGCGGCGCGCGAGGCGCGCGTGCCCGATCTGCTCACCGTCGCCGCCTACCTGGAACGCGCCCTGCACCCCCTCGGCCTCGACTGGTACGAGGACGACGGGCTCGGCGCGGTCGACCTCTGCCACGCCGCCTCCGGCGGTACGGCCGTGCTGCCCGGCCTGCTGACCCGGCACTTCAACGGCGTTCCCCTGCTGGTGACCGAGTACGGCGTGCGGCTGCGGACGCACTACCTCACCGCCCCCGGCGCCCCTCCCGCCGTACGGTCCCTGCTCGCCGCCTTCCACGGCCGGCTCGCGGCCGAGGCCTACGCCCGGGCCGAGGTCGTCACCGCCGGAAACACCCACACCCGCCGCTGGCAGGAGCGCTGCGGAGCCGCCCGCGAGAAGCAGCGCACGGTCTACCCCGGCATGGACGCCCGGCCCTTCGCGCAGGTCGGCGAGTCCTCCGAGTGCGCCGATCCCGACGCGCTCGTGTGGGTGGGACGGGTCGAACCCGCCAAGGACCTCGTCTCCCTCCTGCACGCCTTCGCGGAGGTCCGCAAGCAGCAGCCCGGGACGCGCCTGCGCATCGTCGGTGCCCCGGCCGGCCCCGAGGGCGCGGCCTACCTCGACCACTGCAGGGCGCTGGCCGCCCAGCTCTTCCCCGACGAAGCAGAGGGACCGCACACCCCCGGCGACAACCCGGTCTCCTTCGAGGAGATCGGCGGACCGGACCTGCCCTTCCCCGCCGACGCGTACGCCGCGGGCGCCGTGACCGTCCTGTCCAGCGTCGTCGAGGGCTTCCCGATCAGCCTCGTCGAGGCCATGCTCAGCGGGCGCGCGACGGTGTCGACGGACGTCGGCGCGGTCGTGGAGGTCATCGGCGGAACGGGGCTCGTCGTCCCGCCCCGCAACCCGAGGGCGCTCGCCGACGCGTGCGTGGCGCTGCTGCGTGACCCCGAGCGCCGCGCACGCCTGGGCGCCGCCGCGCGCGCCCGGGCCCTGGAACTGTTCACGGTCGAGCAGAACATCGAGGCGTTCCACAGCATCTACCTGGAGATCGTCTCGCGTGCGCCCGTGAGCCGCGCCCTCCTCGACGGGGCGGGGGAGCCGCTGCCCTTCGCGGTCCCCGCCGAGGCGCAGGTGCCGGTGCGGTGGAACGCCGCAGCACCCGACCTCGCGGCCCGCAGTGTCCCCGGCTGGGCCGCCGGCAGCCCCGTGCGAGCCAACACTCCCGTGCCCGCCCCGGAGGGAGCGCGATGAAGGAAGGGAGCGCGATGAAGGACCTGGGAGAACTGCACCGCCCGGGCACCCCGCCCGGTCCGGCCGCTCCGTCCGGCTCGGGTGCTCCATCCGGCTCGGGTGCTCCATCCGGTCCAGGCACCTCGTCCGGGCCAGGCACTCCGTCCGGCTCGGGCGCCATGGCCGCTCCCGGCGCTCCGTCCGGTCCGGGCGCCCGGAACGCCGACGCGGGGCATTCGCCGAGCCTCGGCTCGCCCGCCCCTGCAGCGGCCCCCGGTGACGCGACCTCCGCCGAACCGGAGCCGGCCACCGACCGCACCCGGTCCGTCCAGCGGACGGGCTCCGACCGCACCCCGTCCGCCGTCCGGCAGACGGGCTCCGACCGCAAGGCTCCCGCTCCCCGCCGCGGTGCCGCCGACCCCGTGAAGGCGCTGATGCACCGTCACCGCGAGCTCTGCGCCCGCGCGGTCGACCCCCTCGAGATCGCGGCAGGCCTGGAAGCCCACGGCATCACCGACCGCACCGCCGCCCGCTTCCGCCACCGGGACGTCTTCTCCCTGGCGGAGGAGATGTACGCCCGCGCCTCCCGGGACGGGGACGCGCCCACGCCCACTCCGCCCGACGCGCCCCGTGTGCGCGCCGGGTGGGTCCTGCTCACCCTTCTGCCGGGTGCGCTGTGCGCCGCCGCCGTGTCCGCCGTGCACCTCACCGACGGCCGGTCACGCCTCCTCGCGGCCGCGGCAGGCCTGTGCGCCGTGATCCTGGCCCTGCGTGCCGCCCTCCGCCGCGGCCCCCTGAGCAGGACCGACGCGGGCCGACCCGGACCCCGGCCCGGCGCGGCACGGGGCAGGACCGCCCCCTGGGTCCTGTGGCTCGCCGGCTACTCCCTGCTGGGCGACGGCCTGCTCCACAGCGCTGTCACCGGAGGCCCCCACGCGCTGCCCACCGGCACCGCCGACGGCCCCTGGCCGCTCACGGCCGCCCCGGTCCTCGCCCTCACCGCCGCCTGTGCGCCCGCGGCCTGGCTCGCCCACCTCCTCACCGCACGCGCTCGCCGCCGGCTCGCCTCCAGCCGCGTCCTGGAGGACTTCGCCACCGCCGTACGGCCGCTCCTGCTCGGCACGTTCGCCCTGTTCCTGGTCGTCCTCGCGGTCCTGCTCGCCGTCAGCGCCACGCTCCTCGGCGAGCCCGCGCCCTACGCGGAGACCCTCACCCTCGGTGCCCTCCTCTTCCTGGCCCGCCTCCTCACCGTCCATGGCTTCACCTACGCACCGAGCGTGGTCCTCGCCGCCACGGCCGCCCTCCAGGTCGCCGCCCTCGCCTCGGTCCTCATCTCCCGCCTCCCCGGCTGCGGCCTGCTGGCCACCCCGGTCGAGACCCTCGTCACCACCTGGAACGCCGGCAGCGTCCCCGCCCTCGCCTGCGCGGTTGGGGCCTTGGCCCTCCTGGTCCACGCGACCCGCAAGCTCACCCGGGCCTCGGCCCACGCACCACAGGAGCCCTCGCGGTGACCGCCCCGGGCGGCGGCCCCACCGCCGAAGGCACCCGCTCCACCGTCCTTTCCCCCTCAAGGAGACCCGCATGACCACCCACCCAGGAGCCGCAGCCGCCCCGGGAGCCGCGCGATGAGAGTTCTGCTGATCGGAGCCAACGGCTACATCGGGCGCTTCGTCGCCGACCGTCTGCTCGCCGACCCGGCTGTCCAACTCACCGCCCTGGGCCGCGGCGACGACGCCGACGTCCGCTTCGACCTCGCCTCCGGCAGCCCCGGCGCCCTCACCCGCTTCCTGGACGCGGTCCACCCGGGCGTCGTCGTCAACTGCGCGGGTGCCACCCGCGGCGGCGCCCGCGAACTGACCCGCCACAACACCGTCGCCGTGGCCACCGTCTGCGAGGCGCTGCGCCGCAGCGGCTGCGGCGCCCGGCTGGTGCAGATCGGCTGCAGCGCGGAGTACGGCCCCAGCCAGCCCGGCTCCTCCACGGCCGAGGACGCCGTGCCCCGCCCCGGCGGCCCGTACGGCGTCAGCAAACTCGCCGCCACCGAACTGGTCCTCGGCTCCGGCCTGGACGCCGTCGTGCTGCGCGTCTTCTCCCCGGCCGGGCCCGGCACCCCCGCCGGCTCCCCGCTGGGCCGCCTCGCCGAGGCGATGCGCCGCGCCATGCAGTCCGGCGACGGCGAACTGAAACTCGGTGGCCTCGGCGCGCAGCGCGACTTCGTCGACGTCCGCGACGTGGCCCGCGCCGTCCACGCCGCCTCGCTGTCCGCCGCGCAGGGCGTCATCAACATCGGCTCCGGCCGAGCCGTGCGCCTTCGCGACGCCGCCGCGGTTCTCGCCCGCGTGGCCGGATACGGCGGAGCCCTCCACGAACTCGACGGCCCGCCCGGTGCCCTGCGCCCGGCCATCGGCCACCCCCGCCCCGACCCGGACCACGCGCCCCCGGTCGCGTACCCGTACCCGGACGGGTGCGGCAGCTGGCAGCAGGCCGATGTGCGCACCGCGCGTGACCGGCTCGGCTGGCGCCCCCGGATCGGCCTCGAGGAGTCGCTCGCGGACATCTGGATGGAGGCCGCATGCCGCATCTGACCAGCACACAGCCCCGCACGTCGAGCACGGAACTCCGCCCGGGCGTCGGCGTCCCCGGCTACGCGCACCCCCTGCTCGCCCCCACCGAGTGGGGTGAACTCTCCCGCCCCGGCGTCCCGCTGCACTGGGTGGTCCTCAACGTGGCCGACGGCCCCGGCAGCCGCCCCGACCCGCACTGCCTGGAAGCGGCCGGCCGGCTGCGCAACGCGGGCGTCCGGGTCCTCGGCCACCTCGACAGCCGCTACGGCACCCGGAACTCCGGCGACCTCGTCTCGGACGCCCGCCGGTACGTCGACTGGTACCGGGTCGACGGATTCATCCTGGAGCGCTGCCCGGCCGACCACGTCAGGCTGAGCGACGTACGCCGCACGGTCGACGCGCTCCGCGCGGTCCGTGACGATGCCCACATCGTCCTCGCCCACGGCATCCACCCGCACCCGGGCTACGTCGACCTCGCGGACCAGCTGGTCACTTTCTCCGGCCCGTGGAACGACTACCGCTGGTCGCAGGTCGCCGACTGGACCACGGACCATTCGCCCGAGCGCTTCTGCCACTTCGTCCACGGTGTGCCGCGTCCCCACCTGGACGAGGCGCTGCGCATCGCCCGCTGGCAGGGCGCCGCCACGATCTGGCTCACCGACCGCACGGACCGCGACGGCACGGCCGACCCCTGGGTGGGCATGCCCGGCTACTGGGACGAATTCGTCTCGCTGGTCGGAACAGGTGTCTCGGAATGAAAAAGCACATGGCACTGTTACGGGGAGAACAACCGTAGTGATTGACCGACCAACGGAGTCCCCGTGTCGTTGCCACCCCTGGTCGAGCCGGCTGCCGAGCTCACCGTAGACGAGGTTCGCAGGTACTCCCGCCACCTGATCATCCCCGACGTCGGGATGGACGGGCAGAAGCGGCTGAAGAACGCCAAGGTGCTGTGTGTGGGCGCCGGCGGCCTGGGCTCGCCGGCGCTGATGTACCTGGCCGCCGCGGGCGTGGGCACCCTCGGCATCGTGGAGTTCGACGAGGTCGACGAGTCGAACCTGCAGCGCCAGATCATCCACAGCCAGGCCGACATCGGCCGTCCCAAGGCCGAGTCCGCCCGGGACAGCGTCAAGGGCATCAACCCGTACGTGAACGTGATCCTTCACGAGGAGCGGCTCGAGGCCGACAACGTGATGGACATCTTCAGCCAGTACGACCTGATCGTCGACGGCACGGACAACTTCGCGACCCGCTACCTGGTCAACGACGCCTGCGTGCTGCTCAACAAGCCGTACGTGTGGGGTTCGATCTACCGCTTCGACGGCCAGGCCTCGGTGTTCTGGTCCGAGCACGGCCCGTGCTACCGCTGCCTGTACCCGGAGCCCCCGCCCCCCGGCATGGTCCCCTCCTGCGCCGAGGGCGGCGTGCTGGGCGTGCTGTGCGCGTCCATCGGCTCCATTCAGGTCAACGAGGCCATCAAGCTCCTCGCGGGCATCGGCGAGCCGCTGGTCGGCCGCCTGATGATCTACGACGCCCTGGAGATGCAGTACCGCCAGGTCAAGGTCCGCAAGGACCCCAACTGCGCGGTCTGCGGCGAGAACCCGACCGTCACCGAGCTCATCGACTACGAGGCATTCTGCGGCGTCGTGTCCGAGGAGGCCCAGGCGGCGGCCGCCGACTCCACGATCACTCCCAAGCAGCTCAAGGAGTGGATCGACGACGGCGAGAGCATCGACATCATCGACGTCCGCGAGCCGAACGAGTACGAGATCGTCTCCATCCCGGGCGCCCGGCTCATCCCGAAGAACGAGTTCCTCATGGGCACCGCCCTGGAGAGCCTCCCGCAGGACAAGAAGATCGTCCTGCATTGCAAGACGGGTGTCCGCAGTGCGGAAGTCCTCGCGGTGCTGAAGTCCGCGGGCTTCTCGGACGCGGTCCACGTCGGCGGCGGCGTGATCGGCTGGGTCAACCAGATCGAGCCGAGCAAGCCGGTGTACTGAGCCGGATCCGGCCTGACGCTCCGAGCGGCGGGGGTCTCGCGCACCACGGGTGCCCGGGGCCCCCGCCGTCGTCATGAGCAGACCTTGCCGTCCTTCGGTACGGATCCGTCCAGCAGGTACGCGTTCACCGTGGAGTCGACGCAGTCGCTCCCGCTGCCGTAGGCACCGTGTCCCTCGCCCCGCCAGGTGAGCATCACTCCGACACCCTTGCCCAGCTCGTCGGCCATCCTCCGGGCGCCCTCGTAGGGGGTGGCCGGGTCGCCGGTGTTGCCCACCACCAGGACCGGCGCCGCGCCCGGCGCGCTCACCTCCGGGGTGTCGCGCTGTCCGGGCACCGGCCAGTCGTGGCACCAGCCCGCCGTGTCCCAGCCGAGGAACGCCCCGAAGGCCGGCGAGATCTTCTCGAACTCCGGCAGCAGCTTCTTCGTCTCGGCCGCGCTCGGCCGCTGCCGGTCGTCCAGGCACGATATGACCCGTTGCGAATGGGTCGTCGTGCCGTAGCGGCCCGACGGGTCGCGTTCGTTGTAGCCGTCGGCGAGGGCCAGCAGCTCCGAGCCGTCCCCCCGCTCGGCCGCCTCGAGGGCGCTGGTCAGCGTCGGCCAGCTGTCCTTGCTGTACAGCGGCAGGATGATGCCGGTGACCGCGAGCGTCTGGGTCAGCTTCCGCCCCGGCGTGTCCGTCGGCAGGGGCCGGGCGTCGATCCGCCCCAGCAGGTCCACGATCCTCCGCGTGCCCGCCTCGGGCTCCTGGCCGGTGGACTTCAGGTAGTTGTCCAGTGCGCGCTGGAAGCCCCGGGCCTGATTCCTGGCGTGGCCCACCGTGTCGGCGCCGGGGTCGACGACCGCGTCCAGCGTCATCCGCCCCACCTTCTCGGGGAACAGGTGGGCATAGGTGCCGCCCAGTTCCGTGCCGTAGGAGATGCCGAAGTAGTGCATCTTCTCGTCGCCGAGGGCCTGCCGGATGCGGTCCATGTCGCGGGCCGAGTCGGTGGTCGAGACGTGGGCCAGCAGTTTCCCGGCGTCCTCCTGGCAGCCCTTGCCGAAGGCGGCGGCGTCCGCGAAGTACGCCTTCTCCTCGGCGGCGTCGTCCGGGCTGACGTCGACCGACTCGGCGGCCTGGATCTCCTCGTCGCCGCGGCAGCGCACCCCCTCGCTGGCACCCACCCCGCGCGGGTCCCAGCTGACCAGGTCGTAGCGCTCACGCAGCCGGGAGACCGTCGAGGCGTACGACGGCATCATGGACACGCCCGAGGCGCCCGGGCCGCCGAAGTTGAACAGCAGCGAGCCGGCTCGGTCGTCGCCGTCGGCCCTGGCGCGGATCAGGGCCAGCCCGATCGTCTCGCCGTCCGGCTCGGACCAGTCAAGCGGCACCTTCAGGGTCGCGCACTGCCATTCGCCGCTCGGCGCGGGCGCGTCGGCGGTCGCCTTGCAGCGGCCCCAGGAGAGCCCGCCCTCGCCGTCGTCCGACGAGCCGGCGCCGCAGCCCGCGGCCAGCAGGGCCGAGGCGGCCGCCAGAGCGGTCCACCGTACGAAGCGCGTCATTGCCCATCCCCCCTCGCAGGCCGTCCGCTTCGTGCCGCGGATGGCGGTCAGGCCATGGTAGGCAGATGAACCCTCGGCCCGCCGAGCCTGTGGATAACCCTCTGACCTGCGATTCTGTCAAGAGGAGGGTGGGATTCAGGTGCAGACGGTCCCCGCCGGCGGCACCTTTCCCTGCAGCAGATAGCCGTGCACCGCGCCCTGCACGCACGTGTTCTTGCTGTCGTAGGCGCCGTGCCCCTGTCCCCGGTAGGTCAGCTCGACCCCGACGCCCTTGCCCAGGGCCTTCACCATCGCCCGCGCGCCCTCGTACGGGGTGGCCGGGTCGCCGGTGTTGCCGATGACCAGGATCGGCGGGGCGCCCGGCGCGCTCACGTCCGGGTGTTCGGCGGCGCCCGGAACGGCCCAGTCGGTGCAGCTGATCATGCTCCAGGCCAGATAGTCGCCGAACAGGGGGGACGCGGCCCGGAACTCGGGCAGCTTCTGCTCCACGTAGGCGGTGTCGTAGCGGGACTTGTCGTCGGCGCAGTTGATGGCGGTGTTGGCGGCGGCGATGTTGCTGTACTCGCCGTTCTCGCTGCGTCCGTTCATCGAGTCCGACAGCAGCATCAGGGTCTGCCCGTTGCCGTCGTAGGCCTCCTGCAGGCCCTCGGTGAGGAACTCCCAGAAGTCCTGCGAGTACAGCGCCTGCGCGATGCCGTTGGTCGCGGCGGTCTGGGTCAGCTCGCGGGGGAAGATGCCCGGGATCGGCGTGCGGTCGAGGTCCGCGAGCAGCGTGGCGATACGGTCCTTCACGTCCTGCGCGCTGGTGCCGATGGGGCACTCCTCGGTTTTGGACACGCAGTCCTCGGCGAAGTTGTCGAGCGCGCGCTGGAAGCCCTCGGCCTGACCGAGCGAGCCCTGTTCGGCGTTCTGCGAGGGGTCGACGACAGCGTCGAACACGGCCCGGCCGACGCGCTCGGGGAACAGGTGGGCGTACACGCCGCCGAGTTCGGTGCCGTAGGAGATGCCGAAGTAGTACAGCTTGTCGTCGCCGAGGACCTGGCGCATCAGGTCCATGTCCCGGGCCGCGTCGGTCGTGCGCACGTTCGGCAGCATCTTCTCGGAATTCTGCTCGCAGGCGTCGTTGAAATCCTTGGTGTTGTCCAGCAGCTCGGCGCGCTCGGCGGTGTCGTCGGGGGTGGCGTCCTGCTGGAAGTACGCGTCGAGCTGCTGGTCGTTCTCGCAGATCACGGGGGCGCTGCGGCCGACGCCGCGCGGGTCGAAGCTGACCAGGTCGTAGCGGGTGCGCAGGGTCTCGTAGCCCTCGGCGAAGGCGGGCAGCGAGGTGACGCCCGAGCCGCCCGGGCCGCCGAAGTTGAAGATCAGCGAGCCGATGCGTTCCTGCGCGGTGCCGGTGGTCCTGACCCGGATCAGCTCCAGGCCGATCGTGTCGCCCTCGGGATCGTCCCAGTCGAGGGGCGCCTTCATCGTGGCGCACTGCCACTCGCCGCCGTCCGGCAGCGGCGAGGGCGGGGCGCCTCCGCCCTGGGCCTCGTCCGGGGCCGGGCACGCCTTCCAGTCCAGCTCCTGCCGCGGGAGGTCCACGTCCTGGGCGTCGTCACCGCCGCAGCCCGCCAGCACGGCGGACAGCAGCACGGCGGTGGCGGTCAGGGCGGCGGCGCGCAGCCGGAGGAGGGTCGGCATGGTTCCATCCTGCGGGGGCGCCGGCCGGGGCGCGCGGGGGCGCGTGCCGTACGAGGTAGGCGGGGCGGGTGGGGCTGAGGGGCCGCTCAGCTGCGGCGCAACGGCTTGGCCCGTCGGTCAGAGAGCCTGCTTGCGCGTGAGGTGGTTGAAGGCCAGCCAGCCCGGCAGCACGGGAAGCCACAGCGTCAGCAGGCGGAACAGCAGAACCGCCGGGGCCGCGACCTCCTTGGGGAGCCCGACGGCGATCAGACCGACCGTCAGGGTCGCCTCCACCGCGCCCACACCACCCGGTGTCGGCGCCGCGGATCCCAGCGCGTTGCCCGCGAGGAACACGACGGCGACGCTGGCGAGGCTGATCGAGGTCGACTCGTCGCCGAAGGCGCGGATCGACGCGTCCAGGCACATCACGAAGCAGGCGGTCAGCAGCAGCATGCCGCCGATGCCGGTGACGAGCTTCTGCGGCCGCTGGAGCACGTCCAGCATGCGCGGCACGACACCGGCGAACAGCGACCGCACGCGCGTGACGACGAACTTGCGCAGGAACGGCACGGACGTCACCACGAGCACCAGCACCGCCACCGTCAGCAGTCCGGCGATGACCGTCCGGGACGGCGACAGCGACGGCGTCTTCTCCGTACCGGTCAGGTAACCGAAGGCCAGCAGCATCAGGATGTGGCAGCCGAGCCCGAACAGCTGGGACGCGCCCACACTCGCCACCGCGAGCCCCGGCCGCACACCCGCGCGCTGCAGGAAGCGCGTGTTGAGGGCGACACCGCCCACCGCCGCCGGGGCGACGATCTTCACGAACGACCCGGCGACCTGCGCCGCCACGGTCCGCAGGAACGGCACCCGCTCGGGCACGAACCCCAGCAGCGCCATCGCCGCCGCGAAGTAGCTGCCCATCGAGAACAGCACGGCCGCGGCGACCCAGCCCCACTCGGCGTTGGCGATGAGCGGCCCGAACTCGATGTGCGTGAGCTGCGTCAGCAGGAAGTACGCGCCGATCGCGCCCGCGATGAAACTGATCAGCGTGCGCGGGCGCACCCGTTCCAGCCGGGCCGGCTCGACCGGTGCCTGGGGCCGGATGCGCAGCACCTGGTGGCGGATCTGCGTGAGCAGGTCCTCCTCGCGCGCCTCCTCCAGGGCCTCGTCGATCGCCCGCTTCTCGGCCCGCTGCTCCGCCCGTACGGCCTTCTTGTCGGGCTTGCCCGGGACGGGTACGGCCTTCTCCGCGTCCTCCTCCAGACGGGCCTGCTTGGCCTGCTGGGACGCCTCAAGCACCGCCTCGCGCTCGCGCTGGGCCCGCTCCCTGGCCAGTTTGCGCAGCGTCGCGCGCGTGGAGCGGCTGAGCGCGATGGGCTGGAGCATCGGCAGACAGCCCGCCACCGCGTCCGGGCCGAGCACGCCCACCGCCGAGGCCACCGCCCGCTCGGCGCCCACCCGCAGGCCCAGGGTCACCAGCAGCTGGGAGATGTCCATGCGCAGCAGCAGATCGCCGGCCGCGATCTCGCCGACGCGCAGGTCGGTCAGGATCACCGTGCCGGAACGATCCACCAGGATCGCGTCGCCCACCAGCCTGCGGTGCGCGATACGCCGGGACTGCAGCGCCTTCACCTGGTGCCAGGTGTCCCGCAGCAGGTCGTCGGTGATCTCCTCGTCCGGCAGCGAGTCGAGGGTCCGGCCGCCGCTGTGCTCGTAGACGAGCATCACCGCGTCGGGGCCGAGCTCGGAGGTGGCGATCAGCTTGGGCGCGTTGGCGCCGGCCGCGATGGCCGCGTAGGCCAGCAGCGCCTCCTGCTCCAGGGCCTGCCGCAGGGACTGGAGGCTGCTGCGGGTGGCGAAGCCGCGCAGGGTCAGGTTGCGCCAGGCGCGGTAGAAGAAGCCCTGCGCCTGCTGCTCCCGGTCCACGACCGTCACGTCCAGGGGCGGGCCGTCCTCCAGCGTCACGAAGTAGCGCCGGCCGCGGTCGCCGGTGTCCGGCTGGTCCGAGGTGTCCTCACGGGAGGCGCTGACCGGGCGGAAGCCGACCGTCCGCAGGCCCGCCATCAGGGTCTGGCCGGTCGGCCGGACGTTGGGGGAGCCGACCGCGTACAGCGTGCCGTAGGCCACCGTCCAGCCGATCAGCACGGTCAGGATGATCGAGAACGGGGTCGTGTACCCGGTGACGAGCATCGAGAAGGCGTCGAGGAGCAGCACGACCCACAGCACCGCACGCCATCTCGGTCTGCGGGACATGCCGACGGCGGTCATGTACGCGATGACCGGGGCCAGATAGCCGTGCACGGGGTCGGTCAGCGCGTGGACGTCGCCCGGGGAGGGCTGGGTGAGCGCCTCCTGGATGGAGTCCGGGGCGGCCCGGGCGACCCACAGGTCTGTGGCGAGCGTCACTCCGTGCGCGAGGACGGCGGCGAGGACGCCGTCGGCGATCCTCAGCCCGTCCCGTTTGATCAGCCGCTCGATCGCGAAGGCCACCGGCACCAGCAGGATCGCGATGCTGGAGGCCAGGCCCGCGATCTTGATGAGCAGGTCGGGTGCCTGCCCGGTGCCCTTGTTGATGTCCTGTTCGAGGCCCGAGGTGGTGCCGTGCGCGAACGCGGCGATCCCGATGAGCACCGCGATGGCCAGCACGCCCACCAGCAGCCGCATGAGGTCCGAGGGGCGGTGCACGCGCGCGGGGAGCAGCGGTTCGTCGCCGTCCACCTCGTCGATGTGCGCGACGTCGGGCTCCTCGGGAACCTGCCGCGCCTTCTTCAGGGGGCCCTTGCGGCCGCCGTCCCCGGTGTCCGGGCGCGACGAAGCGTCAGAGGTGCCCTCCGTGTTCTCGGGGTGCGCACCCTGCTGCTTCATCGTCTCTTCTTGGTCTCGTATCACCGGTCACCGCCCGCACGATGGTGGCATGCCACACCGACACACGGGGGCATCAGGGTGCACATGCGGGGGCGGACAGTCTGCCCGACGCGCTCCGGCAAGGTGGGGCAAACGCTCCGGAGCACCCACGTCCCGTTGTCGGTGGGGTGGGGCAGGATGGGGCGGATGAGTGAGCAGAGCCCTGAGGGGGGCCGGTACGGCGACGAGTGCGCACCGGCGCTGCCCGCCTACGCCGAGCGCGTCCTCGACGTCGCCGAACTGATCCCGCCCGGCCGGGTCATGACCTACGGGGACGTCGCCGAGTGGCTGGAGGAGGGCGGGCCGCGCCAGGTGGGCCGCGTCATGGCCCTCTACGGGGGAGCCGCCCCGTGGTGGCGTGTCGTCCGCGCGGACGGCGTCCTGCTCCCGGGACACGAACAGCGGGCGCTCGGCCACTACCGCGACGAGGGCACGCCGCTGAAGGAGGCGGGCCGGGCCGCCGAGGGCCACCCGCCGCGCATCGACATGAGACGGGCGCGGTGGGACGGCGGCGAACGCGCGGAGGGTCACACCTGACAGCTTCGGCCATTGCGCGGCCCGTCGTGTGACCCGTGATCCGGACGGGGGAATCGGGGCACACCGCCGCCATGACGTACGTTCGAGAGACGAGGGGCGCGAGCGCCAGGAGTGCCGAGGGCGCCGGGAGTGACCGGTGGGAAGAAGGGGAAGTCCCCCTTCCGCCTCATTCCCCGGCGTAGCGTCGGCCGCACGAGTCCCCGTCACCCCGCGGTCACCGCCCGCCACGCGCGCGAGGGCCCGCCAACCCGCACATCCACCAGAACCGGCGAACCACGTGAGCTCCTCTTCCTCCACCAGCGGCCTGTCGCACCCCCGGGTGCGGCGGGGGAGCCATGGCGCCTACCGACTGGTACGTACCCCTCCTGCCCGACCGGACCCCCCTCTTCTGGACGCCCCGCAGCGCTCCGTGGTTGACCACGCCTCCGGACCGCTGCTGGTCCTCGCGGGTCCGGGCACCGGCAAGACCACCACGCTCGTGGAGTCCGTGGCCGAGCGGCTCGCCCGCGGCGGGGACCCCGAGCGCATCCTCGTGCTGACCTTCAGCCGCAAGGCGGCCGTCGAGCTGCGCGACCGCATGGCCCTGCGGACCGGCGCCGCCCGCGCTCCGCAGGCGACCACGTTCCACTCCTTCTGCTACGCCCTGGTCCGCGCCCACCAGGACAGCGACCTGTTCGTGGAGCCGCTGCGGCTGCTGTCCGGCCCGGAGCAGGACGTCTCCGTGCGGGAACTCCTCGCGGGCCAGGTGGACCTGGAGCGGCGCGGGCTCGCGCACGTGCGCTGGCCGGACGACCTGCGCGCCTGCCTGACCACCCGCGGCTTCGCCGACGAGGTCCGCGCGGTCCTCGCCCGCAGCCGGGAACTGGGCCTCGGCCCCGACGCCCTGGACGCCTTCGCACGCCGCACGGGACGTCCCGACTGGCGCGCCGCCGCCGCCTTCCTCGCCGAGTACCTCGACGTGCTCGACCTGCAGGGCGTGATCGACTACGCGGAACTCGTCCATCGCGCGGTGCTCCTCGCCCGCCGCCCCGAGGTCGCCGCGTGGCTCGCCGACCGGTACGACGCCGTCTACGTCGACGAGTACCAGGACACCGATCCCGCCCAGGTGCGGCTGCTGCACGCGCTGGCGGGCGACGGGCGCACCCTCGTCGCCTTCGGGGATCCCGACCAGTCGATCTACGCGTTCCGCGGGGCGGACGTGAACGGCATCCTGGAATTCCCGTACGCCTTCCCGCGCGCGGACGGCCGCCCGGCCCCCGTCGCGGTACTGCGCACGTCCCGCCGCTCCGGCGCCGCGCTGCTGGCCGCCACCCGGCTGCTCACCCAGCGCATGCCGCTGACCCGGCTGCCCGCCGAGAAGGTCCGCGCCCACCGCGAACTCGCCGCCGTGCGGGAAGGCGGCCGCGTGGAGGCCTACACGTACCCGACGGCGGGGACGGAGCTGGACAACATCGCCGACATCCTCCGCCGGGCCCATCTGGAGGACGGGGTTCCGTGGGGCGAGATGGCGGTGCTGGTACGGGCCGGCTCCCGCACGATCCCGACGGTCCGCCGCGCCCTCACGGCGGCGGGCGTCCCGGTCGACGTGGACGGCGACGACGTGCCGCTGCGCCACGAACCGGCGGTCGCGCCGCTGCTGACGGCGCTGCGGGCGGTGGCCGCGGCGGAGGCGGGGCTTGCGGGGACTGGGACGGCAGCGGGGGCAGGAGCTTCAAGGGCTGCGGTGGCGGAGGCGGGAGCTTCGGGGGCCGGCGCGGTCGAGTCGGGAGCATCCGGGTCTGCGGCGCCGGAGGGGGGACCCTCGGAGTCTGGGCCGGCGGAGGCGGAGGGAGGACCCTCGGAGTCTGGGCCGGCGGAGGCGGAAGCTTCGGCTTCCGGAACGGCGGAGGCGGGAGCTGCCGAGCCCCGGACGGCGCAGGCAGCCCTCTCCGAGCCCGGGACTGTCGATGGAGACGCCGGCGCCGACGATGCTCCGTCCGGAGAGCCGGACCACTGCTGGCTCGACACCGAAACCGCGCTCACCCTCCTCAGCTCGCCCCTCGCGAGCATGGACGCCGCCGACCTGCGCCGCCTCGGCCGCGCCCTGCGCGACGAGGAGCGGGCCGCCGGCAACCCGCTGCCGCCGCCCTCCGACGTCCTGCTCGCGCGGGCGCTCGCCGAACCCGAGCGGCTCGCCGTGCACGACCCCACGTACGCGCGGGGCGCGCAGCGGCTCGGCGCGCTGCTGCGCAAGGCCCGGGAACGGCTGGCCGGTGGCGGTACGGCCGAGGAGGCGCTGTGGGACCTGTGGGAGGGCACACCCTGGCCCACCCGTCTGGAGCGGGCCGCCCGCCGCGGCGGCGCGGCGGGACGCAACGCGGACCGCGACCTGGACGCGATCTGCGCGCTGTTCGCCAGCGCCGCCCGCGCCGAGGAGCGCACCGGCGGCCGGGGCGCGCTGAACTTCCTGGAGGAGATCGACGCCGAGGACATCGCCGCCGACACCCTCACCCGGCGTGCCGTACGCCCCGGCGCCGTCCGCCTCATGACCGCGCACCGCTCCAAGGGCCTGGAGTGGCGCCTGGTGGTCGTCGCGGGCGTCCAGGAAGGGCTCTGGCCGGACCTGCGCCGCCGCGGCTCCCTGCTGGAGGCCGACCGCATCGGCCGCGACGGACTCGCCGACCCCCTCACCCCCGGCGCCCTGCTCGCCGAGGAGCGCCGCCTGTTCTACGTGGCCGCCACACGCGCGCGGGAGCGCCTCGTCGTCACCGCGGTCAAGGCTCCGGCGGACGACGGGGACCAGCCCTCCCGCTTCCTGACCGAACTCGGCGTCGAACCCAAGGACGTCACGGGACGCCCCCGCCGCCCCCTGTCCGTCGCGGCGCTCGTCGCCGAACTGCGCGCCACCACCGTCGACCCGCGCGTCTCGGACGCGCTGCGGGAGGCCGCCGCCCGGCGCCTGGCCCGGCTCGCCGCCCTCGCCGACGAGGACGGCCGCCCCCTGGTGCCGTCCGCGCACCCCTACCGCTGGTGGGGCATGTTCGAGCCGACCGAGTCCAAGGTGCCGTTGCGCGACCGCGACCAGCCCGTCGTCCTCTCGGGCAGCGCCCTCGACCAGCTGGCCAACACCTGCGCCCTGCAGTGGTTCCTGGGCCGCGAGGTGAAGGCCGACGCCCCCGCGACGGCGGCCCAGGGCTTCGGCAACGTGGTGCACGTCCTCGCCGACGAGGTCGCCTCCGGGCACACCCCGGCCGATCTGTCCGTCCTCTTGGAGCGCCTCGACTCCGTGTGGAACGCGCTCGCCTTCGACGCGCCCTGGAAGTCGCAGCAGGAGAAGGACAACGCGCGCGTGGCGCTCGAGCGGTTCCTGCAGTGGCACGTGATGGACCGCGGCGGACGCGCCCCGGTGGCCAGCGAGCACGACTTCGACGTCACCCTCGAAGCGGGCGAGTACCAGGTGCGCATCCGCGGCCAGATGGACCGCGTCGAGACGGACGGCGACGGCCGCGCCTACGTCGTCGACTTCAAGACCGGCAAGCAGGCACCCACCGGCAAGGAGGTGGAGCGCCACCCGCAGCTCGCCGTCTACCAGCTGGCCGTGCGGGAGGGCGCCGTCGACGACGCCTTCGACGGCGTGCGCCCCGAGCCGGGCGGCGCCGAACTCGTCCACCTGCGCCAGGGCGCCGCCCGCCGCGACGGCGGCGAGACCCTGCCCAAGGTGCAGGCGCAGCAGCCGCTGGAGGGGGAGTGGGTCGGGGACCTGCTGGCCACTGCCGCCGGCAAGGTCCTCGACGAGCGCTTCACCCCGACCGCCGGGCAGCACTGCACCCACTGCGCGTTCCAGGCCTCCTGCAGCGCGCGCCAGGAGGGACGTCACATCGTGGAGTGACCCATCGCACCCCACAAGCTGACCTGCGGTTCTTCCTTCGCGGACGCCCGATCCGGCCACCGCTGTCAGTAGCCGCCGCTAGCCTCTCGGATGTGCCCGCCCGTATCACCGATCCCGAACAGCTCAAGGACCTCCTCGGCATCCCCTTCACCCCGGAGCAGACGGCCTGCATCACCGCGCCGCCCGCCCCGCAGGTGATCGTGGCCGGCGCCGGTTCGGGCAAGACGACGGTGATGGCGGCGCGTGTGGTGTGGCTGGTCGGCACCGGCCAGGTCGCCCCCGAACAGGTACTCGGCCTCACCTTCACCAACAAGGCCGCCGCCGAACTGGCCGAGCGCGTCCGCAAGGCGCTCGTCCGGGCCGGTGTCACCGACCCGGACGTCATCGACCCCGACAACCCGCCGGGCGAGCCGGTGATCTCCACGTACCACGCCTTCGCGGGCCGCCTGCTGAGCGACCACGGCCTGCGCATCGGGCTGGAGCCCACGTCCCGGCTGCTCGCCGACGCCACGCGCTTCCAGCTCGCCGCGCGCGTGCTGCGCGAGTCCCC
Source organism: Streptomyces sp. NPDC006624 (assembly GCF_040611555.1). Lineage (NCBI taxonomy): Bacteria > Bacillati > Actinomycetota > Actinomycetes > Kitasatosporales > Streptomycetaceae > Streptomyces > Streptomyces sp. NPDC006624. The sequence goes on along the minus strand of NZ_JBEXOM010000002.1, from coordinate 215,804 downwards.
CGGCCCCTACCCGGCGCTCACCCGCTCCTTCCCGGACCTCGTCGGCGACCTCCTCGCCCTCGACGCCGAACTCGCCGAGCACCTCGTACGCCCGGAGGCGCTGCGCGCATACGACGCCGAGCTGCTGCTGGCCCTGCGCGGCGCCAAGCTCAGCAACGCCGACCTGCGCAAGGTCCCCGAGGCGGCCGCCGCCCGCCGTGAACTGGCCGAGCTGGTGACCCGCTACCGCGCCGCCAAGCGCGAGCGGGACCTGCTCGACTTCGGCGACCAGATCGCCCTGTCGGCGCGGCTCGCGCGGGTCCCCGAGGTGGGCCGCGTGCTGCGCGACGAGTTCCGGGTGGTCCTGCTCGACGAGTACCAGGACACCTCGGTCGCCCAACGCGTCCTCCTGGCGGGCCTCTTCGGCGAGGGCACCGGTCACCCGGTCACCGCCGTCGGCGACCCCTGCCAGGCGATCTACGGCTGGCGCGGCGCCTCCGTCGCCAACCTCGACGACTTCCCCGAGCACTTCGCCCATGCCGACGGCCGCCCCGCCACCCGCCAGGCCCTCAGCGAGAACCGCCGCAGCGGCGGCCGCCTCCTCGACCTCGCCAACGGCCTCGCCGAACCCCTGCGCGCCCTGCACGCGGGCGTGGAGGCCCTCCGCCCGGCCCCCGGCGCCGAACGCGACGGCATCGTGCGCTGCGCCCTGCTGCGCACCCACGCCGAGGAGATCGACTGGGCCGCCGACTCCGTGGCCCACCTCGTCCGCACCGGCACGCCACCCGGCGAGATCGCCGTCCTGTGCCGCACGGCGACCGACTTCGCCGAGATCCAGGGCGCCCTGGTCGCCCGGGACGTCCCCGTCGAGGTGGTCGGCCTGTCCGGGCTGCTGCACCTGCCCGAGATCGCCGACCTCGTCGCCGTCTGCGAGGTACTCCAGGATCCCGGCGCCAACGCCTCCCTGGTGCGCCTGCTGACCGGCCCGCGCTGGCGCATCGGCCCGCGCGACCTCGCCCTCCTGGGACGGCGTGCCCGGCTCCTGGTGTCCCACGCGCGCGTGGAGGGCGACGACGACCCGGACCGCCGCCTGGCCGAGGCCGTCGAGGGGGTCGACCCGGCCGAGGTGATCTCGCTCGCGGACGCCCTCGACACCTTCCTGGAGACGCCCCTGGACGGGTACGGGGACAACGACGGACTGCCGTTCTCGCCCGACGCGCGCGTGCGCTTCGCCCGGCTGGCCACCGAACTGCGCGAGCTGCGCCGCTCCCTGGCCGACCCGCTCATGGACGTCCTGCACCGCGTCCTCGCCGTCACCGGCCTGGAGGTCGAGCTGTCGGCGTCCCCGCACGCCCTGGCCGCCCGCCGCCGCGAGACCCTGTCCAACTTCCTCGACATCGCCGCCTCCTTCGCCGCCGGCGACAACGAGGCGACCCTGCTCGCCTTCCTCGGCTTCCTGCGCACCGCCGCCCAGTACGAGAAAGGGCTCGACAACGCCCTCCCCGGCGGCGAGAACACCGTCAAGGTGCTCACCGCCCACAAGTCCAAGGGCCTGGAATGGGACGTCGTGGTCGTCCCCGGCCTGGTCACCGGCACCTTCCCCAGCGGTCAGGGCCGCGAGAAGTGGACCTCCCAGGGCAAGGTCCTGCCGCACGAGCTGCGCGGCGACGCCGACACCCTGCCCGACGTCGCGTCCTGGGACCCCAAGGGCCTGAAGGCCTTCCACGAGGCCATGAAGGACCACCAGCACACCGAGGAACTCCGCCTCGGCTACGTCACCTTCACCCGCCCCCGCTCCCTGCTCCTGGGTTCCGGCCACTGGTGGGGACCCACCCAGAAGAAGCGCCGCGGCCCCTCCGCGTTCCTCCAGGCCCTCTACGAGCACTGCGAGGCCGGATACGGGGAGATCGAGGCCTGGGCGGAGGAACCGGCCGAGGACGAGGAGAACCCGGCCCTGCACCGGGCCACCGCCGACCAGGCCTGGCCCCTGCCCCTGGACGAGACGGCCCTGGCCCGCCGCCGCGCCGCCGCCGAGACCGTCCTGGCCCACCTGGAGCACCTCGCCTCCTACGATGCCCCCCACGAGTACGAGGACGAGCACGGGCATGGGCACGAGAACGGGCACCGGCACGGCCACCCCGCGGCCGTACACGACCAGGACGTCCTCGAAGACCCGGAGTGGCCCCCGCCGCCGGAGGACGACGAGCCTCCGTTCGACGAGGCGGACCCGTTCGACGAGGCCGACCCGTTCGACGGGCCCTTCGATGCGACCGGCCTGTCCGACGAGATCCCTTTCGACGGCGGCCCCCTCGGGGAGGCCAGGCCGGACGGGAACGCCCGCTCCGCGGGCCGCCCCACCGTCCCCCACCAGGCGGCCCCGTCCGAACCTGCGCACGCCGGGAACCGCCGGCCCGCCGAGGACCACGGTCCCTCCGGGAGCCAGGGTCCCCCCGGGAACCACCGTTCCTCCAGGAGCCACCCGCGCCTCACCCCGGAAGAGGCCCGCACCGTCGCCTCCTGGGACCGTGACCTCGACGCGCTCACCGGTGAGCTCCTGCGCGCCCGTGACAGCGTCACCGAGGTGCCGCTGCCGACCAGCCTCACGGCGTCCCAGCTCATGCGCCTGGCCGCCGACCCCGACGGCTTCGCACAGGAGCTGGCCCGCCCCATGCCGCGCCCGCCCCAGCCCGCCGCCCGCCGCGGCACCCGCTTCCACGCCTGGGTCGAAGCCCGCTTCGAAGAGCTGACCCTGCCCCTGCTGGAGCCCGGGGAACTGCCCGGCGACGACGCCGAGATCGCCGACGAACGGGACCTCCAGACGCTCAAGGACGCCTTCGAGCGCACCGAGTACGCGCACCGCACGCCCCACCGCGTCGAGGCACCCTTCCAGCTCGCGATCGCCGGCCGTGTCGTCCGGGGCCGTATCGACGCCGTCTACAAGGAGGGCGACGGGCAGGACGCGCGGTACGAGATCGTCGACTGGAAGACCAACCGCTCCCGCACCGCGGACCCGCTCCAGCTCGCCGTCTACCGCCTGGCCTGGGCCGAGCAGCAGGGCGTGCCCCCCGAGTCGGTCACGGCGGCGTTCCTGTACGTGCGTACCGGGGAGGTCGTACGCCCGCACGCCCTGCCGGACCGCGCCGCCCTGGAACGGCTGCTGCTGGAGGAGCCGTCCGGCGGGCGGGCCGGTGAGGAACCGCACTCCGAGGACGTCACCGCGGGCCGATAGGCTCGTGACCATGAGCCAGACCCCGGACAGCGTCGTCCGTACGTACATCCAGCAGCATCGCGCCGCCTTCCTCGACGACCTCGTCCAGTGGCTGCGCATCCCGTCGGTGTCCGCCCAGCCGGACCACGCGGCCGACGTACGACGCAGCGCCGACTGGCTCGCCGCCAAGCTCCGGGAGACCGGGTTCCCGACGGCCGAGGTCTGGCAGACCCCCGGTGCGCCCGCCGTCTACGCCGAGTGGCCCTCGGGCGACCCGCAGGCGCCCACCGTGCTCGTCTACGGTCACCACGACGTCCAGCCCGCGGCCCGGGAGGACGGCTGGGACAGCGAGCCCTTCGAGCCGGTCGTCCGCGGGAACCGTCTCTACGCGCGCGGGGCGGCCGACGACAAGGGTCAGGTCTTCTTCCACACCCTCGGCGTCCGCGCCCACCTCGCCGCCACCGGCCGGACCGCCCCGGCCGTGCACCTCAAGCTGCTGATCGAGGGCGAGGAGGAGTCCGGCTCGCCGCACTTCAGGGCCCTGGTGGAGCGGCATGCCGAGCGCCTCGCCGCCGACGCCGTGCTCGTCTCCGACACGGGTATGTGGTCCGAGGACACCCCCACGGTCTGCACCGGCATGCGCGGCCTGGCCGAGTGCGAGATACGGCTGCACGGCCCCGACCAGGACATCCACTCCGGCTCCTTCGGCGGCGCGGTGCCCAACCCGGCGACGGCCGCAGCCCGCCTGGTCGCCGCCCTGCACGACGAGCACGCACGCGTGGCGATCCCGGGTTTCTACGACGGCGTCATCGAGCTCACCGACCGCGAGCGCGAACTCTTCGCCGAGCTGCCCTTCGACGAGGACCGGTGGCTGCGCACCGCCAGGTCCCACGCCGCCCAGGGCGAGGCCGGCTACACCACCCTGGAGCGCGTGTGGGCCCGCCCCACCGCGGAGGTCAACGGCATCGGCGGCGGCTACCAGGGCCCCGGCAGCAAGACGATCGTCCCGTCCTCCGCCATGGTGAAGCTGTCCTTCCGGCTGGTGGCGGGCCAGGACCCCGGCCACGTGGAGAAGGCCGTCCGCAACTGGGCCGAGCAGCAGGTGCCCGACGGGATCCGCTGCGAGATCACGTTCAGCGGCGCCACGCGCCCGTGCCTGACGCCGCTGGACCACCCGGCCCTGGAGTCGGTCGCCCGCGCGATGGGCCGGGCCTTCGGCACACCGGTCCGCTACACCCGCGAGGGCGGCTCCGGTCCGGCCGCTGACCTCCAGGACGTCCTCGGCGCCCCCGTGCTCTTCCTGGGCATCTCCGTCCCGTCCGACGGCTGGCACGCGCCGAACGAGAAAGTGGAACTCGACCTGCTCCTCAAGGGCGTCGAGACCACCGCGTACCTCTGGGGGGACCTCGCCGAGCACTGGCACCACGCGCCCTGAGGCACCTCCGCCGTCCGGACCGGGCACGCGCGCGGGGCACACTGGAAGAGCCGCCGCGTACCGCCCGAGCCACCGCAACCGGTCCCCTCCCGCCGTACGTCCCGCTGATCAGCCTGCCGAACCCGACCGTTCCACCGGGGAGTTGGAAGCACCCGTGACCATCAGGACCGACCACAACCCCGAGCGACCCATCTCGCTCACCGACCCGAGCGGCATCGACCGGGCCGCCCACCACCGGCTCGACGAGGCCTGGCTCGCGGCGGCCTGGAGCCACCCCTCCACGCGCTGCTTCGTGGTCTCCGGCGGCCAGGTCCTCATCGACGACACGGCGGACGGCCGCACCGAGCTCGTCATGACCCCCTCCTTCGAGGCCCCCCTCACCGAGGCGCACCGCTACTTCCTCGGCATCGACGAGGACGGCGTCAGCTACTTCGCCCTCCAGAAGGACTCGCTCCCGGGCCGGATGGACCAGTCCGCGCGCCCGGCCGGCCTGCGCGAGGCGGGGCTGCTGCTGTCGCCGCGTGACGTGGGCCTGATGGTGCACGCCGTGGGCCTGGAGAACTGGCAGCGCACCCACCGCTTCTGCTCCCGCTGCGGCGAGCGCACAGTCATCGCCGCTGCGGGTCACATCCGCCGCTGCCCGGCCTGCGGCGCGGAGCACTACCCGCGGACCGACCCGGCGGTGATCATGGCCGTGACCGACGAGGACGACCGCATCCTGCTCGGCCGCCAGGTGCACTGGCCCGAGGGCCGCTTCTCGACGCTCGCCGGCTTTGTCGAGCCCGGCGAGGCGATCGAGCAGTCGGTGCGCCGCGAGGTCCACGAGGAGGTCGGCATCACCATCGGCGAGGTCGAGTACGTCGCCAGCCAGCCCTGGCCCTTCCCGTCCAGCCTGATGCTGGGCTTCATGGCCCGCGCCACCACCACCGAGATCGACGTCGACGGCGACGAGATCCATGAAGCCCGCTGGTTCTCCCGCGAGGAGCTGCACGCCGCCTTCGAGTCCGGCGAGGTGCTCCCGCCCTACGGCATCTCGATCGCGGCCCGCCTGATCGAGCTCTGGTACGGCAAGCCGCTCCCCACGAGGAGCGTCGCCTGACGTCGCCGTGGCGGTTCGAGCCCGTCGTCGTCGCGGGCTGGGGCGGCGCCGTGCACCGTTCGAGCGGACGGTCACCGGCCTGGCCGTGCCCGGCGACGGGAGGGCCGGCCGGGCGGCGGGCCCACCCTGCGATGTGACATCCGCCGCACGCTGCTCCGGTGCCCCGTCCTGAGGGGGGCGAACGACAAGAAGGCGGCCCCTGAGCTGCCTCAGGAGCCGCCTTCCGTACGTCTCGGTTACGCGCCGATCCGCTGCTTCACCTGAGCCAGCGAGGGGTTGGTGAGGGTGGAGCCGTCCGGGAAGAGGACGGTCGGCACCGTCTGGTTTCCGCCGTTCGCCTTCTCCACGAACGCGGCGGAGTCCGGGTCCTGCTCGATGTTGACCTCGGTGTACGCGATGCCCTCTCGGTCCATCTGGCTCTTCAGCCGACGGCAGTAGCCGCACCACGTGGTGCTGTACATCGTCACAGTGCCCGGCATGTCTCTCGTGCTCCTTCAGTGGCTCGGTGTCGGGTTCGCAGTGGGGGAACGTATGTGAAACGTCCACCATTCCCCGGGCCGGCCGCGCCCCACGTGACGCCTGCCGCATTGATACGACTATCAGTGCCTGCCTGTGGACAACCCGGCGCAGCCATCTCGCGCGACCTGGCAGCATGGCTGTGTGACAGCAGCAACGCACTCCACCCTGTTCCCACAGGTACCGGACTCGGCCGACGCGGTGCTCGACGGGCTCGACCCCGAGCAGCGCGAGGTCGCCACGGCCCTGCACGGCCCGGTGTGCGTCCTGGCGGGCGCGGGCACGGGCAAGACCCGGGCGATCACCCACCGCATCGCCTACGGAGTGCGTGCCGGCATCCTCCAGCCCTCCAGCGTCCTCGCCGTCACCTTCACCGCCCGGGCCGCCGGCGAGATGCGGGGCCGGCTGCGCCAGCTCGGCGCCGGTGGCGTCCAGGCGCGCACCTTCCACTCGGCGGCGCTGCGCCAGCTCCAGTACTTCTGGCCGAAAGCGATCGGCGGCTCCATGCCCCGGCTGGTCGACCGCAAGATCCAGCTCGTCGCCGACGCGGCCGCCGCCTGCCGCATCCGGCTCGACCGCGGCGAGCTGCGCGACGTCACCGCCGAGATCGAGTGGTCCAAGGTCACCCAGACCGTCCCCGCCGACTACGCGCCCGCCGCCGCCAAGGCCGGCCGCGAGGCCCCCCGCGACCCCGCCGAGATCGCCCAGCTCTACGCCGCCTACGAGGACGTCAAGCGCGAGCGTTCCGTCATCGACTTCGAGGACGTGCTGCTGCTGACCGTGGCCGTCCTGCAGGACCGGCACGACATCGCCGAACAGGTCCGCGCCCAGTACCAGCACTTCGTGGTCGACGAGTACCAGGACGTCAGCCCCCTCCAGCAGCGCCTGCTGGAACTGTGGCTGGGAGAGCGGGACAACCTCTGCGTGGTCGGCGACGCCAGCCAGACGATCTACTCCTTCACCGGAGCGACCCCCGACCACCTGCTCGACTTCCGCACCCGCCACCCCGGCGCCACGGTCGTCAAGCTGGTCCGCGACTACCGCTCCACCCCCCAGGTCGTGCACCTCGCCAACGGCCTGCTCGCCCAGGCCAGGGGCCGGGCGGCCGACCACCGCCTCGAGCTGGTCTCCCAGCGGGCCCCGGGACCGGAGCCGGTCTACGCCGAGTACACCGACGAGCCGGCCGAGGCGGAGGGCGCCGCCCGCCGCATCCGCGAACTCATCGACTCCGGGGTCCCGGCCGCCGAGATCGCCGTCCTGTTCCGTACGAACGCGCAGTCCGAGACCTACGAGCAGGCCCTCGCCGACGCCGGAGTGCCCTACCAGCTGCGCGGCGCCGAGCGGTTCTTCGACCGCCCCGAGGTGCGCAAGGCCGGGGTCGCCCTGAGAGGAGCGGCCCGCTTCGGCGGCAACGACTCCCTCCTCGACGACGTCGTGGACCTGCCCTCCCAGGTGCGCGCCGTGCTCTCGGGGGAGGGCTGGACGCCCCGGCCCCCGGCCGGCTCCGGGGCCGTGCGGGAGCGCTGGGAGTCCCTGGCCGCCCTGGTGAACCTCGCCCAGGACTTCGCCACCGCCCGCCCCGGCGCCACCCTCGCCGACCTCGTCACCGAGCTGGACGAGCGGGCGAACGCCCAGCACGCCCCCACCGTCCAGGGCGTCACCCTCGCCTCCCTGCACTCCGCCAAGGGACTGGAGTGGGACGTCGTCTTCCTGGTCGGCGTGGCCGAGGGCATGATGCCGATCACCTACGCCAAGACCGACGAACAGATAGAGGAGGAGCGCCGCCTCCTTTATGTCGGTGTCACCCGTGCGCGGGAACGCCTCCACGTCTCCTGGGCCCTCGCCCGCTCACCCGGCGGCCGCCCGAGCCGCCGTCCCAGCCGCTTCCTCGACGGGCTGCGCCCCGGTTCGACGGCCACCACCGGTCGCGCCGCCGCCGGCGGTGCGGGCGGAATCGAGCGCGGCACCCCCGGAATCAGGGGGTCCGCCCCGAGACGGGTCCAGCGCACCCCCGCCCGCTGCCGCGTCTGCGGCCGCACCCTGACCGACGCGGGCGAGATGAAGCTGATGCGCTGCGACGACTGCCCCTCCGACATGAACGAGGGCCTCTACGAGCGGCTGCGCGACTGGCGCGCCGAACAGGCTCGCACCAGTGGTCAGCCCGCCTTCTGCGTCTTCACCGACAGGACGCTGATGGCCATCGCCGAGACCGCGCCCGGCGACGAGCACGAGCTGGCGCGCATCCCGGGCGTGGGCATGCGCAAGCTCACCCGCTACGGAACCGACGTACTGGCCATCTGCGCAGGCCAGTACCCCGGGACGGACGCAGATCCGGCTGAAACGAACTCGTCGAAAAAATAGTTTGCGCATGCCCCAGCAATCCCCATAGGTTCTTAGCCACGAGAGCAGCGGCCTTCTCGAAGGCCCTGATTTCGTGTTGTACTTACATATCCGTCGGACCGGTTCAACCGGTCCCCCGAGACGCCGAGAGGAGGCGAGTCAAGTGATCAGCATCAACACCAGCTCCATCAGCACCGTGAAAATGACCGATCGCTCGGCCGTCTCCGCGTGCATGCTCGGCGTTTCCAACCTGGGCACCGGTCTGTCCGGCATTCGTGCCGTGCGTCCGGCGTCCTCCTCCGTTGCCCCCGCGGGTCTTCCTGTCCGCGAGCGCAGCGAGCGACCGACCAAGGCACTGGAAGCGGCAGTAGCGGCACAGGCGCAGGCCTATGCCTTTACGGCGACCGGTGCCGGATTCCGGAAGCAGACGACGCAGCACCACCTGATGTGGGCCTTCCGTGGGCCAGAACCCTGGAGTGATCCAGCCTGATCGCCGATCAGGCCGGCGCCTTCAGGGCCGCGGAACCCCATCCGGGATCCGCGGCCCTTCTGTTTGTCCCCGACCAGGGACGGCAGACCGAAGGAGCCTCGGGACAAGAAAAGAACCCGGTACCAGCCGCCCCCCGGCCCACAGGCCGGAACGACCAGACGAGGAAGACGAACCGTGCAACTCGAAGCGCACGCCCCGTCCGTACCGCCTTCGCAAACGATCCCCAAGCCCGGCTCCACGGAGGACCCCGCCTTGACCCCGCTCACCGCGCTGACCGCGCTCGACGACGCCATCGAGAACCTCGGCGTCCCGGTCCCGTGCCGCTCCTACGACCCCGAGGTCTTCTTCGCCGAGTCGCCCGCGGACGTGGAGTACGCCAAGTCCCTCTGCCGCACCTGCCCGCTGGTCGAGGCCTGCCTCGCCGGCGCCAAGGAGCGGCGTGAGCCCTGGGGCGTCTGGGGCGGGGAGCTGTTCGTCCAGGGTGTCGTCGTCGCCCGGAAGCGGCCGCGTGGCCGCCCGCGCAAGAACCCGGTCACAGCATGAACACCACAGGAACGATCGATCGCCCCCTCACGCACGACCCCCAGAAGCAGGCCCCGATGAAGCCGTCCGCTGACGAGCCCGCAGGCTCCGCGACCCAAGACGTCACCACCACCGGCGCGAACGACTCGCGTCAGAACAGGACCCGAGAGATGCAACTCATCCCAGAAGCCATGGCTCGTGCGCATATGCGCGAGCGACTGCACGAGGTGGAGCGGGAGCGACTGGCCGTGCGCCTGGTGACCGCCCGCCGGATGCAGCGCAGGGCGGAGCGCGCCTCCCGGCGTGCCCGCCGGGCGCTCGCCATGGCGGTCATGCAGTAGCGGCCACGCGGTGACCGACCGCTGACCCGGTGGCCTCCCCGCCCGGGAGGCCGACCACTTCCCCTCGGGGGCCGGTCCGTATCGAACGGACCGGCCCCCGAGGTGCGTTGTGTCGCAACTGGACGCGTCGTGTCCGCGAGGTGGTCGCCTGGTGCGCGGAGCCGCCGGGCGCGGAGTTATCGTCGCCGGGTGACGAGTCCGACGAGTCCTGCCAGCCCTTCCGGGGACGGTGACGACGGCTCCGCCGAGGAGCCGCGCCACGTGGTGTGCGCTCGCTGCGGCGCGTCGGCACAGGCCCCGGGCGGAGCCGCGCCGCCCACCTGGATCTTCTCCGTGGAGCACGGCGCCCGGCGCTACTTCTGCGCGGTCTGTTCCCGGGAGAACCTCAGATCGATCGAGGGGCGCCTGGATTCGGACTGGTGGTGAGACAGGTCCCGGGCCCCCGGGCTCACGCCTCGGCCGCCGGCATCTCGTCGTCCACCGGGTCCTCCGGGAGGAACCCCGGCAGCCACTCCTCCAGCTCCTCGCGCAGCCGCACCGTCGCCCCCAGCTGACACAGCACACCGATCGTGCTCAGCGTCACGCGGTGGATCAGCAGATACGACGGGGGCAGGTTGAGCTGCTTGCCGAGCTGGTAGGCGGGGGAGCGGGGGTCGGCGACCCGGGCCGCCTGGCTGCGCATCCAGCCGCGGGTGAAGGTGAACTCCTCCACCTGGGCCGGCTCGATGATCGGCAGCAGGTAGTCCAGGACGGCGTCGGGGTCCAGCTCTATGGTCTCCCTGACGAACCCCTCCGCGCACAGCAGCTCGTAGACCGACTCGGCCTCGCCGTCCAGGGTCATGCGCAACGACTCGCCGATGGTGTCCGGCAGACCGCCCGGGAGACGGTCGACCGTGCCGAAGTCCAGGACGCCCAGGCGCCAGTCGTCCTCGCCGTCCGGGCCGCCGGGCAGCAGCCGGAAGTTGCCCGGGTGCGGATCGGCGTGGAGCAGGCCCGTGCGGGCGGGGCCGGAGAAGAGGAAGCGGGCCAGGAGCTGGCCGGCGCGGTCCCGCTGCTCCGGGGTGCCGTCCGAGATGATCTCCGACAGCGGGATGCCGTCGATCCACTCGGTGACCAGGACCTGGTCGGACTGGTGCACCACCTGGGGCACGAGGACGTCCGGGTCCTGCGAGAACTCCTCGGCGTGGGACCGCTGTGCCTGGGCTTCCAGGCCGTAGTCCAGCTCCTCCGAGACACGGTCCTTCAGCTCCGTGATCAGCGGCTTGATGTCCATGCCGGGGATCAGCGGACCGAGCAGACGGGAGAAGCGGCTCAGCTGGTTCAGATCGGACAGCAGGGCCTCGCCGGCGCCCGGGTACTGCACCTTGACCGCCACCTCACGGCCGTCGTGCCACACCCCCCGGTGGACCTGGCCGATCGAGGCCGCCGCGGCGGGCTTGTCCTCGAACTCCAGAAACAGCTCCTGCCAGTCCTCGCCGAGCCGCTCCGCGAGCACCCCGTGCACCGTGCGGGTGGGCATCGGAGGCGCGGCCTCCTGGAGCTTGGTCAGCGCGGCCCGGTAGGGGCCGGCCACCTCCTCGGGGAGCGCGGACTCGAAGACGGACAGGGCCTGCCCGAACTTCATCGCGCCGCCCTTGAGCTCGCCGAGCACCTTGAACAGCTGGTCGGCCGTGCGCTGTTGCAGCTCGCGGCCGACCAGCTCGGCGGACTCACCGACGATCCGCTTGCCGAATCCCCAGGTCGCCCGCCCGGCGATGCCGAGCGGGAGCGCGGCGAGCTTGGCGGTCCGGGTGACCGCCTTCCGGGGAAGATCAGACATGCGCCCTCCAAGTCCCAGCCGGCCGCTCCGCCGCTGCCTTACGGCACTGCCTCGACGGCCGTTGCACCGCCATTGTCTCCCCTGGCTCCCCGTCCTCCGAGAGGTGTTCCCTCTTTCCTCTCTCCGCCGCCCCGCACGGGCAGGCGGCGTGAGCCCGGACCGGACGGGCGTGCCAGTCCAGACCAGGGACGGAAACCTCCCAGCGGGCCCCGGCGCTTGACGGCACCCGGCCGTCCAGAAAGGTGAGCGCGTGGGCGGCGGCCAGCCCTGCCACCGATGTGGCGAGGGTCACATCGCAGGGGTGCACCTGCCGCTGTCCGCCGGAGCGCCACTGGGCGAGCAGACGCGGCCAGGCCGGGTCGCGGTCCGTGCGGTTCTCGTGCAGGCACCCAGCGCAGCCCGTCTCACCGGGCAGGACGAGCGGGCCGACCACGCCGGTCCCCTCCACGACACCGGCGTACAGATGGGGTGTCCCCGAGGACATCAGGGGTGCCACCGCGGACGGGTCGGGAGCATGCACCGCGACATCGTCCCGCGGGGCGACGATCACCAGCGAGAAGCCCGGATCGCCCTCCGCCGCAGGCGCCGGGATCTCCGCGCGGCGCGGTCGCCGGTCCGGGGCCGCTCGCCGCACGGCCCGGCGGGCCGACTCCTCCCTGCGGTCACCGACCGCCTCCGCCGGGTGCCCGCCCGGGGCGACGTCCCAGGGCTCCACCCGCCCGCCGTCGCGCACATCGACCTCACCCACACCGGCTGCCGCCAGCAGTGAGGCCAGCACGGTGCCCACCCGGCCGGCGCCCCGCACCTGGACACGCAGCGAACGCCGGGCGGCAAGCCGTCTCATCGCGTCGCCGGGTGCCGGCGCAGTCAAGGACAGGGTGGCCAGGTCGGGGCGCAGCCGGTCGAGGGTCTCCTGCCTGCGCCGCAGGGCGTCGGCGGCCGGTCCACCGCCGCGGGCGTCGTCCAGGAGCCCGGCCCCGGACAGCCGGCGCACCAGCCCGTCGACATGGCCGTCGGGCAGGTCCATCCGGCGTCCCTCCTCGCGCAGCAGCTCCATCCCCCGCGTGCCGTTCAGCAGGTCGAGGAAGCTGCCCGTCGCCAGGTCCATCGGGCCGAGCGTCATCGCGTGCGCCGGTGTCATGCCGAACTGCACGGTGTTGAGGTCCCGCCAGCCGCGCCGGAGCGCGGGTTTCACCATCGGATGCACGACAGCCCCCGTGTGTCATAGATCGTCCCTGTATGTCGAGCCGGCGAAGTCCGTGCCGCGGCTGGTCGCACCACGTCCGGTCATCCGCGTCCGGTCATCCGCGTCTGGTCATCCGCGTCCGGCGCGGACCGAACCTGCCTGTGGGGCCGTCCCTGGTCTGGACCGGCCCCGCCCGCCGCGCCGTCGACATGACCCAGCATGCCCAAACCCGCCATGTGCTGCCCGCAGTTGTCCACAGGCAGGCGAATTCGTCGTACAAGTCCGGCGGCCGGTGACGCCATCGGCACTCGAACCGTCCCGGAGCCAAGACTTCCCCGTGTGCAGCGGGTAACGTCGGGGCGTGCCCGCCGACCCACTGCACCGCGCCGGAAACCCACAGCGCAGCACGACGAGCCAGCCGCCGAGCGGCTCGGGGGCGAGCGCGATCTCGGGGGCGAGCGCGATCGAGGTCCGCAGGAGCCCCCGCCGCCGCAGGACGGTCTCCGCGTACCGCGAGGGCGACCGCACCGTGGTGTTGATTCCCGCCCGGATGTCCGAGGCGGAGGAAAAGCGCTGGGTCAACGTCATGCTCGACAAGCTGGCCGCGCAGGAGAGCAGGCGGACCCTGGGCGACGCCGAGCTGGCCGAGCGGGCACGGCGGCTGTCGGAGCAGTACTTCGGCGGCCGGGCCCGGCCCACGTCGGTGCGCTGGGTGACCAACCAGAACACCCGCTGGGGGTCCTGCACCCCGTCCGAGGGCAGCATCCGCCTCTCGCACCGCCTGCAGGGCATGCCCGAGTACGTCATCGACTACGTCCTCGCCCACGAACTCGCCCATCTGCTGGTTCCCGGACACGGGCCTCGCTTCTGGGAACTGCTCAAGGCCTACCCCCGGACCGAGCGCGCCCGTGGGTACCTCGAAGGCGTGGTCGCCGCCGAGCGGTTGCCGCACGTGCCCGGCGCACGCGGTGACTCCCCGCGGGGTGAGTGACCGCTTTGCGCAAGCGAGCAGCCGATACGGCTGAGCGCGAGTTCTGTACCGGCTCTGTACCGGCCTCGTCCGATGTCCGGATTTGCCGTTAGCCTGGCGCGACGCACTCACGTTCTGGATGGGGGACGGTCGTTACGCATGGCCAGGGAATTCCAACGCGGCCACAAGGCCAGGATCAGTGACCTCACCGCGGGCACGGATCTGTACGTAGGCGTGCAGATCTCCGGCCCCGGGCTCAGCTTCGACATCAGCTGCTTCGGCCTGGACGCCGGTGAACGGCTCTCGGACGACCGGTACTTCATCTTCTACAATCAGCCGAAGTCCCCCGAGGAGGCCATTCAGCTCCTGGGCGCCCAGGCGGGCGACACGGAGTCCTTCCGGGTCACGCTCGACCGGATCCCGCCGCAGATCCAGAAGCTGTCCTTCACGGCGACGATCGACGGCGACGGGCAGATGTCGCAGGTCGGCCCCGGTTACCTCCGGATCGTCGCGGGCGGCGAGGAAGTGGCCCGCTACCCGTTCGACGGCTCGGAGTTCTCCACCGAGCGGGCCGTGATGCTGGGCGACTTCTACCTGAAGGACGTGTGGCGGTTCGCCGCCGTCGGGCAGGGCTTCGACGGCGGTCTGGACGCGCTGCTGAAGAACTTCGGCGGCGAGGTGGCCGAGGAGGAGACCCCCGCGCCCGCCCCGCAGCAGCCCCAGACCGGTGCCGCCCCGGGCTTCGCGCCGCCCGGCTTCGCCGCCCCCGGCTCCCCGGAACCCGCCCAGGCTCCCGCTCCCGCCCCGGCGCCCGCGCCCCGGCCCGCCGCACAGGGGTTCGCGCCCCCGCCCGGAGCCACCCCGCCCCCGGCCCCGGCGCCCGCACCCCAGGTGCACGCCGCCCCGACCATCGTCGCGCCCTTGCACACCCCGCCCGGCGGCTCCCCGCTGCCGCCTCCGGCCCCGGCGCCCGCCCCGTACGGCCAGCCGGGCCACCCCGGCCAGCAGCCGCCGCCGTACGGTCAGCCCCCCGGCCAGACGGCTCCGCCGCCCCCTGGATACGGCCAGCCCCAGGCGCCCCAGGCCCCGGCCCCGCCGCCCGGTTACGGCCAGCCCACCCCGCCCCCGGGCTACGGGCAGCAGCCGCCCCCCGGTCAGGCCCCCTACGGAGCCCCGCAGGGCGGTCCGCAGGCCGGTGCCCCCCAGGGAGCGGGCGTCACCGCCGCTCTCCAGCAGTTCAAGGAGACCCCGACCGGGCAGCGCTGGACGCAGCAGAACAAGAAGCTCGTCCGCGTCGACCTCGGCATCGGCGGACAGCCCGTCCTGGCCCGGCAGGGCAGCATGGTGCTGTACCAGGGCAAGGTCGACTTCAGCTACAAGGGCGCGGGCTTCGCCGGCCGGATCGTGGGCAACGCGACCGGCCAGGAGATGCAGCTGATGCGCTGCACCGGTCAGGGGCAGGTGTTCCTCGCCGAGAACTCGACGATGCTGCACCCGATCGAGCTGCAGGGCGACGCCATCTGCGTCTCCGCCGAGAACGTCCTCGCGTTCGACGAGGGCCTCACCTACGAGGTCCGCCGCATCGAGGGGCACGGCATCCCCGGAGGCGCCCTGTTCACCATGCAGTTCCAGGGCACCGGCACCATCGTCGTGAAGACGCACGGCACACCCGTCGTGCTGCCCGTCACGCCCACCACGTTCGCCGACTGCAACGCCGTGGTCGCCTGGTCGGCCGCCGCCCAGGTCGTCGTCTCCAGCCAGGTGCGGATGCGCCGCCACGCCTACCCGGGGGACACCGGCGAGAGCGTGAACCTCCAGTTCCGGGGAGCACCCGGCAACTTCATCGTCGTCCAGCCGTACGAGGTCTGAGGGAGCCCGTCATGACACAGCAGCTCGCGGGCCACGCCCCCGCACCCGTCACCGCCCGCATGGAGAACCACGGCAACCACATGCTGAAGGTCGCCATGCAGACCGGGCACGACCTCCTCGCGCGCGTGGGCTCGATGGTCGCCTACGAAGGGTTCGTCCAGTACGAGCCGAACCCGCCGGCCGTGCGCCAGATCGCCAAGGACTGGCTCACGGGGGAGGGCGCGCCCCTGATGAAGTGCTCCGGCGACGGCCTGCTCTACCTCGCCGACTACGGCGCCAACGTCGTCGTCATCAACCTCAACGGCGACGGCATCTCCGTCAACGCCACCAACCTGCTCGCCTTCGACGCCCACCTCACCTGGGGCGTGGAGCGGGTCAAGGGCCTGGCGAAGTTCGCCGGGCAGGGCCTGTGGAACACCAGGATCTCCGGGCAGGGCTGGGTGGCGCTGACCTCCCGGGGCAAGCCCATCGTGGTCGACTGCGGAGGCGGCGAGGACGAGACGTACGTCGACCCGGACGCGCTCGTCGCCTGGTCCCCGAACCTCAAGGTGAAGGGCAAGCGCAGCTTCCGGGCGCAGTCGCTGATCGGCCGCGGCAGCGGCGAGGCCTACCAGATGGCCTTCTCCGGTCAGGGCATCGTCGTCGTCCAGCCCAGCGAGGACAGCACCGACCGCCTCCGGTTCCGGGGCTGAGGGGGAGCCAGAACGTCATGCAGAGCCCGATTTTCGCCTACAACGAGCAGCAGTCCCAGGAACGCTGGAGCCTGCAGAACAAGCAGATGCTGCGTGTCGCCCTGGAGGGCCACGACGACATCCTGGCCCGCAAGGGCACCATGGTCGCCTACCAGGGCCTCGTCGAGTTCGACGCCGAGTACCAGAGCAACGACCAGGCACGCGCGCGTGCGCACACCGGCGAGGGACTCGACCTGATGCGCTGCCACGGGCAGGGCACGGTCTACCTCGCCAACCTCAAGCAGCACGTCCACGTCATGGACGTCGACCAGGACGGCCTCACCGTCGACAGCAGCTACGTGCTGGCGATGGACTCCTCACTGCACCACGAGGTCATCGCCGTGGACAGCCTCTACGGCATCTCCGGCTCCGGGAAGTACCAGCTCAACATCAGCGGCCGCGGCAAGATCGCGCTGATGACCTCCGGCATGCCGCTGCTGCTGCAGGTGACGCCCGACAGGTACGTCAACTGCGACGCCGACGCGATCGTCGCCTGGTCGACCGGACTGCGGGTGCAGATGCAGGCCCAGACGCACTCCTCCGGGGTGTGGCGGCGGCGCGGCAGCACCGGCGAGGGCTGGGAGCTGAGCTTCATGGGCACCGGCTACGCGCTCGTCCAGCCCAGTGAGCTGCTCCCGCCGCAGAACGCCCAGATCGGTTCGGGCGTCGCCGCGCAGTACGGCATGGGGCAGCAGGGAGCGCGCGGTCAGAACCAGGGCAACGCCTGGAGCTGAGCGCTCCGCGGGTTCCGCCGGTCGGGGCTGTCCGTGCCGCCTCGGGCCGCCGGCCGTCCATGGCCGGTGGCGCGGTGCCCCGCGCCCCCTGAGGGGCGGCCGCCACGGCGGTCGCCCCTTGCTCGTGCTCAGCCCGCGGAACCCGTGCTCAAGGCCGCGGAACCCGTGCTCAGCCCGCGGAACCCGTGCTCAAGGCCGCGGAACCCGTAATCAGTCCGCGGAACCCGTGCTCAAGGCCGCAGACCCCGTGCTCAGCCCGCGGAACCGTGCTCAGGCCGCGAGCCGCGCGCGGGTCGCCCTCAGCAGGCGTACGACCGACTCGTCCGCCACCTCCGGCACCTCGTCGTACCCGAACCAGCGCACGTCGAGCGACTCGTCGCTGATCACGTGCGCGGCGCCGGGCGGTGCCAGGACGGCGTACTGGACGTCGAAGTGGCAGTGGCACGGCGGCGGGATCGGGTGCCGGTCCAGGCGCACGGGCCCGCCCGGCAGCAGGGTCAGCCCCGGGACGCCGGACTCCTCCGTCGCCTCCCGCAGGGCCGCACCCGCCAGCGAGGCGTCACCCGGCTCGCAGTGACCGCCCATCTGCAGCCACATGCGCAGCTTCCTGTGCAGCGTCAGCAGGACGCGGCCGCCCTCGGGGTCGATCACCAGGGCGCTCGCCGTGATGTGACCGGCGTGGCAGGACTTCCAGAGGCCGTCCGGGTGATGCGACAGATGGTCCAGATAGGCCTGGCGCAGCTCCGCCTGGTCCTCGTACCCCTTCAGCACGAGGACCGCGTCGTCGTACAGGCTCACCCGGCGTCGTCGCCCTTGCTCTCGTCCTCGCCGTCGCCCTCGTCCCGCTTCTTCCTGAGGTCGGGCTTGTCCGCGGCCTCGCCGAGCATCTTGTCCAGCTCGGAGAAGTCGATCTGCTCGCGGTGCACGAAGCCGTCCGGGTCGTCCAGGTCGGTCGCCGTCGGCAGCATGTCCGGGTGGTGCCACAGGGCGTCCCGGCCGTCGACACCGCGCGCGTCGGTGAGCGAGGCCCACAGGCGGGAGGCGTCACGCAGGCGGCGGGGCCGCAGCTCCAGTCCGATCAGCGTGGCGAACGTCTGCTCGGCCGGACCGCCCGAGGCGCGGCGGCGGCGCAGCGTCTCGCGCAGGGCGTCGGCGGACCCCAGACGCGGTTTCGCGGCAGCGTGGACCACCGCGTCGACCCAGCCCTCGACCAGCGCCAGAGCCGTCTCCAGACGGGCCAGGGCGGCCTTCTGCTCGGGCGTGTCCTCGGGCTGGAACATGCCCTGCTGGAGCGCCTCCTGCAGCTGCTCCGGGTTCTGCGGGTCGAACTGGCCGACCACGTCCTCCAGCTTCGCCGTGTCGACCTTGATGCCGCGGGCGTAGCCGTCGACCGCGCCGAACAGATGCGAGCGAAGCCACGGCACATGCGCGAAGAGGCGCTGGTGGGCGGCCTCGCGCAGGGCGAGATACAGCCGCACCTCCTCCTGCGGGACGCTCAGGTCCTTGCCGAACGTCTCGATGTTGACCGGCAGCAGCGCGGCCTTGCCGGCCGGGCCGAGCGGCAGTCCGATGTCGGACGAGCCGACGACCTCGCCCGCGAGCACGCCCACGGCCTGGCCGATCTGCGTGCCGAACATGGCGCCGCCCATCGAGCGCATCATGCCGATCAGCGGGCCGGCCATGGCCTGCATCTCCTCGGGCAGGACGTCGCCCATGGCGGTGCCCACGCGCTCGGCGACCGGGTCGACGAGCTCCTTCCAGGCGGGCAGGGTCGCCTCGACCCACTCCGCGCGGCTCCAGGCCACGGCGGAGGCGGCGCCGGACGGCAGGGACGTGGCGTCGTCGAGCCAGAGGTCGGCCAGGCGGACGGCCTCCTCGACGGCCCGGCGCTCGGCCGGGCCGACGCTCGTGTCCTTGGTGCCGTCGGGGGAGCCCTGGGAGACCGTCTGGCGGGCGATCTGCTTGGCCATGTCCCAGTTCACCGGGCCGCCCTCGTAGGAGAGCATCTGGCCCAGCTGCTGGAACGCGGCGCCCAGGTCGTTGGGGTTCAGGGAGCCGAACATGGCTGCGAACGGATTGTCCGCACCGGGGCCACCGGGGCCGCCGCCAAAGCCTCCGGCTCCGGGCAGGCCGCCGAAGCCGAACGGGTTGGCCGGTCCCTGACCACCACCGCCCTGCTGGTCCTTCTTCTTGCCCTCGTCGCCGTCGTCCGGCTCCTCCGGCGGAAGGCCGAATCCGAATGGGGTGTCACTCACGGGATTCCTCGGCTGGTAGGGCCGCCGGTTCTTTCCGGCGGCACGGCTGCCCGACATCACCACCCAGCGTAGACACCTGGAACGGATCGGGCCTCGGTGCTTCGCCGACTGACGGCCTGCGGCAGGATGGATGCCACCTGGTACGCACGCGTCGCTCGCGCTCGTACTGAAGACAACCGCTGGAGACGCCCGGTGAGTTCCCCAGATCCGCAGGTTCGCGCAGCGCGAAACCAGTCAACCAGTTCCGCGAGTCCCGCGGGACGCGGGCCCGTCGTCGCGGTCACCGGTGCCGCGTACGGCGTCGGCGCCCTGCTCACCGAGCGGCTCGCCGCGTCCGACGAGGTCAGGCAGGTCGTGGCCATCGACGAGCGGCGGGGCGAGTGCGCCGCCGCCCAGTGGCACATCCTGGACGTCCGGGATCCGGCCATCGCGGACAAGCTGCGCGGCGCCGACGTGGTGGTGCACCTGGCGCTGGACCTGGATCTGGAGACCGACGCCGCCGCCCGAACGGCCTACAACGTACGGGGGACGCAGACCGTCCTGACGGCCGCCGCGGCCGCCGGAGTGCACCGGGTCGTGCTGTGCACCTCGGCGATGGTCTACGGGGCGCTGCCGGACAACGAGCTGCCGCTGTCGGAGGACGCAGAGCTGCGGGCCACCGCCGAGGCGACGGGCGTCGGCGACCTGCTGGAGATCGAGCGGCTGGCGCGCCGGGCACCGCGCGCCCACCCGGGGCTCAATGTCACCGTGGTGCGCCCCGCGGTCCTGGTGGGCGGCACCGACACCGCGCTGACCAGGTACTTCGAGTCCCCGCGGCTGCTGGTCGTCGCCGGGTCGCGGCCCGCGTGGCAGTTCTGCCACGTCGAGGACCTGTGCAGCGCGCTGGAGTACGCCGTCCTGGAGAAGGCCGACGGCGAACTCGCCGTCGGGTGCGACGGGTGGCTGGAGCAGGAGGAGGTCGAGGAGCTCAGCGGGATCCGCCGGATGGAGCTGCCGTCGGCGGTCGCGCTCGGCGCGGCGGCCCGCCTGCACCGCATCGGGCTCACCCCGTCCCCCGCGGGCGACCTCGCGTACACGATGTACCCGTGGGTGGTGAGCGGCAGCCGGCTGCACGACGCCGGGTGGCGGCCGCGGTACACCAACGAGGAGGTGCTCGCGGAGCTGCTGGAGGAGGTCTCCGGGCGGCACACGGTGGCCGGTCGGCGCCTGGGCCGCAAGGACGCCACGGCGGCGGGCGCCGCGGGCGCGACGGTCGCGCTGCTGGGCGCTGCCGCGGTGGTCCGGCGGGCCCGGAAGGCCCGGCGGCGGATCTGAGGACGTCTCTCTGTAGTAGGAGAGTCCAACGCCCCCGCGCGCGTGCCGGTCGATACCTCTATTCCGCGCTGTCGGTGCCGTGCGGCACGATGGAGCCATGGCATCCACGAACGACCACCCCGGTGAGCAGGCCGCGCAGGACCCGATCAAGCTGATCGGGATTCGGGACACGGCCCTCTCCGTGGACGAGGTGTTCCGGGCCGTCGGGGACGACGCGTCCGGCGGCACCGCGCTCTTCGTGGGGACGGTCCGCAACCACGACGGCGGCGCGGACGTGGACGAGCTGGGCTACTCGTGCCACCCCAGCGCCGAGGCCGAGATGCGGCGGATCGCCGAGAAGGTCGCCGCCGACTACCC
Source organism: Streptomyces sp. NPDC006624 (assembly GCF_040611555.1). Lineage (NCBI taxonomy): Bacteria > Bacillati > Actinomycetota > Actinomycetes > Kitasatosporales > Streptomycetaceae > Streptomyces > Streptomyces sp. NPDC006624. The sequence continues at coordinate 194,639 of NZ_JBEXOM010000002.1, read as the reverse complement.
GGTACGCGCGCTGGCCGCCGTGCACCGGGTGGGCGACCTGCGGGTCGGGGACCTCGCCGTGGTCGTCGCCGTGTCGTGTCCGCACCGCGGTGAGGCGTTCGAGGCCTGCCGGAAGCTCATCGACGACCTCAAGCACGAGGTGCCCATCTGGAAGCACCAGAAGTTCTCCGACGGCACCGAGGAGTGGGTCGGCGCCTGCTGATCCGTGAGGGCGACTCCGGTTGCGTAACCGCACCCCTGATACGAGCGTTGTCACTGCGGATGGTTAATCTGCTGATCAGTCAGTTGCGGACACGCGAAGGGGTTGGAGGTCGGCATGGCGGCGCTCGCCTGGTTGCTGATTCCGCTTGTGGCTGCGATCGGCGCGGGGCTCTGGGGGAGTTGGGCCAACCGGACCCGCAAGGTCCGCGGCGACGGCCCGGAGCTCATCGGCTACGCCCGCTTCCGCGAGGCCATGGAGCGGCCCCGGCCGGGTGGCTGACGGCCATGGAAAGGCCAGGTCACAGGCGTGCGAGGGCAGTGCTCCGCCCCGGACGGGCGGCCCTGACGGTGCGCTGACAGACCCGTCCCGTACTGTCGAGTCATGCCACGCCGCACCGCGACGATGCTCGCCTCCACCCTGATGCTGATCGCGCTCCTGTGCGCGGGAGTGTTCATCCCCGTGCCGTACGCGGAGATGTCCCCGGGGCCGACGGTGAACACGCTCGGCGATCACGACGGCGAGCCGGTGCTGCAGATCGCGGGCCGCAAGACGTACGCGACCAGCGGCCACCTGAACATGACGACGGTCCGGGTCACGAGCGCCGACTACCGGATGAACCTGGTCGAGGCCGTCTACGGCTGGCTCGCGCACGACAACAAGGTCGTGCCGCGCGAGACGCTCTACCCGGACGGCAAGACCGAGGAGCAGTCCACCCAGGAGAACGCGGAGGAGTTCAGCCAGTCCCAGGAGAGCGCCAAGGTCGCGGCCCTCAGGGAGCTCGACGTCCCCGTGAAGTCGTGGGTGATCGTCTCGACGGTCGTCAAGGGCTCCCCGGCCGAGGACAAGCTGCACGCCGGAGACGTGATCAAGGCGGTCGACGGCACGGCGGTGAAGGAACCGGCCGACGTCGCCGAGCTCGTCACCCGGCACGAGCCCGGCCAGGACGTCCGCTTCACGATCGTGCCCGCCAAGGAGCAGGCCGCCGCGGAGAAGGAGAAGCGGACCCCGACCCGGACGCAGGACATCACCATCACCACCACGACGTCCGACGACGCAGGCGAGAAGCGCGCCATCGTCGGGATCTCCGCGGGGACCGACCACACCTTCCCCTTCACCATCGACATCAAGCTGGCCGACGTCGGCGGCCCCAGCGCCGGTCTGATGTTCGCGCTCGGCATCTACGACAAGCTCACCCCGGGCAGCCTGACCGGAGGCAGCTTCGTGGCCGGCACCGGCACGATCGACGACCAGGGCAAGGTCGGGCCGATCGGCGGCATCGAGATGAAGACCGTGGGCGCGCGGGCGAAGGGTGCCCGGTACTTCCTGACACCCGCCGACAACTGCGCGACCGCCGTCAAGGACACCCCCGAAGGGCTCACCCTCATCAAGGTGGACACCATCAAGGACGCCCTCGGCGCCCTGGAGGACCTGCGCAGCGGCGACACCGCGGACCTGCCGACGTGCGGTAAGTGACGCGAGGGCCGGCGCCCGCGGCGGCAACCGCCAGGCACCGGCCCGGACAACGGACAGCGGTGGGACCAGCGCCCGCCGCCGGCCCGTGCCACGCCCGCCCGGCTACTCCTCGAACGTCGCCGTCAGGGCCTGAGCCAGCCCCGGGACGAGGTCCGAGCCGGTCAGGACCTCCGTGGGGGAGTCCTTCTCGCGCAGGCGCAGGGCCGAATCCCGGGTGCCGTCGCGCAGCACCCCGACCGTCATCCGGACCTCCTGCCGGTCCGGGTGGCCCGCCACCCACTTCGTGAGCGCGGCCTCGTCCAGGTCCTTCGGAACCTGGGCTTCGGCGGACGGGGGCAGCATCAGGCGCTCCACGGTGAGGGCGCAGCCGGCCACCGCGTCGGGCCAGGCGATGGTGGCGAGGAACTCGTCGAGCGGCTTGCCCGTCGGCACTTCGTCCTGCTCGATCGGGGTGAGGCCGGAGCTCTCCGGCTCGTCCCCGAGGCCGAGCCGGTCCGCGAGCGTGGGCTGTTCTGCCCGCAGCCGTGCGGTGTCGACGAGGGCGAAAAGGCGGGCCGGCTGGTCCCAGCCGAGGCCGGAGACGTACTCGTCGATCTCGAGCACGGCCCGGGTGAGCGGGTTCGCAGCCATGGGAGTGTTGGACATGGTCACAATCCTGCCTCGTTCCCGGCCGGAATCGGGAACTGAGTAAAGGGTGAGTAAGTTGCATAGATGGGGGCCACCGATCACGGGGGCCACGCACGGTCCGTGAAGACGCGGGCCTGACGAATCGACAGCGAACTTCGAGGTGCGCACCTTGGCTTTCCAGATGCCGGACCGCGGCGGAGGCCCGACAGGGCCGCGGATCAGAGTGGGCCGCCCGTCCCGGCGTGTCCGGACCCTGCTCATGACGCTGGGCGTCCTGGCCGTTCTCGGCATGGCGTTCACCATGTTCGCGGGCTTTTGGACGGACTGGCTCTGGTACCGGTCGGTGAAGTACTCGTCCGTCTTCACCACCACCCTGTGGACCAAGATCGGGCTCTTCTTCGTCTTCGGCCTGCTCATGGCGCTCGCAGTGGGCTTCAACATCTGGCTGGCGCACCGGCTGCGGCCGCCGCTGAGCGCCATGTCGATGGAGCAGCAGAACCTCGACCGCTACCGCATGAGCATCGCGCCCTACAAGAAGTGGCTGCTGATCGGGATCACGGCCCTGGTGGGCCTGATCGCCGGCGCCTCCGCCTCCGGCCAGTGGCGCACCTGGCTGATGTGGGTCAACGGCGTGCCCTTCGGCCAGAAGGACCCCCAGTTCCAGCTGGACGTCTCCTTCTACGCCTTCGACCTGCCCTGGTACCGGTTCCTGCTCGGCTTCGGCTTCGCCGCCGCGATCCTCTCCGTGATCGCCGCCGCGCTCACCCACTACCTGTACGGCGGGCTGCGCGTCACCAGCCCCGGCGCGCGCGCCACGGCCGCGGCCACCGGGCACCTGTCGGTCCTCATCGGTGTCTTCGTGGCACTGAAGGCGGTCGCGTACTGGCTCGACCGGTACGGACTCGCGGTCAAGTCCAGTGACTTCCGCGCGACCGACAACTGGACCGGCCTGCGCTACGTCGACGCCAACGCCTACCTGCCGGCCAAGACGATCCTGTTCTGCATCGCCGTGATCTGCGCGCTGCTGTTCTTCGCCACCCTGTGGCGGCGGACCTGGCAGCTGCCCGTGATCGGCTTCGGTCTGATGGTGCTCTCCGCCATCCTGATCGGCGGTCTGTACCCGGCGATCGTGCAGAAGTTCCAGGTCCAGCCGAACGAGCAGGCCAAGGAGGCGCCGTACGTCGAGAAGAACCTCGAGGCGACGCGCAAGGCCTACGGCATCGACGGCACCAAGGTCACGGACTACACGGGCACGAGCGCGACCGAGGACAAGACCAAGCTGCGTGACGACGTCGGCTCCACGGCGAGCATCCGGATCATGGACCCGAACGTCGTCTCGCCGACGTTCCAGCAGCTCCAGCAGATCAGGAACTACTACGCGTTCCCGACCAACCTGGACGTCGACCGCTACTCCAAGGACGGCAAGGACCAGGACACGGTCCTCGGGCTGCGGGAGATCAACCTCGCCGGCATCCCGAAGAAGAACTGGATCAACAACCACTTCCGTTACACCCACGGATACGGAGTGGTCGCCGCCGAGGGCACCAGCGCCGACGCCCAGGGACGGCCGGTGTTCACCGAGTCCGACCTGCCCTCCAAGGGCAGTCTCGGCACGTACGAGCAGCGGGTCTACTACGGCGAGAAGACCACCACGTACTCGATCGTCGGCGGTCCCCAGAAGGAGATCGACTACTCCGACGACAACGGGGAGAAGACCACCAGCTACAAGGGCGGCAGCGGGGTCAACCTCTCCAGCCCGGTCAACCGGGCCGCGTACGCGGTGGCGTTCGGCGAGCCGCAGATCCTGTACTCCGGTGCCATCGGGGAGGGTTCGCGGGTCCTGTACAACCGCACGCCCAAGGAGCGGGTCGAGGCGGTCGCCCCCTGGCTGACCATCGACGGCGACGCCTACCCGGCGGTGGTGAACGGCCGCATCCAGTGGATCGTCGACGCCTACACGACGACGAACGGCTACCCGTACTCCTCGCGCACGACCCTCGGTGACACCACGGCCGACTCGCTGACCGCGACCAACGACAACCGCGCGGTGGTGGCCCAGCAGAACCAGGTCAACTACATCCGGAACTCGGTGAAGGCGACCGTCGACGCCTACAGCGGCCAGGTCAACCTCTACCAGTGGGACACCAAGGACCCGGTGCTGAAGACCTGGATGAAGGCCTTCCCGGACACGGTCAAGCCCAAGAGCGAGATCTCGCAGGGCCTGATGGACCACCTGCGCTACCCGCAGGACCTGTTCAAGGTCCAGCGTGAACTGCTCACGCGCTACCACGTGAAGGACGCCACGACGTTCCTCAGCGGCAGCGAGGTGTGGCAGGTGCCGGACGACCCGACGAACCGGTCGGGCAGCGCGGTGCCGCCGTACTACCTGAGCATGAAGATGCCCGACCAGCAGGCGCAGGCGTTCTCGCTGACGACGACCTTCACGCCCAACGGCCGGGACAACCTCAGCGCGTTCATGGCGGTCGACGCCGAGGCGGGCACCGACGGCTACGGCAAGATCAGAATCCTGAAACTGCCGACGAACACGACGGTCAACGGACCCAAGCAGGTCCAGAGCCAGTTCAACTCCCAAGAGGACATCGCCGAGTCCATCAGGCTCCTGAGAGGCGGCGACTCCGAAGTGGAGTACGGCAACCTGCTCACGGTGCCGCTCGACGGAGGCCTGCTGTACGTGGAGCCCGTCTACGTACGCGGTGGCGGACTGAAGTACCCGCTGCTGCGCAAGGTGCTGGTCACCTACGGAGGCGAGACGGCCTTCGAGAACACGCTCGAGGAGGCTCTCGACAAGGTCTTCGGAGCCGAGGGCACCACACCGCAGCCGCCGGAGGACGAGGGCGACACGACGACACCGCCGCCGACGTCCGAGAACCCGACGGTCCAACAGGCCCTGGAAGACGCCCAGAAGGCGTTCGACGCGGGCCAGGAGGCCCTGAAGGAGAACGACTGGGAGGCGTACGGCAAGGCGCAGAAGGACCTGGAGGACGCCCTGCGGCGTGCCGAGGAGGCACAGGCCGAGGCGGGCGATTCCGGCGGAGCCGGGGGCGGCGAGAGCAAGCCCAGCGCCGCCCCGAGCGGCAGTCCGAGCCCGAAGCCGAGCAGTTAGGGCCCCTGGCCTGGTCGGATGCCCATCCCGCGCCGTGGTACGGTTGTGCACACAACGGCGCGGGGTGGAGCAGCTCGGTAGCTCGCTGGGCTCATAACCCAGAGGTCGCAGGTTCAAATCCTGTCCCCGCTACTGATATCGCGAAGTCCGAAGACGGAGCGAACACGAAGGCCCGGATTCCACACAGGAATCCGGGCCTTCGCGATGTGTGAACGCATGTGCTGGCGCCCACTACGGCCGCGCCACCGGGGGGAGTTGCGCCGTCTGTGTTTGACTTGTCTCTCTGTGGGCATGTCGACAAAACGCTGTAGTGACCTCACTGGCTGCGGTATACCAGGTGTACCCAGGTTGCAGGTGGTGCGACGATGGACGTTATGGGGGACAAGGGAACTCTGTTCGAGACAGGGCGTTTTGTGCAGCCTTCCAGTCGGGAAGACACCGACACCCCGGACGAGGCCGGGGTGCTCGCCGACGACGCCGCCGAGGAGCTGCGTCAGCGGCTCGCCGCGGAGGCCGGCGATGTGGAGGCCATGAGTGTCCTCGGCGCCATGCTGCTGCGCCGGGGCGACCTCGACGGTGCGGAGCCCCATCTGCGCGCCGCCACCGCCGCGGGCGACCGGGCCGCGGCCAACAACCTGGGCGTCCTCCTGCACCAGCGCGGCTACGCCGACGAGGCCGCCGGCTGGTGGCGCATCGCCGCCGTCGCCGGGTCCGCGCCGGCCGCGCACGCGCTCGGCCGGCACCACCGCGAGCGCGGCGACGAGCCCGCCGCCGAGTACTGGCTGCGCCAGTCCGCCGAACAGGGCCACACCCTGGGCGCGTACGCCCTCGCCGACCTGCTGGAGCACCGCGCTGACGCGGACGCCGAGCGGTGGATGCGGGTCGCCGCCGAGCGCGGGCACCGGGAGGCGGCCTACCGGCTGGCCCGGGCGCTGGACCGCAAGGCGACGCGGGAAACCGGCGGTGACAACGGTGTCCACCTGCTCGAGGAGGCCGAGCAGTGGTACCGGCAGGCCGCAGCGCGCGGCCACCGGCACGCCGCCCTGCAGCTGGGCACCATCCTGGAGCGGCGGGGGGAGCTCAAGGAGGCCGGGCGCTGGTACCTGACCTCGGCCAAGGACGGCGAGGCACGGGCCGCCTGCGCGCTCGGGTTCCTGCTGCGCGACGCGGGCGACACGGAGAACGCGGCCGTGTGGTGGCTGCGGGCCGCTCAGGACGGCGACGGCAACGCGGCGAACGCGCTGGGCGCCCTGCACGCCGAGCGGGGCGAGACCCAGACCGCCGAGCGGTGGTACCGGGCCGCGATGGACGCGGGCGACGTGAACGGCGCGTACAACCTCGGGCTGCTCTGCGCCGAGCAGGGACGCACCCCGCAGGCCGAGCAGTGGTACCGGCGTGCGGCCTACGCCGGGCACCGGGAGGCCGCGAACGCGCTGGCGATCCTGCTGCTCCAGGGCGGGGACGAGACGGGCGCCGAGCCGTGGTTCTCCAAGGCCGCGGAGGCCGGGAGCGTGGACGCCGCGTTCAACCTGGGCATCCTGCACGCCGGGCGGGGCGAGGAGAAGGCCGCCCTCGGCTGGTACGAGCGGGCCGCTGCCGCGGGGCACACCGAGGCGGCGCTGCAGGTCGGCATCGCGCGGCTGCGGGACGGCGACGAGCAGGAGGCCGAGCGGCACCTGCGGTGCGCGGCCGGGGGCGGGAGCGCGGAGGGCGCGTACCGGCTGGCGACCCTGCTGGACGCGCGGCGGCCGCCGGAGCCGGCGCATGAGCTCGGGGAGCCCGTGCACCGGCGCAGCGAGTGCGAGGAGTGGTACGAGCGGGCCGCCACGCAGGGCCACCGGCGGGCACAGGTCCGGGTGGGCATGCTGGCCGCCGCCCGGGGCGATGTCGTGGAGGCGGCCCGGTGGTACCGGCAGGCGGCCGAGGCCGGGTCCCGCAACGGCGCCTTCAATCTCGGGCTGCTGCTGGCCCGGGAGGGGAGCGAGCCGGAGGCCGCCGTGTGGTGGACGCGCGCGGCCGACGCGGGGCACGGGCGGGCGGCGTTGCGGCTGGCCCTGGTCTACGCGCGTCGGGGCGAGCTGGCTGAGGGGCAGCGGTGGGCCGACCGGGCCATGGCGCTCGGGCCGGCGTCCGTGACGGAGCGGGCGGAGCGGTTGCGGGACGCGCTCCGGCAGGAGCTGTCGGCGTAGCGGCGGCTCCTTCGGGGAGTGCTCCTGGTCACATGGGCCCTCAGGGGCGGGAAGCGATTTGCATCCGTTGTCTTCGGTGACGTAACGTTGCATTCAACGACGCGGGGTGGAGCAGCTCGGTAGCTCGCTGGGCTCATAACCCAGAGGTCGCAGGTTCAAATCCTGTCCCCGCTACTGAAGGCCGAGGGTCGGAATCCGAAAGGGTTCCGGCCCTCGGTGTTTCTCCGGTCGTTCTCCCCGTCGTTCCCCTGCGGAGCAGCACGAAGCCCCGGCACCCATCAGTGCCGGGGCTTCGGTACAGGGACGGTCAGGCGGCCGCGCAGTTCGGGCAGACGCCGCGGTAGGTCACCTCGACGTCCGAAACCGTGAAGCCGAAGCGCTCGGAGTCGGGGAGGTCGGCCAGCGGGTTGCCGCTCGGGTGGACGTCGCGGATCGCGCCGCACCGGGCGCAGACCAGGTGGTGGTGCGGCCGGTGCGCGTTCGGGTCGTACCGCTTGGCGCGCTGGTCCGTGGAGACCTCGAGCACCTCGCCGAGCGTCACCAGTTCACCGAGCGTGTTGTAGACGGTCGCGCGGGAGATCTCGGGCAGCTTGGCGACGGCCCGGGCGTGGACCTCGTCGGCCGTCAGATGGACGTGTTCGCCGTCGAGGACCTCGGCCACCACACGTCGCTGCGCGGTCATCCGCCATCCGCGTCCGCGCAGCCGTTCCAGAAGGTCACTCATGGCCACCAGCCTAACAGCAAAGGGGACCAGGTCCCGAACAGGTGTGAAGTTAGAGGCTCACTTGCTTTAGACATTGTCTATTGTAGGATCGGGAACGGCTTTGGCCAAGGGACAGGAACAGCAGGAATGGCGCAGGAGGCGTACGTGTCGCAGGGACCGCTCACGACGGAGGCCGGTGCTCCGGTAGCCGACAACCAGAACAGTGAGACCGCGGGCGCCGGCGGCCCGGTGCTCGTCCAGGACCAGCTCCTGCTGGAGAAGCTGGCCCACTTCAACCGGGAGCGGATCCCGGAGCGCGTGGTGCACGCACGCGGCGCGGGTGCGTACGGCACCTTCACCGTGACCGCCGACGTCACCCCGTACACCCGCGCTGCCTTCCTCTCCGAGGTCGGCAAGCAGACGGAGACGTTCCTGCGCTTCTCGACGGTGGCGGGCAATCTGGGCGCGCCGGACGCCGTGCGCGACCCGCGGGGCTTCGCGCTGAAGTTCTACACCGAGGAGGGCAACTACGACCTCGTCGGCAACAACACCCCGGTGTTCTTCATCAAGGACGCGATCAAGTTCCCGGACTTCATCCACACCCAGAAGCGCGACCCGTACACCGGCTCGACCGAGGCGGACAACGTCTGGGACTTCTGGAGCCTGTCGCCCGAGTCCACGCACCAGGTGACCTGGCTGTTCGGCGACCGGGGCATCCCGGCCTCCTACCGCCACATGGACGGCTTCGGCTCGCACACCTACCAGTGGCAGAACGAGGCCGGCGAGGTCTTCTGGGTCAAGTACCACTTCAAGACCGACCAGGGGATCAAGTGCCTCACACAGGAGGAGGCCAACCGGCTCGCAGGCGAGGACCCCGACTCCCACCAGCGCGACCTGCGCGAGGCCATCGAGCGCGGTGAGTTCCCGTCCTGGACCGTGCAGGTGCAGATCATGCCGGAGGCGGACGCGGCGACGTACCGCTTCAACCCGTTCGACCTGACCAAGGTCTGGCCGCACGCGGACTACCCGCCGATCGAGATCGGCAGGCTGGAGCTCAACCGCAACCCGGAGAACATCTTCGCCGAGGTCGAGCAGTCGATCTTCAGCCCCGCCCACTTCGTGCCGGGCATCGGCCCGTCCCCGGACAAGATGCTCCAGGGCCGCCTCTTCGCGTACGGCGACGCCCACCGCTACCGCGTCGGCATCAACGCCGACCACCTGCCGGTGAACCGTCCGCACGCCACCGTGGCGCGCACCCACTCGCGTGACGGGTACCTGTACGACGGCCGTCACGGGGGCGCGAAGAACTACGAGCCGAACAGCTTCGGCGGCCCGTTCCAGACGGACCGTCCGCTGTGGTCCGCCACGGCGGTGAACGGCGTCACGGGCAACCACCCGGCGCCCGTCCACGCCGAGGACGACGACTTCGTGCAGGCGGGCAACCTCTACCGGCTCATGTCGGAGGACGAGAAGGAGCGTCTGATCGCCAACCTGGCGGGCTTCATCGCCAAGGTCTCACGCGACGACATCGCCGAGCGGGCGATCGGCAACTTCCGTCGGGCCGACGAGGACTACGGCAAGCGGCTGGAGGCCGCGGTGCAGGCCCTGCGCGGCTGAACTCCAGCGCTGGACCGCTTGCGGTAGAGGACGGGCCGGGCCCCTCAGGGGGACCCGGCCCGTTCGCGCTTCTCCTGGGCGGTGCGTGCCGACCGACTGCCGTCAGGCGGGCACCTGCTGACGCGCCGGTGCCCAGCAGCGGATGATGTCGCGGACCGAGACGACGCCGGCGGGCTCGTCGCGGTCCAGGACGATGAGATGGCGGAAACCGCCGTGCGCCATCGCGCCGGCCGCCTCCTCCAGGGTCCATGTCGGGGCGGCGAACACCACGTCGGTCGTGGTGTGGGCGTGGGCGCGCTCGGAGTCCGGGTCCTGGCCCCGGCCCACGGAGTTGAGGATGTCGCGTTCGGTGAGGATGCCGATGCCGCCGGCGTCGGGGTCGTGGACGATGGCCGCGCCGACCTTGCGGGCGGACATCAGCGCGGCTGCCTGGCGAAGGGTGTGCGTCGGGCCGATGGTGAGGACGACGGTGCTCATGGCATCACGGACGAGCATGGATCGAGCCACCTCCTGGGAGTACCCCCGCCTTTGTTCATTGCTTCACAAGTTCACAAGTGGGGGGACTCTCAGAGTGGCAGGCAAAGGGAGGGTCAACAAGGGGGCGTGCGACGCGGGAGCGGTGCCGTGGCGGTGCCCATGGGCCCCTGGGGGCAACTGACTTGGTCAGTAGCGCTGGTTGAGGTAGCCCAGCAGCTCGTCGTGCAGCAGGCCGTTCGACGCGGCCGCGTTGCCGCTGTGAGGGCCCGGGCGGGCGTCGAGGCCGGTGAAGGTGCCGCCCGCCTCGGTGACGACGATCGCCGTGGCGGCCATGTCCCACAGGGACAGCTCCGGCTCGGCGCACATGTCGACGGAGCCCTCCGCGACCATCATGTACGGCCAGAAGTCGCCGTACGCGCGTGTGCGCCACACCTCGCGGGTCAGGTCCAGGAAGCCGTCCAGGCGGCCCTGCTCCTCCCAGCCGCTGAGTGAGGAGTACGCGAAGGAGGCGTCGGAGAGCCGGGAGACGCGGGAGACCTGCAGCCGGGAGGCCTTGGTGAGGCTGCGGCCGGTGAAGGCGCCGTGGCCCTTGGCGGCCCACCAGCGGCGGCCGAGGGCGGGGGCGGAGACGACCCCGACGACCGGCTGGAAGCCGCCCTCGCCGGCCTCCATGAGGGAGATGAGGGTGGCCCACACGGGCACCCCGCGCACGTAGTTCTTGGTGCCGTCGATCGGGTCGATCACCCAGCGGCGGGGGCCGGTGCCCTCCACGCCGTACTCCTCGCCGAGGATCGCGTCCCGGGGGCGGGCGCGCTGGAGCTGGCCGCGGATGAGTTCTTCCGCCGCCTTGTCCGCCTCGCTCACCGGGGTCATGTCCGGTTTGGTCTCCACCTTCAGGTCGAGGGCCTTGAACCGGTCCGTCGTCGCGGCGTCCGCGGCGTCGGCGAGGACGTGGGCGAGACGCAGGTCGTCGAGGTAGTCGGGCATGTGACGAACCTATCTGCCGAGGTGGGGGTGGGGCTACCGGGGGCGTGTGCGGGTGGGGGAGATGGTGCGTGGGGTCTCTGACGGAGCTCTGGCGGGCGCCGGGCGCGGCCGGGTGCGCCGTCCGCCGCCGCGGGCGCCGGCAGTCGCGCAGGACGGCTGAAACGCGCCCCCGCGTGCGCTCGCGAACCCTTGACAGTGGTCCTGCGCGCGTCAAATCTGGGGCGCAGAGCCGCTCGCCCCAAGGGGAGGCGATGATGCCTGCAGCGCGGGAGTCTCTGCTGGACGCCGCTTTCGCGGCGCTGGCGCGCCGGCCGTGGTCAGCCGTGCGGATGGTGGACGTGGCCGCGGCGGCCGGAGTGTCCCGGCAGACGCTGTACAACGAGTTCGGCAGCAAGGACGGGCTCGCCCGCGCCCTCGTGCGCAGGGAGGCCGACGGGTACCTCGCCGGGGTGGACCGTGCCCTGGCCGGGCCGTGCGACCTGTGCGACCGGCTCACGGCCACCGCCGAGTGGACCACCGCGGCGGCCCGCGGCAACGCCCTCGTGCGCGCCATGCTCACCGGCTGCTGGAGCGAGCGCCTGCCGTCACCGGTCCTGTCGGCCGTCCCGTCCGGCTCCGCCGTACCGGCCCAGCGCCGCGCCGACGGCCCCCTGCCCTCGCCCGGTGACTTCGTCGCCCTCGTCCGCGACCGCGCCGTCGCCGTCCTGGCGGGCACCGACACCCCGCTGTCCGACACCGCCGACCTGGCCCGCACCTGTGAGCTCGCCGTGCGGCTGGCCCTGTCCTGCGTGGCCGCGCCCCCGGACGAGGGCGGCGTCGCCGGCCTGGTCCGCGGCGTCCTTCAGCGGCAGGCCGCCTGACAGCGCGTCAGTGCGCCGACCCCGACAACTGCAGCCCGATCACGCCGATGATGACGAGGCTGATCGACACGATCTTCAGCGTCGACACCAGGTCGCCCAGGAACACCATGCCGTAGATGGCCGTCCCCGCCGCACCGATGCCCGTCCACACCGCGTAGGCGGGCCCCACGTCGAGCTTGCGCAGCGACAGGGTCAGCAGCCCGAAACTGCCGAGGGCGAAGGCGCAGAACGCGACCGTCGGCCAGAGCCGCGTGAAGCCGTGCGACAGTTTCAGCGACACGGCGAAGCCGGTCTCCAGCAACCCGGCCACGATGACCAGCAGCCACGCCATGAGTCGTTCCTCCCGTATCCCACGTTCAGTGACCGCTGCAGACCGCTGCTTCGGATTCGTCAGGCTCGTCGGGGTTTGGTCGGGCTTGCATCCGGCTTGGTGCGATTATGCACTTACCGTCCGCGCCCTCTCACAAACAACGCGGAGGTCAGTCGCCTTCCTTCCGCTCCCGCGTGGCCAGCAGCCGCCGCAGCGAGTACAGCCGCGCCGGGTCCGCGTGCCCCTCGGCCACCCACGCGTCCAGCGCGCAGTCGGGCTCGTCGTGACTGCAGGCGCGCGGGCAGCCCTCGGTGCCGGGCTCCAGGTCGGGGAAGGCGTGGATCACCCGGGACGGATCGACGTGGTGCAGCCCGAAGGAGCGCAGGCCCGGGGTGTCGATCACCCAGCCGTCGCCGCCGGACAGCGGCAGGGCCAGCGCCGAGGTCGTGGTGTGCCGGCCCCGGCCCGTCACCGCGTTCACGTGCCCGGTCGTACGCCGCCGCTCCCGCGGCACCAGCGCGTTGACGAGGGTCGTCTTGCCGACGCCGGAGTGGCCGACGAACGCGGTGACCCTGCCGTCCAGTTGCTCGCGCACCCGGTCGACGGCGGCGCCGCTCTCCAGCTCCGCGCGGCTGGTGACGACGTAGGGGATGTCGAGGTCCCCGTACAGCTCCAGCAGCTTGTCGGGCGGCGCGAGGTCCGACTTGGTCAGCACCAGCAGCGGCTCCAGCCCGCCGTCGTAGGCCGCGACCAGGCAGCGGTCGATGAGGCGCGGGCGGGGCTCCGGGTCGGCCAGGGCGGTGACGACCGCCAGCTGGTCGGCGTTGGCGACGACCACGCGCTCGTAGGGATCGTCGTCGTCCGCCGTGCGCCGCAGCACCGACGTGCGCTCCTCGATGCGCACGATCCGCGCGAGGGTGTCCTTCTTGCCGGTGAGGTCGCCCACGAGCGCCACCCGGTCGCCGACCACGGCCGCCTTGCGGCCCAGCTCGCGGGCCTTCATCGCCATGACCACACGGTCCCCGACCAGGCACGTCAGGCGGCCCCGGTCGACGGTGAGGACGAGTCCCTCGGCGGCGTCCTCGTGCTTGGGCCGGATGTTGGTCCGGGGCCGGGTGTTCCGGCGGCCCGGACGGCTGCGGATGTCGTCCTCGTCGGTGTGCTTGCCGTAACGGCGCATGACGTGATCCCCGCGTCCTACGCCCCGAGCATCCCGGTCCACAGCTCGGGGAAGCCGGGCAGGGTCTTGGCCGTCGTCGCGACGTTCTCGATCTGCACGCCCTCCACCGCGAGCCCGATGATCGCGCCCGCCGTGGCCATGCGGTGGTCGTCGTACGTGTGGAAGACCCCGCCGTGCAGCCGGCGCGGGCGGATGTGCAGCCCGTCGGCCGTCTCGGTCACGTCGCCGCCCAGCTCGTTGATCTCCTTGGTCAGCGCGGCCAGCCGGTCCGTCTCGTGCAGCCGCAGGTGGGCCACGCCGCGCAGCGTCGACGGGGAGTCCGCGAGGGCGGCGACGGCCGCGATGCCCGGCGTCAGCTCGCCGACCTCGCTCAGGTCGACGTCGATGCCGTGGATCGCACCCGAACCGGTGAACACCAGCCCGTACTCGGTCAGTTCGCAGGAACCGCCCATCTCGGTGAAGATCTCGCGCAGCCGGTCACCGGGCTGCGTGGTGCGCGACGGCCAGTCCGGCACGACGACCTTGCCGCCGGTCACCAGCGCCGCCGCCAGGAACGGCTGGGCGTTCGACAGGTCCGGCTCGATCACCAGGTCCCGGCCGAGCAGGGCACCGGGCGTGACCCGCCAGACGTTCGGCTCGCCGCCCGACTCGGGGGTGTCCACCTGGGCACCGACCGCGCGCAGCATGTCGACGGTCATGCGGATGTGCGGCATGGACGGCAGCGTGGCACCGGTGTGGCGCACCTCCACGCCCTGGTTGAAGCGCGGTCCGGACAGCAGCAGGGCGCTGACGAACTGCGACGAGGAGGAGGCGTCGATCGAGACCCGGCCGCCCTCCAGGGCGCCGCTGCCGTGCACGGTCAGGGGCAGCGCGCCGCGGCCGTCGTCGTCGATGCGGGCGCCGAGCCGGCGCAGCGCGTCGATGACGCCGTTCAGCGGGCGCTCGTAGGAGCGGGGGTCGCCGTCGAAGCGGACGGGACCGTCGGCGAGCGTGGCGACCGGCGGCAGGAACCGCATCACCGTGCCGGCGTTGCCGACGTCGACCGTGGCCGGGCCGCGCAGGCCCGTGGGGAGCACACGCCAGGCCTCGCCGGTGCCGTCGGGGCCGACGCCCTCCTCGATCTCGATGCCCATCGCGCGCAGCGCCCCGGCCATCAGCAGGGTGTCGCGCGAGCGCAGCGGGCGGCGCAGCCAGCCCGGCTCGGAGGCGAGGGCGGCCAGGACCAGGGCGCGGTTGGTGACCGACTTGGACCCGGGCACGTGGACCGTCGCGTCGACGGCTCCGCTCGCGTGCGGGGCGGGCCAGAGGGCGGTGGGGTTCAGTGCCATGCCCTTACTTTATAAGGAGGCCGTCTCCCGGGTGCGGTGCCGTCGGCGCTGGTCGCGCCCGCACGGGGGAGCCGCACGCCCGCACGGCCCGCCGCCCCCGGCTCACAGCTCCAGCAGCCAGCGGCCCCCGCCGAGCAGCGAGCACAGCGACACCGCGTGGAACAGGAAGAACCACAGTCCCGCCGGTACGTGCGTCAGCCGCGCCAGCTGGTCCGCGTCGGAGTCCCCGGCGCCGCCCCGCGCCCGCTTCGCCTGCAGTTCGAACGCCGGGCGCACCCCGCCCAGCAGCAGGAACCACACCACCGCGTACGCGAACGCCGCCTGCACCTGGGTGCCGGCCAGCCAGGACACCGTCACGAACAGCCCGCCCGTGACGACCAGGGTCAGGGCGCCGTAGGCGTTGCGGATCATCACGAGCATGGCCAGCAGCAGGGCCGTGGCCAGCCACAGCAGCAGCGTGATGCGCCCGGCGCCGAGCAGGGCCGCGCCGCCCAGGCCCAGCAGGGGCGGGGCCGTGTAGCCGGCGGCGGCCGTGAGGATCATGCCGATGCCGTGCGGCTTGCCGCGGCTGACGGTCAGGCCGCTGGTGTCCGAGTGCAGCCGTATGCCCGTGAGGGTGCGGCCGGTCAGCAGGGCCACGAGCCCGTGGCCGCCCTCGTGGGCGATGGTGATGGCGTTGCGGGATATGCGCCACAGGCCGTGCGGGATCACCACCGCGAGCGCGGCGGCCAGAGTCCCCAGCACCACCCACAGGCCGGGGTCGGGCTGGGTGCCGGAGACCTCGTCCCAGAGGGAGGCGAGCGAGGCGGTTGCGGTGCTGTCCATGTGCGGCGTCGGCTCCCTGAGGTCGGATGGAATCTGGCAGTGTGGCACGTATGTGCGGACGGTATGCAGCCAGTCGTGGGCCCGAGGATCTCGCAGGAATCTTTGAGGTCGAGAAGTGGGAGCCCGAGGAGACCCTCGAACCGGACTACAACGTGGCGCCCACCAAAGAGGTCTACGCCGTCCTGGACCGCCCCCTGAAGGACGCGGACGACCCGCGGCCGGTTCGGCAGCTGCGCAGGCTCAAGTGGGGGCTCGTCCCGTCCTGGGCGAAGACGCCCGAGGGCGGCGCCCGGATGATCAACGCCCGGGCGGAGACCGTTCACGAGAAGCCCTCCTACCGCCGTGCCTTCACCTCCCGGCGCTGCATCCTGCCCGCCGACGGCTACTACGAGTGGGTCACCGGCACGCAGGAGCGCGAGCTGGAGGTCGAGGGCAGGAAGAAGCGGCCCCGCAAGCAGCCGTACTTCGTGACGCCCGCGGACGGGTCGGTCTTCGCCATGGCCGGGCTCTACGAGTTCTGGCGTGACAGGACGCTGCCGGACGACCACCCGCAGGCCTGGTGGGTGACGTGCTCGGTCATCACGACGGAGGCCGAGAGCGGCCCGCTCGCGGTGGCCCCGGCCGAGGGGCCCCGGGCGCTCGCCGACATCCACCCGCGGATGCCGCTGATGCTGACGCCCGACCGCTGGGACGCCTGGCTGGACCCGGCCCGCTCCGAGGCGGAGAGCCTGCGCGAGCTGCTCGCCCCGCCGCCCGGCGGGCTGATGCGCGCCTACCCGGTCTCCACCGCCGTCAGCAACGTCCGCAACAACGGACCTGAGCTGCTGAAGGAGCTGGAGGCGCCCGAGGAGGGCACACTCTTCTGACGTGACCCACGTGACCACCGAGACCGTAGAGACGGACGCCGGTACCGCCCGCATCACCTGGCACGAGGCAGGGCGGGCCCGGCTCGTGCTCGCCGTCGGCCACGGCGCGGGCGGCGGCATCGAGGCCCGCGACCTGAAGGCCCTGGCCGACGTCCTGCCCGCCCACGGCGTGACCGTGGCCCGGGTGGAGCAGCCCTGGCGGGTGGCAGGGAAGAAGCTCGCACCCGCGCCGAAGACGCTGGACGCCGGCTGGCGGGGCGTGTGGCCCGCGCTGACCGCGCCCGGGCTGCCGGTGGTCTCCGGCGGGCGCAGCGCCGGGGCCCGGGTCGCCTGCCGCACCGCCACCGAACTCGGAGCCCGTGCCGTGCTCGCCCTCAGCTTCCCGCTGCACCCGCCCGGCAAGCCGGAGAAGTCCCGCGCCGAGGAACTGCTGGGCTCCGGCGTGCCCACGCTGGTCGTCCAGGGCGGCAACGACCCGTTCGGAAGGCCGCGGGAGTTCCCCGAAGGGGCGTACGAGCTCGTGGAGATTCCGTACGGGGATCACGGCTTCGCCGTGCCGAAGCGGGCGGAGATCACGCAGGACGAGGCCGTGGCGGTCATCACGGACGCCGTCGTGGGGTGGACCGGGTCACTCGGGTAGAGCCCCGGGAATGCCCGGGCGGGACGCACTGTTGTGCGGGACGTACGTGCTGGAGACCAGCGCCGACGCCGTAGGAGAGGAAGTCCGCCGCATGGGTTCGACCGTATGCCCGACCCGCAGCAGCCGCGCCGACCTGGACTGGACGGTGCTGCACGCGGCGAAGACCGCCCCGGTCCGGGCGGCGGGCGGACCGGATCGTCGTCTATCCTCCGATTCGGGTGAGACCGCTCTCGGTCTCACGAGAACTCCGGAGGAGGTGGGTCCGGTCACTGGGACCGACGCAGGGACCGACAACGGCCAGGCGGAGCAGCCCGAGGGCCAGGGCGGCGGCGTGAGCGCGGAGACCGACGCGGAGCGCAGCGCGCGCTTCGAGCGGGACGCGCTCGAGTTCCTCGACCAGATGTACTCGGCCGCGCTGCGCATGACGCGCAACCCGGCCGACGCGGAGGACCTGGTGCAGGAGACGTACGCCAAGGCGTACGCGTCCTTCCACCAGTTCCGCGAGGGCACCAATCTCAAGGCGTGGCTGTACCGGATCCTCACCAACACCTTCATCAACTCGTACCGCAAGAAGCAGCGGGAACCGCAGCGCTCCGCGGCCGAGGAGATCGAGGACTGGCAGCTCGCCCGCGCCGAGTCGCACATGTCGACGGGCTTGCGCTCCGCGGAGTCGCAGGCGCTCGACCACCTGCCCGACTCGGACGTGAAGGCAGCACTCCAGGCGATCCCCGAGGAGTTCCGCATCGCCGTCTACCTGGCGGACGTCGAGGGCTTTGCCTACAAGGAGATCGCCGACATCATGGGGACACCCATCGGTACGGTGATGTCCCGGCTGCACCGGGGCCGCCGTCAGCTGCGCGGCATGCTGGAGGACTACGCCCGTGAGCGCGGGATGGTCCCGGCCGGCGCCGGAGAGTCGAACGAAGCGAAAGGCTCGGGGTCATGAGCTGCGGAGAGCCGCACGAGACGGATTGCAGCGAAATCCTCGATCATCTCTACGAGTTCCTCGACCGTGAGATGCCGGACTCGGACTGCGTGAAGTTCGAGCACCACTTCGAGGAGTGCTCGCCCTGCCTCGAGAAGTACGGCCTCGAGCAGGCCGTGAAGAAGCTCGTCAAGCGGTGCTGCGGGCATGACGACGTGCCCGGCGACCTGCGCGCCAAGGTCATGGGGCGGATCGATCTGATCCGCTCCGGCCAGGCCGTCCCCGAGCAGGACGTGACCGCCTCGCCGGCCACGCCGCAGGAGTCCTGACAGCCCGGACCCCGTCGACCGCCCCGGCCCGGCCGGGGCAGTCCCCCTCTCGAACGCTTCACTCGAACGTGCTAATCCGCGGCTTGTCGCCGGTGCGCCCCCTCCCGTCGTCCTAGGCTCTCCGGGCCTGACGGACATGGCCGGGGGAGGGGCTCATGGAAGCGGTAACGGCACGGACACGTGTGTACGTCACCTCTGTCGCCCTGGCCGCGGTCCTGTGCCTGCTGCCGCTGCCCGGCGTCGACGCCCCCTGGTGGGCGGTCGCGCTGCTCGCCGCCCTGTACGCGGGCTGCGAGCGCGTCGCCCGGTCGCGGTACGTCGGCATCTCCCACCCGGCCGGGACCTTCTACCCCGTCCTGCTCGCCGCCGCCTTCCTGCTGTCCGCGCCCGCCGCCGCCCTGGTGGCCGTGCCCGGGGCGCTGCTCTCGCAGGTCGCGCAGCGGCCCGTCGCGCTGCGCCGGATCTGGCGGGCCGCGCAGCTCGTCCTCGGAGTGTGGGCCGCGGGCAGGGTGCACCGGGCGCTCGGCGGGCGGGACGCCGTCGTCGCGGGGGACGTCCCCTACGCGCTCGGACCCGCCGGAGCGGCCGTGCTGGCCTTCTGCCTGGTGCTCGCGCTGCTCGACGGCGGGATCCTCGCCGTCGCGGAACGGGTGCCGCTGCGGCGGGCCTGGCGCGGGCTGCTGGCGCGCTCCCTCGCGCCGATCGCCGTGCACGGACTCGCCGGGCTGATGATGGCCGTGCTGTGGCGCAGCCCGTACGGGCCCGTGGCCGCGCTGCTGGTGCTGCTGCCGATGTGCGTCTCCTGGTGGGCGTTCGCGCAGTACCACCGGGAACGGGCCGCCCACCAGGCGACCATCCGGGCGCTGGTGCAGGCCGTCGACATCAAGGACGGCTACACGCGCGGGCACAGCGAACGCGTCGGGCAGGCCTCCATGATGATCGCGCGCGAGCTCGGCATGGACGACGAGCGCGTGGAGGTGCTCCGCTTCGCCGGCATCCTGCACGACGTGGGCAAGCTGGGCGTGCCCACCCGGCTGCTGCGGAAGAACGGGCCGCTGACGCCCGAGGAGCGGCGGGTGATCGAGCTGCACCCCGAGTACGGCCACGAGATGGTGCGCGGCATCGGCTTCCTGGGGGAGGCCCGGGCGGCCGTGCTGCACCACCACGAGCGCCTGGACGGCAGCGGCTACCCCTACGGGCTGGTGGGCCGTCAGATCCCCGAGTCGGCACGGGTGGTGGCCGTCGCCGACGCCTTCGACGCCATGACCTCCACGCGCTGCTACAGCAGGGCCCGGCCCGTTCCGGTGGCGCTGGCCGAGCTGGAGCGGTGCGCGGGCAGCCAGTTCGACCCCGTGATGGTGGCGGCCCTGGCCGAGGCCGTGGGGCGGGCCGGGTGGCGCCCCGCGGTGACCGCCGACGACACCGAGGACGTCCCCGCACCGCGCGTGCCCCCGTCCGGCGCCCCCGTCGCCGGGCGGCCGGGGGCGCAGCGATGACCGGAGACCGGCCGCCCCCGCTCCTCACCCTCGTCCACGCCTGCGCCGCCCTCGCCGCCACCGGTGCCCTCGCCGTCACCCTCTACGACGGGGTCCACGAACGCCGCGTCGCCCTCGCCTTCGGCGTCCTCGTCGCCGTCGGGGAACTCACCCGCCGCAACGGCGCCGACGTCCGGGAACCGGCACCCCTCGGGGCCGCCGCCGCGCTGTCGTACGCGCTGCTCGGCGAGGCCGGCGGGCGGGCCACGCACCACGGTCCCGCCCAGGTCGTCGCGGTCGTGCTGGCCGCCTCGCTGCTCGGCAGCGTGCCGCACGTCGCCCGCGGGCAGGGCCCCACCCTCGACCACCTCGCGCGCCGGGTGCTCACCGTCGGCTTCGTCGCCGTGTGCTTCCAGCCCCCGTACAACCGGGGCATGTTCGACGACTGGGGCGGCCCCGCCTACGCGCTGCTGCTGCTGGCGCTGCTGTCCCTGACCGCGCTGTGCGACGCGGTGCTCGCCGCCGCCCTGGCGCACTCCCGCACCGGCTGGCCCTTCGGGCCGGTGCTGCGTGACGAGCTGCGGGCCGTGCACGGCATCGGGTCGGCCGTCATCGCGACCGGGGCGGTGATGGCCCTCGCGGTCGCCGTGGTGGGGCTGTGGGCGCTGCCCGTCTTCTCCGTGCCCCTGCTGCTCGCCCAGATGTCCTTCCGGCGCTACGCCGCCGTCCGGGCGACCTACCGGCAGACCATCGCCTCCCTCGCCCGGGCCACCGAGGTGGCCGGATACACCCCCGCCGGGCACGCCCGGCGCGTCGCCGCGCTCAGCCGGGCGGTGGGGCGCGACCTGGGCCTCACCGAGCCCGAACTGGCCGTGCTGGAGTACGCCGCGCTCATGCACGACATCGGCCAGCTGAGCCTCGTCGACCCGGTGCCGGCGGGCGCCACCGCCGGCCTGCCCGCCGCGGAACAGCGCCGGATCGCGCTGCTCGGCGGGGCCGTCGTCCGGCAGACGGGCGTCGACGAGGCGGTCGCCGTGGTGGTGGAGCGGCAGGCCGACCCGTGCGCGGAGCAGCCGCTGGCGGCGCGGATCGTACGGGCCGTGAACGCGTACGAGGAGAAGTCCCGGGAAGGCGGCTTGGGCGGGCCGCTGACGGCGCTGGAGGAACTCCGGCTCGCCACCGCCGGGGAATACGCCCCCCAGGTGGTGGAATCCCTGGCCCGGGTACTGGCAAGAAGCAGTCTGACCCGGCCCTCGGCTGGGTAACCCATGGGTAATGAGCGCCCTGGAGGCCGTACGTGGTTGGATGCGAAGGAGAAGGTGTCCGGGGGCTCGAAACACAGCTACGGCCAGCCCACCGCACGGAACTGGCAGGCGGGAATCGTGAGGATCTTCGGCAAGGGACGGCACCGGCCCTCCGCCTCCTGGCGGCAGGCCACAGACCGGGCATTCACTCTCATCGGCGACGGCCGGTACGAGGACGCGGGCGCACTGCTGACCCGCGCCGCCGATCTGGAGCCCTGGCTGTCCGAGTCGTGGTTCAACCTCGCCCTGCTGCACAAGTTCCGGCACGACTGGGAGCAGGCCCGGGCGGCGGGCCTGCGGGCCGTGGCGCTGCTCGACCGGGACACCGGCGCCCCCGACTGGTGGAACGTCGGCATCGCCGCCACCGCGCTGCAGGACTGGCCGCTGGCCCGGCGCGCCTGGCAGGCCTACGGTCTGAAGGTGCCGGGGGCCGCCAACGACTCGGGTGAGCCGGTCGGCATGGACCTGGGCAGCGCGGCCGTACGGCTGTCCCCGGAAGGGGAGGCCGAGGTGGTGTGGGGGCGGCGGCTGGACCCCGCGCGGATCGAGGTGCTGTCCATCCCGCTGCCGTCCTCGGGGCGGCGCTGGGGCGAGGTCGTCCTGCACGACGGGGTGCCGCACGGGGAGCGGAGCACGGCGGCCGGGCACACGTACCCGGTGTTCGACGAGATCGAGCTGTGGGCGCCGTCGCCGGTGCCGACCTGGGTGGTGCTGCTGGAGGCGGCCACGGAGACGGACCGGGACGCGCTGGAGCAGCTCGCGGCCGACGCCGGGTTCGCCGCGGAGGACTGGTCCTCCTCGGTGCGGCTGCTGTGCCGGATGTGCTCGGAGTCCCGGATGCCCTCGGACGAGGGCGACGGGGAGCATCTGGACCCGCACGACCACAGTGAGCCGGGCCACCCCGGGCCGCTGGGGCACCGGACGGACGGGCAGCTGTGGGTGCCGGAGCGGGAGTGCGGGCTGGCCGCGCCGGCGTCGCTGGTGAGGGGGCTGCTGGACGGGTGGGTGGCCGACAGCCCTGACTCCCGGGACTGGCGGGATCTGGAAGAGGTCTGCTAGCGCCGTCGCCGGGTGCCGTGCCGGCGTGGCCGCCCGCGCGGTTCCCCGTGCCCCTGACGGGGGCGCCTGCCCGTACCCTGTATCAGCATCCCGGCTCGGATTTGTTCAGGAAGGCGTACGCGACGTCATGGCTCAGCAGGACACCGATCAGCAGCACGCGGGCGTGCTTCCCGTCGATGACGAGGGGTACGTGATCGACACGGAGGACTGCGAGGAGCGCGAGGCGGCCTGGCGGGAGCGGGGGACTTCGCGGCCGATCACGGTCGTCGGGAACCCGGTGCTGCACAAGGAGTGCCAGGACGTCACCGAGTTCGGCGAGGAGCTCCAGCAGCTCGTCGCGGACATGTTCGCCAGCCAGCGCACCGCCGAGGGCGTGGGTCTCGCCGCCAACCAGATCGGTGTCGACGCGAAGGTCTTCGTCTACGACTGCCCGGACGACGAGGGCGTGCGGCACACCGGCGTGGTGTGCAACCCCCGGCTCGTCGAACTGCCCGCCGACAAGCGCCGGCTGGACGACAGCAACGAGGGCTGCCTGTCCGTGCCGACCGCGTACGCGTCGCTCGCCCGGCCCGACTACGCCGAGGTGACCGGGCAGGACGAGCGGGGCAACCCGATCAGGGTGCGCGGCACCGGATACTTCGCACGGTGTTTGCAGCACGAGACCGACCACCTGTACGGCTACCTGTACATCGACCGGCTCTCCAAGCGTGAGCGCAAGGACGCGCTGCGGCAGATGGCCGAGAACGAGCCCCGCTACCCCGTGGTCGCCAACGACTGACCCCTCGTACGCGCCAGGCGGACGGCGCCTGTCCGGGTTTCCGCACCCGGACGGGCGCCGTTCGGCTGTCCGTCGCACGTTCGGCCGCTTCCGTACCCCTGGTCATCCCGTGCCCGTCACACATCGGGAGGATCCCGGCGCTCAGGGGTAGTGAATGAAGCAAATGCGTTCCCAGAACGGTCAGTTGTAGTGCTGAATGGGGTGAGCGGGGTATGCAACGGCGCACGCCCGGCACGAAGGGAGGGGCGCTCGCGCCAACTGGCGGCTGAGAGGGGTTAGTTCGTGCATGCTTTGTCACACGGCACCACATCGACACCGGCCACGATCGCAGTTCCACCGTCGCTCTCTCTCCCGGTGATCGAGGCGGCGTTTCCCCGGCAACTCCACCCGTATTGGCCGAAGTGCCAGGAGAAGACGCGGGCCTGGCTGCTCGAAAAGCGGCTCATGCCCGCGGAGAAGGTGGCGGAATATGCCGACGGCCTGTGCTACACGGACCTCATGGCGGGGTACTACATCGGCGCCCCCGACGAGGTCATACAGGCGATCGCCGACTACAGCGCCTGGTTCTTCGTCTGGGACGACCGTCACGACCGCGACATCGTGCACGGCCGTCCGGACGCCTGGCGACGGCTGAAGGAGCGGCTGCACACCGCGCTCGACGACCCGGGGGAGCACCTGGAGCACGAGGATCCACTGGTCGCCGGGTTCGCGGACAGCGTGCTGCGGCTGTACGGGTTCCTGCCCCGGACATGGAACCTCCGGTTCGCCCGGCACTTCCACGCGGTGATCGACGCCTACGACCGGGAGTTCCGCAACCGCACGCACGGAATCGTCCCCACGGTCGAGGAATACCTCGAACTGCGCCGGCTCACCTTCGCGCACTGGATATGGACGGATCTGCTGGAGCCGACCGCCGGATGCGAACTCCCGGAAGCGGTGCGCACCCACCCGGCGTACCGTCGGGCGGCATTACTGAGCCAGGAGTTCGCCGCCTGGTACAACGACCTCTGCTCGCTCCCGAAGGAAATAGCGGGCGACGAGGTCCACAATCTCGGAATCAGCCTCATCACCCATGAGGGGTTCACCCTCGAAGAGGCGGTCGCGGATGTCAGGCGCCGAGTCGAGGAATGCATCACGGAATTCCATGACCGGGAACAGGAGGCTTTGCGGTTCGCCGACGAACTCGACGACGGCAGCGTACGGGGGAAGGAACTGAGCGCCGCCGTACGGGCCTGTCTGGGAAACATGCGCAACTGGTTCAGTTCCGTCTACTGGTTCCACCACGAGTCCGGCCGGTACAGGGTCGACAGCTGGGACGACCGGTCCACGCCCCCGTACGTCAACAACGAAGCGGCAGGTGAGAAATGACCGTCGAGTCTGTGAAGCCGGAAACCGCCCCGGTCGCGGAGCTGCGCGAACCGCCCCAGGCGGGTGGCGGGGTGCCCGGTCTGGGGCACGGCTGGAAGCTGGCCCGCGATCCGCTGGCCTTCATGTCCCGGCTGCGCGAGCACGGCGACGTGGTGCGGCTGAAGCTCGGGCCGAAGACGGTCCACGCCGTCACCACCCCGGATCTGACCGGCGCGCTGGCGCTGAGCAACGACTTCATCATCGCCGGGCCGCTGTGGGAGTCCCTGGAGGACCTGCTCGGCAAGGAGGGGGTGGCCACCGCCAACGGCTCGCTCCACCGGCGCCAGCGGCGCACCATCCAGCCCGCCTTCCGGCTCGACGCCATCCCCGCCTACGGCCCGATCATGGAGGAGGAGGCGCACGCCCTGACCGAGCGCTGGAAGCCGGGGGAGACGGTCGACTGCACCTCCGAGTCCTTCCGGGTGGCGGTGCGCATCGCGGCCCGCTGCCTGCTGCGCGGGGACTACATGGACGAGCGGGCGGAGCGGCTGTGCGTCGCTCTCGCGACCGTCTTCCGCGGGATGTACCGGCGGATGGTGGTCCCGCTCGGACCGCTCTACAAGCTGCCCCTTCCGGCCAACCGGCAATTCAACCGGGCATTGGCCGATTTGCATCTCCTGGTGGACGAGATCGTCGCAGAGCGCCGCGCATCCGGTCGAAAGCCGGACGATTTGCTGACGGCATTGCTGGAGGCGAAGGACGACAATGGCGACCCCATCGGGGAACAGGAGATCCACGACCAGGTCGTCGCGATCCTGACCCCCGGCAGTGAAACCGTGGCTTCGACGATCATGTGGCTGTTGCATGTGCTCGCGGAACATCCCGAACACGCGGACCGGGTGCGCGACGAAGTGGAAGCCGTCACGGGTGGGAGACCCGTGGCATTCCAGGACGTCCGGGCACTCCGGCACACCAACAATGTCATCGTGGAGTCCATGCGTTTGAGTCCAGCCGTCTGGATTCTGACCCGCCGGGCGGTACGGGACACGGAACTCGGCGGATACCGGATTCCGGCCGGGGCGGACATCATCTACAGCCCGTACGCGATCCAGCGCGATCCGAAGTCGTACCGGCGGCACCTGGAGTTCGACCCCGACCGCTGGCTTCCGGACCGGGTCAAGGACATCCCGAAATACGCCATGAGCCCGTTCAGCGTGGGCAACCGCAAGTGCCCGAGCGATCACTTCTCGATGGCGCAGCTGACCCTGATCACGGCGGCGCTGGCCACCAAGTACCGGTTCGAGCAGGTGCCCGGCTCCAAGGACGCCACACGGGTCGGCATCACACTCCGGCCGCACGACCTGCGGGTGCGGCCGGTGGCGAGGTGAGCGGCCGGACGCCGCCGGGTGACCGTCAGGCCGCCTCGGGGCCTCTGAAAGTCCGCCGGTAGGTGTTCGGCGTGGTGCCGACCGCCCGGACGAAGTGGTGGCGCAACGCGGCCGCGTTGCCGAACCCGGTCCGGCCGGCGATCGCGTCCATCGTCTCGTCCGTCGCTTCCAGCAGCCGCTGGGCCAGCAGCACGCGCTGGCGCAGGACCCAGCGGTAGGGGGTCGTCCCGGTCTCCTGCTGGAAGCGGCGGGCGAAGGTGCGCGGGGACATGTGGGCGCGGGCGGCGAGCTGCTCGACGGTGACCTCCTCGTCGAGGTGCCGCTCCATCCACGCCAGCACCTCGCCGATCGTGTCGGCCTCGGAGCGCGGCAGCGGGCGCTCGATGTACTGGGCCTGGCCGCCGTCGCGGTGCGGCGGCACCACCATGCGCCGCGCGATCTTGTTGGCGACCTCGGTGCCCTGCTCCTTGCGGACCAGGTGCAGACAGGCGTCGATGCCGGCGGCCGTGCCGGCGGAGGTGATCACCGGGTCCTCGTCGACGTAGAGCACGTCCGGCTCCACGGTCACCCGCGGGTACTGCCGGGCGAGGTCCTCGGCGTGCTTCCAGTGCACGGTGCAGCGCCGGTCGTCCAGCAGCCCGGCCGCGGCCAGCACGAAGACGCCGGAGCAGACGCTGAGCACCCGGGCACCCCGGTCGACCGCGCGGCGCAGGGCGTCCAGCAGCTCCGGCGGGAAGTCCCGGGTCGCGAAGCTGCGCCCGGCCGGCACGGCGATCAGGTCGGCCGCCTCCAGGCGCTCGATGCCGTGGTCGACCCGCAGCGAGAAGCCCGAGTTCATGCGCAGCGTCGGACCCTCGGCCGAGGCGACCGCGAAGTCGTACACCGGCAGGCCGTCGTCGCTGCGGTCGGTGCCGAAGACCTCGCACACCACACCCAGTTCGAAGGGGTTCACACCGTCGAGCAGGGCGACGGCCACGTTCTGCAGCATGTCCCCAGTGTGCCTCGACGGTGGCAGTAATTCGAGGGTCTACGGCAGGACTGCCACTGCCGGTAAGGAGCATCCGGCGCGACAGTGGTGTCCATGGATACGAACCAGACGCAGACACTCATCGCCATGATCTTCGTACTCGGGACGCTGGCCCTCCTGGTCCTCCCGTCCGTGCTCGGCATGATGCGCGACCGGCGCATCGACCGGCAGATCCGGGAGGCCCAGGAGACCCGCGAAGGAGAGCCGGCTCAGAAGTCCTCGTCCAGGTCGACGGTGCCCTCCACCGCCACCTGGTACGCGGAGGGCCGCCGCTCGAAGAAGTTGGTCAGCTCCTGAACCCCCTGGAGCTCCATGAAGGAGAAGGGGTTCTCGGAGCCGTACACCGGAGCGAAGCCGAGGCGGGTCAGCCGCTGGTCGGCGACGCACTCCAGGTACTGCCGCATCGACTCGGTGTTCATGCCCGGGAGACCGTCACCGCACAGGTCGCGCGCGAACTGCAGCTCGGCCTCGACGGCCTCCCGGAGCATGTCCGTCACCTGCTGCTGAAGCCGGTCGTCGAACAGCTCCGGCTCCTCCTTGCGGACGGTGTCGACCACGTCGAACGCGAACGACATGTGCATCGTCTCGTCGCGGAACACCCAGTTGGTGCCGGTGGCCAGGCCGTGCAGCAGACCCCGGCTGCGGAACCAGTAGACGTACGCGAAGGCCCCGTAGAAGAACAGGCCCTCGATGCACGCGGCGAAGCAGATGAGGTTCAGCAGGAAACGCCGGCGGTCCGCCTGCGTCTCCAGCCGGTCGAGCTTCTCCACCGAGTCCATCCACCGGAAGCAGAACTCCGCCTTCTCGCGGATGGACGGGATGTTCTCCACCGCCGCGAAGGCCGCCGCGCGGTCCTCCGGGTCGGGCAGGTAGGTGTCGAGCAGCGTCAGATAGAACTGGACGTGCACGGCCTCCTCGAAGAGCTGACGGCTCAGATACAGCCGCGCCTCGGGGGAGTTGATGTGCTTGTACAGCGTCAGCACCAGGTTGTTCGCGACGATCGAGTCGCCCGTCGCGAAGAACGCCACCAGCCGGCCGATCAGGTGCTGCTCGGCGGGGGAGAGCTTGGCGAGGTCGGCGACGTCCGAGTGGAGGTCGACCTCCTCCACGGTCCAGGTGTTCTTGATGGCGTCCCGGTAGCGCTCGTAGAAGTCCGGGTAGCGCATGGGTCGCAGGGTGAGCTCGAAGCCGGGGTCGAGAAGGTTCTGGGTGCTCATTACTGGCAGGCCTCGCAGGACTCGGGGTTTTCCAGGGAGCAGGCGACCGCTTCGGGGTCGGGGGTGGCCTGCACGGGGACGGTGGCCCGGGCGGCGCGGGCGATGCGGGTCGCCGGGCGCGAGCGCAGGTAGTACGTCGTCTTCAGCCCGGACTTCCAGGCGTAGGCGTACATCGAGGAGAGCTTGCCGATGGTCGGCGTCTCCAGGAACAGGTTCAGCGACTGGGACTGGTCCAGGAACGGGGTCCTGGCCGCCGCCATGTCGATCAGGCCGCGCTGCGGGATCTCCCAGGCCGTGCGGTAGAGCGCGCGGACGTCCTCGGGGATCCAGGCGAAGCCCTGCACCGAGCCGTTGGCCTCGCGCAGCGCCTCCCGGGTGCGGGCGTCCCACACGCCGAGCCGCTTCAGCTCGTCCACCAGGTAGGAGTTGACCTGGAGGAACTCGCCGGACAGCGTCTCGCGCTTGAACAGGTTGGACACCTGCGGCTCGATGCACTCGTAGACGCCCGCGATGGAGGCGATGGTGGCCGTGGGCGCGATGGCGAGGAGCAGGGAGTTGCGCAGGCCGGTCGTGGCGATGCGCTCGCGCAGGGCGGTCCAGCGCTCCGGCCAGGCCTGCTCCACGTCGTAGTGGTCGGGGTGCAGCACGCCCCGGGCGGTGCGGGTCTTCTCCCAGGCGGGCAGCGGGCCGTTGCGCTCGGCGAGGTCCGCGGAGGCCTCGTACGCGGCGAGCATGATCCGCTCGGCGATACGGGTGGACAGCGCCTTGGCCTCGGGCGAGTCGAAGGGCAGGCGCAGCTGGAAGAAGACGTCCTGCAGACCCATCGCGCCCAGGCCGACCGGACGCCAGCGGGCGTTGGAGCGGCCCGCCTGCTCGGTCGGGTAGAAGTTGATGTCCACGACCCGGTCGAGGAACGTCACGGCCGTGCGGACGGTCTCGTCGAGGCGCTCCCAGTCGATGTCCCCGCCGCTCACGAAGGCGCCGAGGTTGACCGACCCGAGGTTGCAGACCGCCGTCTCCTCGTCGCTGGTGACCTCCAGGATCTCCGTGCAGAGGTTGGAGGAGTGCACGACGTGGCCGGGCTCGGCCGTCTGGTTGGCGGTGCGGTTGGCGGCGTCCTTGAAGGTCATCCAGCCGTTGCCGGTCTGCGCGAGGGTGCGCATCATCCGGCCGTACAGCTCGCGGGCCGGCAGGGTCTTCCTGGCCAGGCCCTTGGCCTCGGCGGCCCGGTACGCGGCGTCGAACTCCCCGCCCCACAGGTCGACCAGCTCGGGCACGTCCGAGGGCGAGAAGAGGGACCACTGCGCGTCGGCGTTCACGCGGCGCATGAACTCGTCCGGGACCCAGTGGGCGAGGTTGAGGTTGTGCGTACGGCGGGCGTCCTCGCCGGTGTTGTCGCGCAGCTCCAGGAACTCCTCGATGTCGGAGTGCCAGGTCTCCAGGTAGACCGCGGCGGCGCCCTTGCGCCGGCCGCCCTGGTTCACGGCGGCGACCGAGGCGTCGAGGGTCTTCAGGAACGGCACGATGCCGTTGGAGTGGCCGTTCGTGCCGCGGATCAGCGAACCGCGGGCGCGGATGCGGGAGTACGACAGGCCGATGCCGCCCGCGTGCTTCGACAGGCGGGCCACCTGGTGGTACCGGTCGTAGAGGGAGTCCAGCTCGTCCTTCGGGGAGTCGAGGAGGTAGCAGGACGACATCTGGGGGTGCCGGGTGCCGGAGTTGAAGAGGGTGGGGGAGGAGGGCAGGTAGTCGAGGCGGCTCATGAGCCGGTAGAGCGCGGCGACCTCGTCGACCGAGCGGCCGGTGTCGTCCTCGGCGAGACCGGCGGCGACGCGCAGCATGAAGTGCTGGGGCGTCTCGACGACCTTGCGGGTGAGCGGGTGCCGGAGCAGGTAGCGGCTGTGCAGGGTGCGCAGGCCGAAGTAGCCGAAGCGGTCGTCGGCGGCGGTGTCGATCAGGGCGTCGAGCCGCTCCGCGTGCAGCCGGACGAACTCCGCGGTGCGGTCGGCGATCAGACCCTCGCGGTGGCCCGCCGCGACGGACTCCGTGAAGGACGTGACGCCCTGGGAGGCGGCCTCCTCGCGGATGCCGAGGGTGAGCAGCCGGGCGGCCAGCCGGGAGTAGGCGGGGTCCTCGGAGATGAGACCGGCGGCGGCCTCGGTGGCCAGCTCGCGCAACTCCGCCTCGTCGGCCCTCGCCGACCGCCCGCGCAGCGCGGCGGCGGCGACCCGGCCGGGGTCGGCGTCGGGCAGGTCGGCGGTCAGCTCGGTCAGGATCCGCAGCAGCGCGGCACCGGGAGCGTCGTGCTCTTCTTCGGCGGCTGAGACCGGATCGGCTGGCGCGATGGTCACGTGGGGCTCTCCCTCGCTCGGCACGGGGCCTCGGCGAGGGCAGGGGGCGGCACGAGCGCACGCGGCGCCGCGTCCACCGGCCCATTCCACGAGGCCCGGACGTCAGGCACACCGGCCGGTCGGCCGGGTGCGCTGTCGGCAGGTCCTCGGACTGACTCCTGTGCGCGACGTCGCCCACGGGGGACGGACAGGCACAAGTACACCGTTGCGGGACAGTTCCGGATTCGCACCGGATTCCCCTGCGGCGACAGCGAGCATGAGCATACATCTTGTGCCGGGTTCGGGTGTCACCCCCAGATGTTGTGTCGCGCCGGTTTCAGAGCGTCAGCCGGTAGGTGAGGAGAGTGATCTCCCCCAGCTCCGGTACGGGCTGCCAGTCCCGCTCGGGTGTGCGGGTGAAGCCCAGACGTTCGTAGATGCGGTGGGCCGTGTGCATGGTGCGCTGGGTCGACAGCACGACGCTCCGGCAGCCCGGAGTGGCCCGGGCCCGGTCGAGGCAGGAGCGGACCAGGGCCTCGCCGGTTCCCTGCCCGCGGGCCGCGTGCGCGACCGCCAGCATGCGGATCTCCGCCTCTCCCGGGCGGGCGAGGTCGGCCATCGGGCCGCCGGCCGGGACGAACGTGACGCCGCCGAGCACCCGGCCGTCCCTGACGGCCACCAGGACGTCCGCGGCGGCGGCCCGTGCGGCGACGTCCCGCAGGACGTGCAGATAGGCGTCGTCCTCGCCGTAGTCGAGGAGGCCGTCCCGGAGGTAGGCCCGGGCGGTGATGTCGCCGAGTTCTTCGTAATCGGCGGGCTCGGCCGGGCGGATGAGGAGGTCCATGGCGTGAGTGTGTACGACAGCGGGCCGCCGGTGTGCTGCATTTTCCGGCGGCCCGCTGCGGGGTGTGGTCCGTGGCTCGTCGCCCGGTGCCCGGCGCCCGCTAGTGGGCGCTTCCTGCGGTGGCGGGCGGGAGTTCCACCTGGACACCGGGGTCGCCCGCGTCCGCCGTGTAGTCCTCGGGCTTGGTCTCGTCGATGCCCTCGGGGGCCTTGACGGCCTTCAGGACGAAGGTCAGGACCACCGTCACCACCACGTTCAGGACGAACGCCGTGAGGCCGATGTAGCCGATCTCCCCGATGCCGGGGATCTCCTTCGACGAGCCGCCGAAGTGCTTCTGGGTCGGGGAGGCGACGCCGTAGGCGGCGACCGTGCCGTAGACCATGCCGACCGCCCAGCCGGCGAGCAGCGCCCAGCGGTGGAACCAGCGGGTGAACAGGCCGCCGACCAGGGCCGGGAAGGTCTGCAGGATCCAGATGCCGCCGAGCAGCTGGAAGTTGATGGCGACCGTCTTGTCCATGGTGAGGACGAAGGCCAGGGCGCCGACCTTCACCAGCAGGGACACCAGCTTGGAGACCTTGGTCTCCTGCGCGGGCGTGGCGTCCGGCTTGATGAAGTCCTTGTAGATGTTGCGGGTGAACAGGTTCGCGGCCGCGATGGACATGATGGCCGCGGGCACGAGCGCGCCGATGCCGATGGCGGCGAAGGCCACCCCGGCGAACCAGTCCGGGAACATCGTCTCGAACAGCTGCGGGATCGCCAGCTGCCCGTTCTGCACCTTGATGCCGGCCGCGATCGCCATGAAGCCCAGCAGTGCCAGCAGACCCAGCATCAGCGAGTACAGCGGCAGGATGGTGGTGTTGCGGCGGATCACCTCACGGCTCTTGGAGGACAGCGTCGCCGTGATGGAGTGCGGGTACATGAACAGCGCGAGCGCGGAGCCCAGCGCCAGCGTGGCGTAGGTCCACTGGCCCGCCTCCGGCGGTGTCAGCGCACCGCGCGGGGCGCCGGTGGCCGGGTTGGTCTGGCTGTACGCCTCGCTCGCCTTGGCGAAGATGTCGTCGAAGCCGCCCAGTTTGATCGGGATGTAGATGATCGCCACCGCGATGACGATGTAGATCAGCGTGTCCTTGACGAACGCGATGAGCGCGGGCGCCCGCAGGCCCGACGAGTACGTGTACGCCGCGAGCACGCCGAACGCGATCAGCAGCGGCAGGTCCTTGATGAACCAGTTGGTGTTCTCGCCGCCGCCGACGCCCATCACGTCCAGCACGGCCTGGATGCCGACCAGTTGGAGCGCGATGTACGGCATCGTCGCCAGGATGCCGGTGAGCGCCACCGCCAGGGACAGGCCCTTGGAGCCGAAGCGGCCGCGCACGAAGTCGGACGTCGTGACGTAGCCGTGCTTGTGGGACACCGACCACAGGCGGGGCAGGAAGGTGAAGATCAGCGGGTACACCAGGATCGTGTACGGCACCGCGAAGAAGCCGGCCGCGCCCGCCGCGTAGATGGCCGCCGGGACCGCCACGAAGGTGTAGGCCGTGTACAGGTCGCCGCCGAGCAGGAACCAGGTGATCCAGGTGCCGAACGACCGGCCGCCCAGACCCCACTCGTCGAGGCTGTGCTCGTTCTCCGCCTTGCGCCAGCGGGCGGCCAGGAAGCCCATGACCGTCACGGCCAGGAAGAAGAAGATGAAGACGGCGAGTGCGACGCCGTTCACGCCGTCCTTCACTGCGACGCACCGCCCTTCGAGGCCGAACGGGCACGCTGGTCACGCTGCCAGAGCTTGAAGGCGATCATCGTCAGCGCGGTCGAGATCAGCACCCACGCCATCTGGTACCAGTAGAAGAACGGGATCCCGATGAAGGCCGGGTCGGTCTTGGCGTACGAGCCGACCCACAGCATGGCCACGAAGGGCGCGACGAGGCAGACGGCGATGACGACGCGCACGGGCGTCACCACCGGACCTCTGCTGGAATCTGGGGCTTGCGACATCAGGCGGCTCCGTCCCCTCAGTGATCACCTGTGTAATGCGCAGGCAATCTAGGTCAGGGTGTGCCGACAGCGGAACCCCTCGTCCGTCATGCGGTACTCAAAAGCAATCAGCTCTTCACAGGTGTGCTCGGCAGCCCAACGGACGCCCTGCAAGGGGTCCTTCCGCTGCCGCTCCGCGCGCACTACTCCTGAGGGCGCTTCAGACGGGCGACGAACTTGTACCGGTCCCCGCGGTACACCGACCGCACCCACTCCACCGGCCGGCCCTCGCGGTCCAGCGAGTGCCGGGACAGCATCAGCATCGGCAGGCCGACGTCCGTGCCGAGCAGGCCGGCCTCGCGCGGGGTGGCCAGGGAGGTCTCGATGGTCTCCTCGGCCTCCGCGAGATGGACGTCGTAGACCTCGGCGAGCGCGGTGTAGAGCGACGTGTACTTCACCAGGGACCGGCGCAGGGCCGGGAAGCGCTTCGCGCTCAGGTGCGTGGTCTCGATGGCCATCGGCTCGCCGTTGGCCATGCGCAGCCGCTCGATGCGCAGCACGCGCCCGCCGGTCGTGATGTCGAGCAGCCCGGCCAGGCGGTCGTCGGCGGTGATGTAGCCGATGTCCAGCAGCTGGGAGGTGGGCTCCAGGCCCTGGGCGCGCATGTCCTCGGTGTACGAGGTCAGCTGCAGGGCCTGCGACACCTTGGGCTTGGCCACGAACGTGCCCTTGCCCTGGATGCGCTCCAGCCGGCCCTCGACGACCAGCTCCTGCAGCGCCTGGCGCACGGTCGTGCGCGAGGTGTCGAACTCCGCCGCCAGCGTGCGCTCGGGCGGGACGGGTGTGCCGGGCGCCTGGGTCTCGGTCATGTCGAGCAGGTGCTTCTTCAGGCGGTAGTACTTGGGCACGCGTGCGGTACGGACGGGCGCCCCGGTCTCGTTCTCCGCACTGCTGACGTCGGTGCTCATGCTCCGCCTTCCCGGCTGGGTGTGCCGACACGATCTCACTTGTATACCGTCGGCGCCTCTTTTGGTCTAGTCCACCATTCCCTGTGGTCTACCTGCAGTATGCCGTGTCTCCCTGGGTTTTCGCTGACTTCTTACTTAAAGGTTCCTGCATATGTAGGTCGCATAACGGCTGGTCAGGGCGGTATCGCGACCCTTGACAGGCCTCCTGGTCTGGTCCAAGCTCCCCGTACTGGTCTACACCATTGGTCCAGGTCCTGGCGCCCCACGTCTCACCGCGGGGAGCAGGGGGGTTGTGGCATCCCTGAGGAGGGTGGCGTGAAGCGCAAGCTGATATCCGCGATCGGTGTCGCGGGCATGATGGTCTCCATCGCGGCGTGCGGCGGCGAGGGCGACGGGGGCTCCGACAAGGGCGCGGACGCCAAGGAGCTGACCGTCTGGCTCACCGTCGACGCCCAGAACAACTGGCCGGAGCTGGTCAAGGCCGCCGACGCCGCGGTGCAGAAGAAGCACCCCGGCCTCAAGATCAACCACGAGTACTACGGCTGGCCCGACAAGAACGCCAAGCTCGACGCCGTCCTCGCCACCGACAAGGTCCCCGACGTCGTCGAGATGGGCAACACCGAGATGCTCGGCTACATGGTCAAGGGCGCCTTCGCCCCCCTCGACCAGGGCACGTTCGACAACTCGGACGCCTGGCTCGACGGCCTCAGGGCCTCCGTCACCTACGAGGGCAAGACCTACGGCGTCCCGTACTACGCCGGCGGCCGCGTCGCCAACTGGCGCAAGGACGTCGCCGCCTCGGTCGGTGTGAAGTCGGCGCCGAAGACCTACAAGGAGCTGACCGCCGCCCTGGACAAGATCCAGAAGAAGCAGGGCGACAAGTTCAGCGCCTGGTACCAGCCCACCCGCGACTGGTACGCGGCCATGTCCTTCGTCTACGACGCCGGCGGCGCCATCGCCACCGAGTCGGGCGGCCAGTGGAAGGCCTCGCTCTCCTCGCCCGAGTCCCTCAAGGGCCTGAAGGAGTTCGAGAACGTCGTCGACACGTACATGCACGGCGACAAGACCAAGGACGAGTCCGACCGCTACATCGTCTACGGCCAGGGCAAGTCCGCCATGATCTTCGCGGCCGCCTGGGAGGGCGCGACCGCAGAGGACCCGAAGAACGACAAGAGCGGCAAGCTCAAGGGCAACCTCGAGAACTTCGTGATGCCCGGCCCGTCCGGCAAGAACATGCCCGTCTTCCTGGGCGGCTCCGACCTCGCCGTGCCGGTGAAGTCCGACGCGCAGGACCTGGCCGCCGAGTGGATCAACGCCTTCGCCGGCTCCTCCGGGCAGAAGGGCCTGATGGCCAAGGGCAACCTGCCCAACAACAAGACGGACCTGGCGACCCTCAAGAACGACCCGAAGACGGCGGTCCCCGCCACCGCCGCCGAGTCCAACTGGTTCGTCCCGATGGCCCCCGGCTGGGGCCAGGTCGAGAAGGCGCAGATCCTGCAGACCATGCTGCAGAGCATCGGCACCGGCAAGAAGTCGGTCGAAGCCGCCGCCAAGGAGGCGGACGCCGCGATCGACAAGGTCATCAACACCAAGTGACCCGCGGGCCCGTCGTCCGGGCCGGACGAGCCGCGGTGCCTCCCCGCAGCCGCGGCACGATCCGGACGACGGGCCCGGAGGGCGGGGCTCCCGGTCGTGGAGCCCCGCCGTCCGACCGACCTGAGGGACCGCCGAGGAGCGCGCGATGAGTGCCGCACACACCACCACCCCCGCCAAGGTGCCGCCACCGCGGCAGGTACCAGCGCCGCCCCCCGGGGACCGGCGGCCGCGCGGGCAGCGCAAGACATCGGGCGGGGCCGGGGTCCCCTGGCTGCTGCTCGCGCCCTGCCTGCTGGTCCTCGCCCTGGTCATGGGCTACCCGCTGGTCCGCCTGGTCACCCTGTCCTTCCAGAAGTTCGGCCAGTCCCAGCTGTGGGGCTTCCAGCCCGCCGAGTCGGTCGGGTTCGACAACTTCGCCAAGGTGCTCGGCGACGGCGAGTTCTGGGCCGTCGTCCTGCGCACGATCGTCTTCGCCGGCGGAGCCGTCGTCCTCACGATGGTGATCGGCATGGCCCTCGCCCTGCTGCTCCAGCGGGTCTCGGGCTGGCTGCGGATCCTCATCAGCATCGTGCTGGTGGCCAGCTGGGGCATGCCCGTCATCGTGGCGACCACCGTCTTCAAGTGGCTCTTCGACTCCGACTACGGCGTCTTCAACGCGCTGCTCAGCAAGCTGCCCGGCGTCGACATGATCGGACACAACTGGTTCGCCAGCGGCCCCCAGGGCCTGGCCGTGATCATGCTGCTGGTGGTCTGGGGAGCCGTGCCGTTCGTGGTCATCACCCTCAGCGCGGGCCTCACCCAGGTGCCGAAGGAACTGGAGGAGGCGGCCCGCCTGGACGGCGCCACCTCCTGGGGCGTCTTCCGCTACGTCACCCTGCCCGTCCTCAAGCCGATCATCGTGATGCTCACGACCCTGTCGGTCATCTGGGACATGGGCGTCTTCCCCCAGGTGTTCGTGATGCGGGGCGGCCACCCGGAGCCGGAGTTCCAGGTCCTCAACACCTACTCCTACGACCGCGCCTTCGTGGTCAACGACTACGCGCAGGGCTCGGCCATCGCGCTGATCACCGTCCTGCTGCTGCTCGGCGTGGTCGCCGTCTACATGCGGCAGATGCTGAAGATCGGAGAGGTCGAATGAGCACGCTCACCGGAGCCGGCCGCCGGAGGAACGCACGGCTCGGCTGGAACCTCCTCGGCCTCCTGGTCTTCGTCACCGCGGGCTTCCCGCTCTACTGGATGCTCAACACGGCGTTCAAGCCCGCCAAGGACGCCATCGACCCGGACCCGAGCCTGCTGCCGACCGGCCTCACCCTCGCCAACTTCGGCCGGGCGCTGGACATCTCCGACTTCTGGGGCCCGGTCGGCCGCAGCATGGTCGTGTCGCTGGCGGTCGTCGTCATCGGCATGGTCGTCGGGCTGCTGGCCGCGCTCGCCATCTCCCGGTTCGCCTTCCGCGGCCGCAAGATCGTGATCGTGGGCATCCTGGCCGTCCAGATGGTCCCGCTGGTCGCCATGATCATCCCGGTGTTCCTGCTGCTCAACGACCTGGGCCAGTACGACCGGCTGACCGGCCTCATCATCACGTACCTGACCTTCGTCCTGCCGTTCACGGTCTGGACACTGCGGGGATTCATCGTCAACATC
This sequence comes from Streptomyces sp. NPDC006624, assembly GCF_040611555.1. Taxonomy (NCBI): domain Bacteria; kingdom Bacillati; phylum Actinomycetota; class Actinomycetes; order Kitasatosporales; family Streptomycetaceae; genus Streptomyces; species Streptomyces sp. NPDC006624. Next base: position 157,029 of record NZ_JBEXOM010000002.1, on the reverse strand, counting down.
CCGAAGGAACTGGAGGAGGCCGCCATGGTCGACGGCTGCTCCCGCACCGGCGCCTTCCTCCGGGTCGTCTTCCCGCTCCTGGCCCCCGGCATGGTCGCCACCTCGGTCTACGGCTTCATCCAGGCCTGGAACGAGTACCTCTACGCCCTGATGCTCCTCAGCCAGAAGAACCAGACCGCGACCGTCTGGCTCGGCAACTTCACCACCAAGCACGGCACCGAATACGCCCCGATGATGGCCGGAGCCACGATGATGGCCGTGCCGATCGTCGCCCTCTTCCTCCTCGTCCAGCGCAAGATGGCCGCGGGCCTGACCGCGGGCGCCGTGAAGGGATGACCTCACCCGATGACGACACTCGCCAGCGGCACCGACACGCTCACCCGCGACGCGCTGACCGTCCTGCAGCCCGGCTTCACCGGGACCACCGCCCCCGACTGGCTGCTGCGCCGGCTCGGTGAGGGCCTGGCCTCCGTCGGACTGTTCGGCCGCAACATCGCCTCACCCGCCCAACTGGCCGCCCTGACCGCCCAGCTGCGGGCCGAGCGCGACGACGTCCTCGTCGCGATCGACGAGGAGGGCGGTGACGTGACCCGCCTCGAGGTGCGCAGCGGCTCCTCCTTCCCCGGCAACCACGCCCTCGGCGCGGTCGACGACGTGGAGCTGACCCAGCAGGTCGCCCACGAACTGGGCCGCCGCCTCGCCGCCTGCGGCGTCAACCTCAACTGGGCCCCCTCCGCCGACGTCAACTCCGATCCGCGCAACCCGGTGATCGGCGTGCGCTCCTTCGGTGCCGACACCGCCCTGGCCGCCCGGCACACCGCCGCCTACGTCACCGGTCTGCAGTCCGCCGGGGTCGCCGCCTGCACCAAGCACTTCCCGGGCCACGGCGACACGGCCGTCGACTCCCACCACGCCCTGCCGCGCATCGACGTCTCCGCCGAGGTGCTGGCCGAACGCGAACTGACCCCGTTCCGCGCGGCCATCGCCGCCGGCACCCGGGCCGTCATGAGCGCCCACATCCTCGTCCCGGCCCTCGACCCCGACCACCCGGCCACCCTCTCCCGCCGCATCCTCACCGGCCTGCTCCGCGGCGAACTCGGCTACGACGGCCTCATCGTCACCGACGGCATGGAGATGCGGGCCATCGCCGGCACCTACGGCATCGAACGCGGCAGCGTCCTCGCCGTCGCCGCCGGTGCCGACGCCATCTGCGTCGGCGGCGGCCTGGCCGACGACGCCACCGTGCTCCGCCTGCGGGACGCCCTGGTCGCGGCGGTCCGCACCGGCGACCTCGCGGAGGAACGCCTCGCCGAAGCCGCCGGGCGGGTCCGCGCCCTGGCCCGCTGGACGGGCACGGCAGGCCGCTCGCCCGAGGGCACCCACGGCAGCGAGATCGGCCTGCACGCCGCCCGCCGCGCCCTGACGGTGACCGCCGCCCCGGGCCTGGGAAGCCCGTCGGCCTTCGCACCCCTCACCGAACCGCCCTTCGTCGCCGCCCTCACCCCCGTCGCCAACATCGCGGTCGGCGACGAGACCCCCTGGGGCGTCGCCGCCGAACTCGCCCACCTCCTGCCCGGCACGGTGACGGGCAGCTTCTCCGCCGGGGACGGCACGGGGAGCGCGGCCGGGCAGGACGCCGGCCGCGCCGCCCTCCAGGCGGCCGGGCCGCGCCGTATCGTCGCCGTCGTCCGCGACGAACACCGCCACCCCTGGATGTCCCGCGCCCTCGACACCCTGCTCGCCGCCCGCCCCGACACGATCGTCGTCGAGATGGGCGTCCCCCAGGCCTGCCCGCGCGGCGCCCTGCACATCGCCACCCACGGCGCGGCCCGCGTCTGCGGCCGGGCAGCGGCCGAGGTGATCGCCGGCGTCACGGGTCCGTAGACCGCACACTCCGGATCACCTGTTGTACAGCTGCGCCTGAATGTAGTACTTCTTATACATGAGCGAGCAGGTGCACAACAGGTTGGCCATGGTGCGCGCCGAACGGAAGGTGTCGCGCCAGAGCCTGGCCGAGGCAGTGGGAGCCCACTACCAGACCATCGGCTACATCGAGCGGGGTCAGTACAACCCGAGCCTCGACCTGGCGCTGAAGATCGCGAAGTTCTTCGGACTGCCGGTCGAGGCGCTGTTCTCCCTCGAACCGTTCCGGCCGCTCACGGACGAGGTCTACGGGAGGAACCAGCCATGACGACGCCCCGCCTGAGCCGCTACGACCGGAGCATGCTGCGGCTGATGAACGACCGCCGCGGAGCCGCCTGGTACGCCACCGCGGCGCGCCGCCGCCTGGCCGTCGCCGCCCACGTGACGCTCACCCTGGCCCTCGGCGGGCTGATGACCCACCTGTTCCTCGCCGAGGGCGAGCCGCTGTGGACCGTCGCCGTGATGGCGGTCCTGCTCCTGCCCTGGATGGTCGCCACCGGCGTCATCAACGGCGCCACCCGGGGCCTGCTGGAGCTGCGCGGGCACGTGCTGGACGAGCGGCAGTCGGCGGAACGCGACCGCGTCCTGGCCCGCTCCCACCGCATCACGACCCTGCTCCTGCTCGCCGCGGCGGGCACCCTGCTGGTCATGGGCGGGGCCGCCGGTGACGCCCCGACCGTCTATGCGGCGCCCCTGCTCATCGCCGTCCTCGTCGTCCACTGGGTCATGCCCCTGTGGGTGGCCGGCCTGCGCGCCCAGGACGAGCCGGCCGAGGACGGCATCCCCGGCGCGAAGGGCCTGGGCGGCTAGATCCCCTGCCACTCCGGCTTGTTGGCGTAGGTGTGCCGGAAGTAGTCCGCCAGCTTCAGCTTCGACGCGGCGGCCTCGTCGACGACGACGGTCGCGTGCGGGTGAAGCTGGAGCGCGGACGCCGGGCAGACCGCCGCGACCGGCCCCTCCACCGTCGCCGCCACCGCGTCCGCCTTGCCCTCGCCCGTGGCGAGCAGCACGAGGTGCCGGGCCTCCAGGATGGTGCCTATGCCCTGGGTGATCACGTGGTGCGGCACCTGGTCGATGTCGCCGTCGAAGAAGCGGGCGTTGTCGATCCGGGTCTGCTCGGTCAGCGTCTTGATCCGCGTCCGCGACGCCAGCGACGAGCACGGCTCGTTGAACCCGATGTGCCCGTCGGTCCCGATGCCGAGGAGCTGGAGGTCCACACCCCCGGCGTCCGACAGCGCCTTGTCGTACGCCTCGCACGCCCCCGGCACGTCCTCGGCCGTGCCGTCCGGTCCCGTGAACTGGTCCATGCCGATGCCGAGCGGCTCCAGCACCTCCCGCCGCAGCACCGAGCGGTAGGACTCCGGGTGGTCGGCGGGCAGCCCCACGTACTCGTCGAGCTGGGCTATGCGCGCCCGCGAGACGTCCACGGCACCGGAGCGCACCCTGGCCGCCAGTGCCTCGTACACGGGCAGCGGCGTCGAACCGGTGGCCACGCCGAGCAGGGCGTCGGGCCGGCGGCGGAGCAGCTGAGCCATGGCCTCGGCGATGAGTTCGCCGCCCGCCTTGGCGTCCGGGACGATGACAACTTCCACGCTGGACCTGCCGATCTGAGAGGGATGCTCACCTGGGACTGACCTGGGAGGGGTCGAGGATCATGTGGTTTAGACCAATCTAACAGAGCGGGGGCGTCCCTCCCAGGGTGGATGACGGCGGCTTCCGGGGCCGGCTGCGAGGGTCGAGGGTGCTGGTCCCGAGCCCGGCGCCGCCTAGGTCAGTGAACCCCCTGTCACATCCACCCAGCTCCCCGTCACCCAGCGCCCCGCGTCCGACACCAGGAACGCCACCACGTCGGCGACCTCCGCGGGCTCGCCCACCCCGCCTAGCGCCGACATCGCCGCGGCCTTCTCCCAGCCGCCGGGGCTTTCGCGCAGCAGGCCGGCCGTGTTGTCCGTGTCGATGATCCCCGGCGCCACCGAGTTCACCGTGATGCCCCGGGGGCCCAGCACCTTGGACAGGTCACGGGAGAGGACGTCCAGCGCGCCCTTCGTCATCGCGTACGCCACGTTGTCCGGCATCACGGCGGTGCGGGCCAGTCCCGACGAGATGTTGACGACCCGGCCGCCGTCCCGCAGTCGCTCCATGCCGTGCTTGAGGAGGAAGAAGGGCGCCTTCACGTTCACCGCGAACACCTCGTCGAACTCCCGCTCCTCCAACTCCCGGATCGGGCGCGAGGTGCCGATCCCCGCGTTGTTCACCAGGATGTCCAGGCCGTCCGCCTGCCGGTCGAACAACTCCCAGAGCGCCTCCGCGTCCCCCGGAGTGCCCAGCTCGACGCCCAGGGCGAACGCCGAACCGCCCGCCGCCTCGATCGCCGCCACCGTCTCCTTCGCCGCCCGCTCGTTCCTGCCGTAGTGCACCGCGACCCGGGCGCCGTCCCGCGCCAGCCGCTCGGCGATCCCTCGCCCGATGCCCCTGCTCGCCCCCGTGACGAGTGCCGTCCTGCCCGTGAGCACGCCCATGGCGACGCCCCCTTCGCATTTGCCTAGCGGTCGCTACAGAAATGACCGTACCGCAGCCCGCTGACATTTCTCTAGTGCCCGCTATAAAATGCACCCCATGGTGAACGAGGACGGAACGCAGGCGCCGGTCAAGGCCAAGGGCAGGCCGCGGGGCCGCCCCCGCTCCTTCGATCGCGAGACCGCGCTGGAGAAGGCACTCCTCGCCTTCTGGGAGCACGGCTACGAGGCGACGTCCGTCTCCGACCTCACCCGCGTCATGGACATCGGCGCCCCCAGCCTCTACGCGGCCTTCGGGGACAAGCGGTCCCTCTTCGACGAGGTCGTGCGCGTCTACGGCACGCGCTACGGGTCGTTCACCGACCGGGCCCTCGCCGAGGAGCCCACCGCGCGGGCCGCCGTCGAACGCATCCTGCGCGAGGCCGCCACGGCGTACACGGAACCGGGCCACCCGCACGGCTGCCTCGTCGTGCACGCCGCCGCCAACTGCTCGACCCCCGAGGTCGAACAGTCGCTCCGGGAGCGCCGCAACGCCAACATCGCCGCGTTCGAGAGCCGTATCAGGGCCGACGTGGCCGCCGGCGTCCTGCCGCCGGACACCGACGCCTCCGCGCTGGCGCGTCACACCGGGGCGATGATCCAGGGCATGTCACAACAGGCGCGCGACGGGGCGAGCCGGGAGGAACTGGCGGCCGTCGCGGAAATTGCCATGTCCATCTGGCCCCGCACAGGAACCCACACGGGTTAGGCTGCGTGGTGGACGCTCGGCTGCCGGGCGGGTCGCGGAATTGACACAAACGAACAGCCTCCCACGCATGGACACCCCGAGTGGTCTAGTCCACAATGCGTTACGAGAGCGCGTACGACGCGCAGCCAGCCTCCGCCTTCCCCGCACAGGAAGGCGGACCGAGGAACCGAGGCTCTCTGCCCTGACTGCCCCGGCTCCTCATCCTTCGGCCGACCGGGACCGCACACCCCACGGCCGATGCTGCTCCGGGCTGCGGTGCCGGGAGGGTTGAGGGTCCCTCTCAGGCGCCGCGGCCCGCGGGTGCCCCGGCAGGTCCCGCCCGTCCGGGCCACCGATGTCCCGCTCCGGGTATTTCAGTGCCGTACAAACGCCCGGGTACGCTCGGCCCCGTGCCCTCCATGAACGAACTCGTACGCCAGCACACCGCACTCGACGACACCGATCTCGAGTGGCTGCACCTGCTGGTCTCGGAGTGGCAGCTGCTCTCCGACCTCTCCTTCGCCGACCTGGTCCTGTGGGTCCCCACCAGCGACGGCACCCGGTACGTCTCGGTCGCGCAGATGCGGCCCAACACCGGCCCGACCTCGTACCAGGACGACATGGTGGGCCACCTCGTCCCGCGCGGCCGCCGGCCGATGCTGGACGCCGCCCTCGACGAGGGCCGCATCGTCCGCGAGGGCGACCCGGAGTGGCGCGAGGAGGTCCCCGTCCGCGTCGAGTCGATCCCCGTGCGACGGGAGGGACGCGTCCTCGGGGTCATCGCGCGCAACACCAACCTCCTCACCGTGCGCACCCCGAGCCGGCTGGAGCTCACGTACCTGCAGAGCGCCTCCGACCTCGCACAGATGATCGCGGCCGGTTCCTTCCCGTTCGCGAACCAGCAGCTCGACATGGACGCTTCTCCCCGTGTGGGTGACGGCCTGATCCGGGTCGACGCCGACGGCATCGTCCAGTACGCCTCCCCGAACGCCCTGTCCGCCTACCACCGGCTCGGGCTCGCCTCCGACCTCGTCGGGCAGCACCTCGGCAGGACCACCGCCGAACTCGCCCCGACACGAGGTCCGGTGGACGAGGCGCTGGCCAAGCTCGCCAGCGGCTGGGCGCCGCGGGAGTTCGAGATCGAGTCCAGCGACGGGGTGATCCAGTTCCGGGCCATCCCCCTCAAGCCCAAGGGCACCCGCATCGGCTCGCTGGTGCTGCTCCGCGACGTGACGGAACTGCGCCGCCGGGAGCGCGAGTTGATCACCAAGGACGCGACCATCCGCGAGATCCACCACCGGGTCAAGAACAACCTCCAGACGGTGGCGGCCCTGCTCCGGCTCCAGGCCCGGCGCATCGAGTCCGACCGGGGCCGGGAAGCCCTGGAGGAGGCGGTGCGGCGCGTCGGATCGATTGCGATCGTGCACGAGACGCTCTCTCAGAACCTGGACGAGCGCGTCGAGTTCGACGACATCGCCGACCGCGTGCTGGCGATGGTGGCGGAGATCTCCCCGGGCAAGGTCACCGGCCGGCGCACCGGACGCTTCGGCATCCTCGACGCGGAGGTCGCCACTCCGCTGTCGATGGTGCTGACCGAGATCCTGCAGAACGCGCTGGAGCACGGCTTCCGCGAGGGCGACACCGGCTCGGTCGAGGTGTCGGCGGTCCGCGGTGGCACGACGAAGGAGGCCCGGCTGCTGGTCACCGTCCAGGACGACGGGGTCGGTCTGCCGGAGGGCTTCGACCCGCACACGGCCGGCAATCTCGGGCTGCAGATCGTACGGACGCTGGTGGAGGGGGAGTTGGGTGGCACCTTCGACATGGTCCCGGCCCCGGAACGCGGCACCCGTGTGATCTTGGACATCCCGGTGCGTGCCCAGAAGTGAACCGGCTCCTGACCCGGGCCGGAGACACCGGCGGGCCGCGCACAGCATTGAGCCCCGGGCCACCAAGTGGCCCGGGGCTTAAGCTCGTTGCTGCTTGACTAAGCGCATCGGGGGAACTGCGCGCTGCGGCTCGGGGGCGGGAGATGCGTACTCGCTGTACGCGCCGCCAAGCTCAGGCTGTCAGCAGGGGTGGGTTGTCAGGCGGAGGCCTGACGGGCCCGGTTGCGGGCGGCGCGGCGCTTCATCGCGCGGCGCTCGTCCTCGCTGAGACCACCCCAGACGCCGGAGTCCTGGCCGGACTCGAGCGCCCACTGCAGACACTGCTCGATCACCGGGCAGCGACGGCAGACGGCCTTGGCTTCCTCGATCTGCAGCAGCGCAGGACCGGTGTTGCCGATGGGGAAGAAGAGCTCGGGGTCTTCCTCGCGGCAAACGGCGTTGTGACGCCAGTCCATGGCTGCTACCTCTCCTTGGTATTACGTGCAGGTGCTTGTGAATGTGAACGCTTTCACGAATCCCTCAACAAGTGAAGGGCCGACCGCCAGGTTCCCTGGCGTGGGTCCTGTGAGTTGAAGAGGGGTTCTGGTGACCAGTGGAGGCCGGTGTTGCGGGCCGTCCCGATCGCCACGTAGAGACTCGCAAACCTCAGCGGCGGATACAACCCCTTCTGGAAAGTTTTTTTTGATTCTTCGGTGTCGACTAGGTCACAGCCGTACTTCCATGGGGTGGATCCTGGCCTAAACGTTCGAGTGAAAGGACTTTAGCCAGTTCTGCTCACACAATCACACGCAGTGCACGGCGTACGCCTGTGAACGTCACGCTGGTTCGCAGCCCCAGGTGGTCACCGTCCATCTGGAGGGGGAGCGGGACCTTCGAATGCAAGGTGAACTGTGTCAAGTCGTGCAGTGAGGTGGCGTGCTTTCCCTGGGGTCCGCGCTCGGGGGACGAAGTGAGCAACTGGGTGCCATACCGGGCAACCGCCGCGGTCGACAGGCGGCTGAGAGCGAAGATGTCGAGGCCGGTATCGAACGAGGCCTTAGGCGCCGCGTAGATCGGGCGATTCCCCAGAAACGTCCACGGGGAGGTGTTCGAGACTATGGACAGCACCAGATCGGTGACCGGATCCTCGCCGGCCCGCTCCAGGGTGATCGTCCCGCTCTTGCGGTTCGGCTCGCCGAGCAACTGGCGCACGACCTGGCGCACGTACAGAGCGTGGGTGGACTTCCGGCCGCGCTCGCGGTGCTGTTCCACCCGGCCGACCACACCCGCGTCGAAGCCCAGGCCCGCGTTGAAGGTGAACCAGCGGGACGGCACCGCCTCGTCCTCCGTGCCCGGAGTGCCCGACGTCAGACCCAGGCCCACGGTCCGTTCGCTGCCGTCGCGCAGGGCGTCCAGCAGGGCGCCGGTGGCCTCCACCGCGTCGTTCGGCAGACCGAGCGCGCGGGCGAAGACGTTCGTGGAACCGCCCGGGACCACGGCGAGGCCGGGGACGTGCCCCGGAGCGGGGCCGGCGTGCAGCAGGCCGTTGACCACCTCGTTGACCGTGCCGTCGCCGCCGAGGGCCACCACCAGGTCGATGTCGTCGCTGTCCGCCGCCTGCCGGCCCAGGTCGCGTGCGTGGCCGCGGTACTCCGTGGTGACCGCTTCCAGCTTCATCTCGCTGGCGAGCGCGTGGATCAGTACGTCGCGTGTGCGCGCACTTGTGGTGGTTGCCGCCGGGTTGACCACGAGGAGTGCACGCATGACTGGCAGCGTACCTACTGGGTGGTACCTGGCCCAGAGCGAGGTGGGGATCAGGTGGGCGAGCGGGGGTGAACCTCCCCACGGGGGGCGCGCCGGGCGAGGGCTACCCTTCAGGGGTGAGCAGTGAGCAGACCACCACGACCCAGGAAACCACCGGCCCCCGCCCCCGGCGTCTGACGTACGCGGCGCTGCTGGCCGCACTGGAGGGGCTGGCGCTGGTCGTGGGAGGCGTCTGGATCCTCGTCCTCGGTCTCACGGGGCATCCGGACGACCGGCAGCAGGCCGTCACCGGGGGCATCACGCTGGTCGTGCTCGCGCTGCTGCCGCTGCTCGCCGCCCGCGGACTGCTCGCCCTGCGCAGCTGGAGCCGCGGCCCGGCCGTGATCACCCAGCTCCTGGCGCTCCCGGTGGCCTACAACCTGCTGCAGGCCGACAGCATGGCCATTCCCGGTGGGATCGCGCTCGCGGTCGTGGCCGTCGTGTCGCTCGTGCTGCTGGTGAACCCCGAGACGACCCGGGCCCTCGGAATCCGCGGGCCCGGTAACGCCGGCGACAAGTAGCCCTCACTCCTCGACGAGGAGCTTCTCCCGGAGCTGCGCCAGTGTGCGCGCCAGCAGGCGGGAGACGTGCATCTGCGAGATGCCGACCTCCTGCGCGATCTGCGACTGGGTCATGTTGCCGAAGAACCGCAGCAGCAGGATCCGCTTCTCGCGCGGCGGGAGGTCCTCCAGGAGTGGTTTGAGGGACTCCCGGTACTCCACGCCCTCCAGCGCCTCGTCCTCCGCGCCGAGGGTGTCCGCGACCGCCGGGGACTCGTCGTCGGTGTCGGGGACGTCCAGGGACAGCGTGGAGTACGCGTTGGCGGACTCCAGACCCTCCAGGACCTCCTCCTCCGAGATCGCCAGCTTCTCGGCGAGCTCGTGGACCGTGGGGGAGCGGCCGTGCAGCTGCGACAGCTCGGCCGTCGCCGTGGTCAGCGACAGGCGCAGCTCCTGCAGCCGGCGCGGCACCCGCACCGCCCAGCCCTTGTCGCGGAAGTGCCGCTTGATCTCACCGACGACCGTCGGGGTCGCGTACGTGGAGAACTCCACGCCGCGGTCCGGATCGAAGCGGTCGACCGACTTGATCAGGCCGATCGTGGCGACCTGGGTGAGGTCGTCCAGTGGCTCGCCGCGGTTGCGGAAGCGCCGGGCGAGATGCTCCACCAGCGGCAGATGCATCCGGACCAGCTGGTTGCGCAGCTCCGCGTACTCGGGGCTGCCGCTGCTCAGGGTGCGCAGCTTGAGGAACATGTCGCGCGCCCCGCTGCGGTCCGGAGAGCCGTGCTGCGCGCCCTGTGCGTGGTGTGCGCTCGGCGTCTCGTCCTCGGAGTGTCGCTCGTGCTCGCTCATCGTCCCGCCCGTCGCCCTTCCCCGAGCCCTCGCCTCCCCCGCCCCTCTCGGCTTCGCGTGAGTGGGGGGACCCCCCTGGGCCGGGGATGCGGTGATCCCGCCGCCCGGAGGCGCGCTCCGCACGGCATCGCCCTGGTCCGGCCGTCCGCCGCCCGGGAGGACGGCCTCCGGGGAGTCGTCCTCGGGGTGCGGACGGGCCTGCTCGGGGATGCCGTCGATACCGTCCGCCATACGCCGGGCTCCGGCCGGACCAACCTTGCCCGTGCCCTCGGCCGGCAGCTCTCGTGTGCCGCGCTCTTCGTCCCGCACCGGCCCGTCCTCTTTCCTCACGCCGGCCCGGGTCCCGCGCCGCGCTGTTTGTAGAGGCTGATCGAAACGGTTTTGTCCTTGTCCACGGCGGAGGAGACCTTGCCCGCCAGGGCGGACAGGACGGTCCAGGCGAAGGTGTCCCGCGAAGGCGCGTGGCCGTCCGTGGTCGGCGCCGAGACGGTGACCTCGAGCGAGTCGTCGACGAGGCGGAACACACAGCTGAGCACCGAGCCGGGCACGGCCTGCTGCAGCAGGATCGCGCAGGCCTCGTCCACCGCGATGCGCAGATCCTCGATCTCGTCGAGGGTGAAGTCCAAACGGGCCGCGAGGCCGGCCGTGGCCGTACGCAGCACCGACAGGTAGGCACCCGCGGCCGGCAGCCGGACTTCCACGAAGTCCTGGGTCGCGGGCTCGCCTGCGATCTCGGACACCCTCACCTCCATGGTGGTACAAGCGTTTCAGGGCCGAGGGTCGACCCTCGGGATAACGCGATACGTGGTTCAGCGGTGACGCTATCGCGCTCTCAACGGTCCTGTCCCCGGGACCCCAACCCCTTGCCGTCACTCACAGTAAACCTGTGGACACGCTCCGTGTCTAGGGGTTGGGCGGGCCCAAATGGGAAGAGCGCGCGCCGGGTTGACGTACCCAGACGCCAGACCGTCGAACCGTCCTGGTCGGACCGTCCTGCGTCGGGGTTCTGCCGGGTCACACCAGGACATGGTCGACGAAACACCACCGCCAGCTCTCGCCGGGCTCGTGCGTCCGCATCACGGGGTGCCCGGACTCCTTGTGGTGCCTCGCCGCGTGCCGTCCCGGCGAGGAGTCGCAGCAACCGACGTGGCCACAGGTGAGGCACAGCCGCAGCTGCACCGGATCCGTGCCCTCCGCCAGGCACTCCGGACACGTCTCGCTGAGCGGGACGGGTGCGGGATGCGGCAGCGCGTCGGCGTGCGTGCACTGTTTCATGATTGCCAGGTTACGACGGCCGAGCGGAAGACCGCGTCGAAAAAAGAGGGCGGGCGAGAACGATGGACGTGATGCCACTGCTGCTGCTGGTGGCGGGCAGTGCGGCGATCGCCGCGGCCGGGCGTCGGACACCCGTGCCCGCGCCGCTGCTGCTGGTCGCCGCCGGGCTGGCGGTCAGCTACATCCCCGGGGTGCCCGACTACGCGCTCGACCCGCACATCGTCCTGCCGCTCATCCTGCCCCCGCTGCTGCACACGGCCGCCACCGACAGTTCGTACCTCGACCTGCGGGCCCAGCTGAGGCCGGTGGCGATGCTGTCCGTCGGGTACGTGCTGTTCGCGACGTTCGTCGTCGGCTGGGCCCTGTACCTGATCGTGCCCGGCCTGCCGCTGACCGCGGCCCTGGTCTTCGGCGCGATCGTGGCGCCCCCGGACGCGGTCGCGGCGACGGCGGTGGCGCGCCGGGTCGGGCTGCCGTCGCGGATCACCACGATCCTCCAGGGCGAGTCCCTGCTGAACGACGCCACCGCGATCACCGCCTACCGCGTCGCCCTGGCCGCCGCCGTCGGCGAGGGCGCGACCTGGGCCGCGGGCATCGGCGAGTTCCTGCTCGCCGCGGTCGGCGGCCTGGCGGTCGGCCTGGTGCTCATGGCGCCGATCCACTGGCTGCGCACGCACGTGAAGGACGCGCTGCCGCAGAACACGCTCTCGCTGCTGATCCCGTTCGTCGCGTACGCCGTCGCCGAGGAGGTGCACGCCTCCGGCGTCATCGCGGTCGTCGTCGTCGCGCTCTACCTGGGGCACCGCGCGTGGGAGGTCGACTTCGCCACCCGCCTCCAGGAGGAAGCGGTGTGGAAGATGGTCGCCTTCGTCCTGGAGTCGGCGGTGTTCGCGCTGATCGGGCTGCAGTTGCCGGTGGTGCTCAGGGGACTGGGGGAGTACGAGGGATCCGAGGCCGCCTGGTACGCGGTCGCCGTCTTCCTGGTGGTGGTCGCGGCCCGGTTCGTGTGGGTGTACCCCGCGACCTTCCTGCCGCGGCTGCTGTCCGCGCGGATCCGCGAGCGGGAGGACAACCCCACCTGGAAGGGGCCGTTCATCATCGCGTGGGCCGGGATGCGGGGCGTGGTCTCGCTGGCCATCGCCTTCTCCATCCCGCTGACCATGCACGACGGCGAGGAGCCCTTCCCGCAGCGGAACCTGATCCTCTTCCTGACCTTCACGACCGTCATCGGCACCCTGGTCGTGCAGGGCCTCACCCTGCCCCCGCTGATCCGCCTGCTGAAGTTCCCCGGGCGGGACGCGCAGGCCGAGACGCTCGCCGAGGCCAACGCCCAGGCGCAGGCGTCCCGGGCCGCCGAGCGGCGCCTGGACGAACTCCTCACCGACGAGCGCAACGCCCTGCCCGCACCGCTCGCCGACCGGCTGCGCACCGTCCTGGAACGCCGCCGCAACGCCGTCTGGGAACGGCTCGGGCAGTCCAACCCGGTCACCGGGGAGTCCGTCGACGACACCTACCGGCGGCTGTCGCGGGAGATGATCGGCGCCGAGCGCGAGGTCTTCGTCAAGCTCCGGGACGCCCGGTACATCGACGACGAGATGCTGCGGACCCTGCTGCGCAGGCTGGACCTGGAGGAGGCGGCGGCCTTCCGGGAGGCGGCGTAGGGAGGGCGTCGCCTCAGGGCACGCGTGCGTGCCGACGAGCCGCACGGCTGTGCCGGCACGCACGCGTGCCTGCGGCGGTCGTCACGGAAACGGGCGGCCGGTGATCACCGCCGCCACCGCCGTGCCGCGAGGGAAGGCGCCTTCCCCCGCCAGGGTGACGAGCCCGTACAGCAGTTTGGCCACGTACAGGCGCTCGACGGGCAGGCCGTGGCGGTCCTCGAAGTCCGAGGCGAACGCGTGCAGCTCGTCCGGCACGCGCGCGTAGCCGCCGAAATGGAAGCGGTCGTCCAGGCTCCAGTCACCTCGCCTGCCGCCGAAGGTCCGCTGTTGCAGGGCCTCCGTGCCGGCCGTCAGGAAGCCGCCCTTGAGGACCGGGACGCCCAGGGCGCGCTGCCCGGGGGCGAGGCCAGCGGCCAGCCCCGCCAGGGTGCCGCCGGTTCCGCAGGCCACGGCGACTACATCGGCCCGGCCGCGCAGTTCGGCGCCGAGCTCCCGGCAGCCGCGTACCGCCTCGGCGTTGCTGCCGCCCTCGGGGACGACGTACGCGTCCTCGGCGTCCGCCGCGCCCAGGGCGCCGGTCAGGATGCCGGTGAGGGTGCGTGGATCGGACGCGCGGCGGTAGGTCGCCCGGTCGACGAAGTGCAGGCGCATGCCGTCGGCCGCGCAGCGGGCCAGGGACGGGTTGAGGGGCCTGCCGGCCAGCTCGTCGCCGCGCACGACACCCACTGTTCGGATGCCGAGCAGCCGGCCGGCGGCGGCCGTGGCGCGCAGGTGGTTGGACCACGCGCCGCCGAACGTGACGACGGTCCGGCCGGCCGCCGCTGCCAGGTTCGGCGCCAGCTTGCGCCACTTGTTGCCGATCAGCTCCGGGTGGATCAGGTCGTCCCGCTTCAGCAGCAGCCGCACGCCCCGGCGCTCGAACCGGGGGTCGGCGACCTCCTGCACCGGCGAGGGCAGCCGGGGCCGCAGCGCGGCGAGGCCGGGAGTGTCGGGGCTGGTCACCGGGCCATTGTCACCCGGATGCCGGACAGGGGGAGCGGCCGCCCGGGCTCGGGGCGGGGAGGCGCCCCCAGCCGCCCTGGCCCGACCCGCCCCTCATGCCATGCACCACGACGCGCGCCTTCTGCCCAGCGTGTCGAAGATCCATTCCCGCTCTTTCGTGTAATGGCCTGGCGACGCTGCGTGAGGAAGGCTGGGGCGTGCACCTCGATGCCCGGGGCATGTGGGCGTCGGTCACAACCTGGAGGGCAGTTCTCTATGTCGGTAGGCGAAGAGGCCCGCACCGAGCAGACCAGGCCGCAGCAGAGTCTCGGCACGGCGGCCGCGCGGAACCTGGCCACCACGACCAAGTCCGTGCCGCAGATGCAGGAGATCAGCTCCCGCTGGCTGCTGCGCATGCTGCCCTGGGTCGACGTCCAGGGCGGTACGTACCGGGTGAACCGGCGACTGACCTTCGCCGTCGGCGACGGCCGGCTGACGTTCGTGCAGACCGGCGACCGGGTCGAGATCATCCCCGCGGAGCTGGGGGAGCTGCCGGCCCTGCGGTCCTACGAGGACCAAGAGGTGCTCCGCGAGATCGCCCGCCGCTGCGATCAGCGCGAGATCCCGGCGGGCAACGTGATCGCCTCGTTCGGCAGCCAGGCCGACGAGGTGTACCTGCTGGCGCACGGCAGGGTCGAGAAGGTCGGCACGGGCCCGTACGGGGAGGACGAGTCCCTCGGCGTCCTCGCCGACGGGTCCTACTTCGGCGACGACGCCCTGCTGAACGACGACGCGATCTGGGAGTACACGGCCCGCGCGCTCACCGCGTGCACCCTGCTCGTGCTGCCCCGCCAGGAGTTCGCGCGGATCGCCGAGCGCTCGGACACACTGCGCGAGCACCTCCGGCAGCTCCGCTCGATCCCCGCGCAGCGCTCCAACAAGTACGGCGAGAAGGCGATCGACCTCTCCTCCGGCCATTCCGGCGAGCCGGACATCCCGCACACCTTCGTCGACTACGAGGCCAGCCCCCGCGAGTACGAACTGAGCGTCGCCCAGACCGTACTGCGCATCCACACGCGCGTGGCCGACCTCTACAACCAGCCCATGAACCAGACCGAGCAGCAGATCCGGCTGACGGTCGAGGCGCTGAAGGAGCGTCAGGAGCACGAGCTGGTCAACAACCGGGACTTCGGCCTCCTGCACAACTGCGAGTACGACCAGCGGATCCAGCCGCACGACGGCGTGCCCGGCCCGGACGACCTGGACGAGCTGCTCAGCCGGCGCCGCGGCACCAGACTGCTGCTCGCCCACCCGCGCGCCATCGCCGCGTTCGGCCGTGAGCTCAACAAGCGCGGACTGGTCCCGGAGACCATCGACATGTCCGGCAACCGCATCCCGACCTGGCGCGGCGTGCCGATCTTCCCGTGCAACAAGATCCCGGTGACCGAAGCGCGTACGACGTCGATCATCGCGATGCGCACCGGCGAGAGCGACCAGGGCGTCATCGGTCTGCGCGCCTCGGGCATCCCGGACGAGATCGAGCCGAGTCTGTCGGTGCGCTTCATGGGCATCAACGAACAGGCCATCATCAAGTACCTGGTCACGGCCTACTACTCGGCGGCGGTCCTGGTACCGGACGCGCTGGGCGTCCTGGAGAACGTCGAGATCGGCCGCTGGCGGTGACGCTTCCGGTGTGCCCGCTGTGTCCGCGCCCGGCGGGGCGGGTAGATCCTCGGGGCACG
Source organism: Streptomyces sp. NPDC006624 (assembly GCF_040611555.1). Classification (NCBI taxonomy): domain Bacteria; kingdom Bacillati; phylum Actinomycetota; class Actinomycetes; order Kitasatosporales; family Streptomycetaceae; genus Streptomyces; species Streptomyces sp. NPDC006624. The sequence continues at coordinate 141,184 of NZ_JBEXOM010000002.1, read as the reverse complement.
CGTCCGACGGCAGCGCAGGCGCCACCGTCCGCTCGTCCTCCGAGGCGGTCCCATGGGTGAGTCCCTTACGGAGTCCAGGACGGAGACGACGCTGCCCGCCCCCGGTGGGCAGCGCGCCGAGCCCTGGCACCCAGCCAGGTCGCCGCACAGGCGGGGGCTCGTCACGGCGCGGCGCGGCAGCCGGCCGGAGCCGGCCGAGGCTCACGAGGCGGTCGTGCTCCTGGAGCGGGCCCGTGCGGAGGTCGACCCGGTGCTGCGGGCCGCGATCGACTCGCTGCCCGGCCCGATGCGCCGCGTCGCGCTCCACCACTTCGGCTGGGACCGGGGGGACGGCTTCCCGGGCAGGGGCGGTTCCGGCAAGGGCAGTCCGGTGATGGGCGGTTCGGGGAACGGCGGTCAGGACAAGGGCGGTCCGGGGAACGGCGGTCCGGGCAGGGGCGGTTCGGGCAAGGGCAGGCCGGTGATGGGCGGTCCAGCGAACGGCAGTCCGGGCAAGGGCGGTTCGGGCAGCGCCATCCGCCCCGCGCTCGTCCTCGTCGCGGCGGCCGCCCTGGGGGGATCCGAGGCCCGGGCGCGTGCGGTCCGGGCGGCGGCCGCGGTGGAGCTGGTCCACCACTGCACGCTGCTGCACGACTACACGATGGACCGTGACGCCGTCCGCCGGCACCGGCCCACCGCGTGGACCGTGTTCGGAGACGCCGACGCGATCCTCGCCGGGGACGCCCTGCAGGCACTGGCACTGCGGTTGCTCGCCGAGGACCCCCATCCGGCGTCCTCGGCCGCCGCCGCCCGGCTCGCGGACTGCGTGGTCGAGCTGTGCGCCGGGCGGCACGCGGACACGGCCATGGAGCGGCGCGGCCCCGGCGAGGTCACGCTCGACGAGGTGCTCGCCATGGCCGAGGCCAAGACGGGTGCTCTGCTGGGCGGGGCCTGCGCGATCGGCGCGCTGTACGCGGGCGCCGGGGCCGCGGACGTGGCGGCGCTGGACGCGTTCGGCCGGGAGGCCGGGCTCGCCTTCCAGCTCATCGACGACGTCATCGGCCTCTGGGGCGACCCGGGCCGGACCGGCAAACCCGTCGGTGCGGATCCGGCCGCCCGCAGCAAGTCCCTGCCGGTGGTCGCGGCCCTCACTTCAGGCAGCCCGGAAGCGGCCGGGCTCGCCGAACTGTCCGCACGCCCCGGCGGGAAGGTGGACCTGGAGCACCTCGCCCTGACCGTGGAGCGCGCGGGCGGCCGTGACTGGGCACAGGAGCAGGCGGCCGACCGGATGGCCCGGGCGGTGCAGCAACTGGCACGCGCCGTACCCGATCCGGAGGCGGCGGGCGGTCTGCTGGCCCTCGCCGAGTTCGTGACCAGGCGCGGCAGTTGACGAGGCGGCGGCCGACGGTCCGCGGACCGGCTCGTGAGCGCCGTGGCGGCGGTCGTGGGCCGGAGGCGAACGCCCGGTCCTCGGCCGGCGAGGCACCACCGGGCGCGCGGCGCGCATCGGCTGCCGGTGGCGCCCGGCGTCCCTTCGGGTGACCGAAGGACCGGACCCCGGAGTCCCGGGGGCTGTGCGGTTCCTGACCCCGCACGGTCCCCGGGCTCCGGCCGGCGGGTCCCGCACTGCCCCACGGTGTGCGGGGCCCGCCCCCCTTCCCCTCACCTCGCGCGACCGGGTTCGGGACACGCGTCCGGCGGGTTTGCGCCAAGGTCCCGCCGGGCTCCCCGCCCGGGCCGCCGACCGCCCTACGATCGACGCCCGTCGGGACGATCGAAGGGGCGGGGCATGGGCGTGGCGATCCGGACGGCGGGCGAGGCGGACCGGGACCTGGTCGTCCGGCTCCTGGACGGGGCGTTCCAGGACGACCCCGTGAGCGGTTGGGTCTTCCCCGGAGTGGAGGACCGCCGTGCCAAGCACCCCGGGCTCATGGCCGCCTTCACCGACATCGTGCTCGCGGCCGGCCGCGTGGACGTCACCGAGGACGGCTCGGCCTGCGCGCTGTGGCTGTCCGTACCGGCCGAGGACGGTCACGACGGCGAGGACGAGGGTCCGGCGCAGGTGCGGCAGGCCGTCGATCCGGACAACGAACGCATCGAGCTGATCGGCCGGCTGACGGCGGCCGTCCACCCCTCCGGGCGGGCCCACGAGTACCTGTGGATGATCGGCGTGGCCCCGGACCGCCAGGGCGAAGGGCTCGGGACCGCGCTGATCGGCTCGGTCCTGGAGCGCTGCGACCGCGAGGGACTGCCCGCCTACCTGGAGGCCAGCAGCGCCCGCAGCCGCAAGCTGTACGAGCGCCTCGGCTTCGCACTCGCCGGGCCGGTCCTCGAGCTTCCCGACGGCCCGGCCATGTGGCCGATGTGGCGCGAGCCGAGAGCGCACCGGACCGCCTAGGACCGCCCCGCCCGACTCCCCACCGCAAGCACCGCCGTCTACGGAACCTCCGCGGTTCCCGGCCCCGCGGCTTCCGCAGCCCCGGCCGTCTCCGGGAGAACCGTCGCCACGATCCGCTCCACCAGCCCGTCCGGCACGGACACCCCGGGCAGCACGCCCTCCAGCACGCCCGGCAGGGTCAGATGCTCCAGGAGCAGCCCGAGCATGGCCAGGTACAGCACGGCGACGGTCTCGTCGCCGCCCGGCAGCCCGGCCGCGCCGTGGAACCGCATGCCCTCCTCCAGGTCCCCGCGCACCGACCTGGTGAAGGAGTCGAGCAGTTCGGGGCGCCGGGTGGCCTCCAGGCGCAGCTCCATCAGGGCGAGATAGCCGGTGCGGTCGCGGGTCGCGCGGCCCATGAGGTCGTGCATGAAGGCCGCGACCAGGGCGCGGTCCTTCGGCCGGGACAGCAGCCCGGCGACCACGTCCGGGTCCGGCGCGAGCCGTACGTGCAGCCGGGTGTCGATCTGGCGCAGCAGGTCGGCGCGGCCGGTGAAGTAGTTGGAGGCGGTGCCCACGGGCACCCCGGCCTGCGCGTCCACCGCGCGGAACGTCAGCCCGCGCGCACCCTCGCGCGCGAGCACCTCGACGGCGGCGTCGACGAGCGCGGCCCGGCGCTCGGGGTTGCTGGCCATGCGGAGTCCCTTCTGTCACTTTCGGCGGTCCGCGGTAATTCCCTTGCAACCACTACACTCGGAGTACTACAAATGCAGTTGTTGCACCGGCAGCCTACGAAAAGAGACCGGCTTGCGAAAGCTCACGTACTTCATCGCCTGTTCCATCGACGGCTTCATCGGGGACCCCGGCGGCGACGCGTCGTCGATGTACCCCTTCGTCGACGAGGAGTTCCTCGCCTTCCTGAAGGCGGAGTATCCGGAGACCATCTACACGCAGGGCCGCCGTGCCATGGGCATCGACGACCTGCCGAACCAGCGGTTCGACACCGTCATCCAGGGCCGCGGCAGTTACGGCATCGCCCTGAAGGAAGGCATCACCAGCCCCTACGCGCACCTGCGCGAGTACGTCGCCTCCGGCACCCTGAGGGAGTCGCCCGACCCGAACGTCGAGATCATCGCGGACGACCTGATCGGCAAGGTCCGCGAGCTGAAGGCCGAGGACGGCACATCCGGCATCTACCTGTGCGGCGGCGCGCGGATCGCGGGCGCCCTGCTCGACGAGATCGACGAACTCGTCATCAAGACCTACCCGATCGTCTACGGCTCGGGCATGCCGATGTTCGAGGCCGGGGCCGGGCTCACGGAGTTCACCCTGGAGTCGGTGCGCACGTTCGGCAACGGCGTCCTGGTGCGCACCTACAGCAGGAAGCGCTGAACCGCCGACCGGCCTACGCTGAGGACATGGGCAGCGAAGAACACGTCTGTCCCCGCTGTGGACAGCCAGTGGAAACGGTCGTCCGGCGCCACAAGACGCTGGGCACATGGGTCCCGCGGTGGGTGCCGGGCCCTTGCCGCAACACCGAGTGCGCGACGTACAGCGCGGAGAGCGCCCAGGGAGCCGCCACGGGCGAGGACACCCGCCCCGCCGCGGCGGCCCCTGCCGCTGAGCCGCCTGGTGAACCGGAGAGACCTCCAGGAGAATCCGTCGCGGAGAATTCCTGAGCCCGGTCCCGTGCCGGGCGCCGAGGACCGTCCGACCTGGATGCGCCGGCCGGCCACCGGGTCCTTGACGCACGTGGAGAGCATGAGCATGACGGGGGGACGGCGTCGCAGGGCGTGGCGCTGGCTGGTGATCGCGTGGGCGCTGGCCGTCGCCGTCGCGGGCGGGCTGACCGTCTGGCTGCAGGACTCCACCGAACCCGGGGGTCCGTACGTCTGGGAGGAGAACAAGCCCGGCGAGCGGCATGACCTGCCGCCCTGCCCGACGCCGGACACGGCCGTCGCGCAGGCGTGCGCCTACATCGACTCGCGCTGAACCCGCAGCGCGCCCGTCTCCGGGTCGCGGGTCGTCAGGCAGTAGGTGCCCCCGGCCGGGTCCCGCATCACCGTCCAGCCGGAGAAGGCGGCCACGAACGCGGCGCCGTGTTCCTCGTGCCACGCCCGGGTCGCCGCGACCTCCGCGCAGGCGAGGTCGAGGTGGGCGGAGGCGGGCCGTTCCCCGTCGAGGCGTTGCAGGAGCAGCCGGAGCGGCAGGCCGGGCGGCGGCTTGACCACGTGGAACTCCGGGAGGGCGCCCGGCAGTGACGTCCAGCCGGCCAGGAGCGCGCTCCAGAAGGCGACTTCGGTGCCGTAAACGGAGGGCGGGACGTCCAGGCACACCTGGTCGAGGCGGCTGCCCCGCACCACGCCCGGACGGGCCGTCTGACCGCGCCAGGGGTCGCCGCAGAACAACTGCCCGCCGGGCGACCGCATCACGACGAGCGACCCCAGGTCCGCCACCACCTCCGCGCCGAGCCGCACGGCCGAAGCGGCGAACTCCCCCACGTCGTCCACGCAGAAGTCGAGGTGCGCGCCGCCGGTCCCCGACGCCACCGCCTGGACCTTCACGCACGCGTCCGCGCCGTCCGGGAGCAGCGTCGCGAACTCCGAGCCCTCCCCGCGGAGTTCGGACAGGCGGGTGGCGGTGACCGTCGTCCAGAAGTCACAGGCGGCATCGAAGGCCGGGCGCGGCCGGTCGATGAAGGCGTACGTCCAGCGGATCGTCATGGGCGTGATCGTAGAGGGCCCCGCCACGGCCACCTGCGTGAACCTCGACCCGCCCCGCCTCGCCGCTCCCCGCCCACCGGTCCGTGCTTGTTTGCATGCAGCAATGGACCACATCACGTTCCTCGTGGCAGTCGTCATCGTCACGGCACTCGCCTTCGACTTCACCAACGGTTTCCACGACACGGCGAACGCGATGGCCACCTCCATCGCCACGGGCGCGCTCGCGCCCCGTACCGCGGTCCTGATCAGCGGTGTCCTCAACGTCGCCGGTGCCTTCCTGTCCACCGAGGTGGCCAGGACCATCTCGGGTGGCATCGTGGACGACACCCTCGTCACCCCGGCCATGATCTTCGCGGGGCTGGTCGGGGCGATCCTGTGGAACCTGCTGACCTGGCTCGTCGGCCTGCCCTCCAGCTCCTCCCACGCCCTGTTCGGAGGGCTGATCGGGGCCGTGTGGATCGGGGCGGGCAGCCGGGGCGTCGACTTCGGCAAGGTCGTCGAGAAGGTGCTGGTGCCGGCGGTCGTCTCGCCCGTCGTGGCCGGTGTCGCCGCGCTGCTCGCCACCGGTCTCGCCTACCGCCTCACCGCCCGCGCCCGCGAGGAGACCGTCACCAAGGGCTTCCGCGCCGGCCAGATCGCCTCCGCCTCGCTGGTCTCCCTCGCCCACGGCACGAACGACGCACAGAAGACCATGGGCGTCATCACCCTGACTCTGATCGCGGCCGGCGCCCTCGGCCACGACGCCGGCCCGCCGCTGTGGGTCGTCGCCTCCGCCGGCCTCGCCATGGGTCTCGGCACCTACCTCGGCGGCTGGCGCATCATCCGCACCATGGGCAAGGGCCTCGCCGAGATCCGGTCGCCGCAGGGCTTCGCCGCCGAGACCGCCTCCACGGCCGTCATCCTGACCTCCGCCCACCTCGGCTTCGCCCTGTCCACCACCCAGGTCGCCTCGGGCAGCATCCTCGGCGCCGGGCTCGGCCGCAGGCTCGCGCGGGTCCGCTGGGGCGTCGCGGGCCGGATGGCGGTCGCCTGGGTGATCACCCTGCCGGCCGCCGCGCTGATCGGAGGGCTGGCCGCCGCCGTCGTCCGCAGCGGCGGGGACCTGGGCACGGCCGTCGTCGCCGTGAGCGGGGCGGCACTCGCGGCGGGCATCGTGCTGGTCTCACGCCGCAACCCGGTGCACGCCGGCAACGTCAACGACGCGCCGGGCACCTCCCTGCGCACCGACCCGCCCGCCAAGGTCGGCACGGTCGCCTGACCCGAGCCGTACTCGGTTCACCGAGCCGGCACGACGAAGGGGCCCGGCCGTGCGTCCGGCCGGGCCCCTTCGTCGTACTCGCCGATCAGGCCTTCTTGGTCTCCCAGAAGATCTTGTCGATCTGGGCGATGTAGTCCAGCGCCTTCTGGCCGGTGGCCGGGTCGGTCGACGCCTTGGCGGCCGAGAGGGCCTTCAGGGTGTCGTTGACCAGCTGGTGCAGCTCCGGGTACTTCTCGAAGTGCGGCGGCTTGAAGTAGTCGCTCCAGAGCACCGAGACGTGGTGCTTCGCGAGCTCGGCACGCTGCTCCTTGATGACGGTGGCGCGCGCCTGGAAGTGCGGGTCGTCGTTACCGGCCATCTTCTCCTGGACGGCCTTGACCGACTCCGCCTCGATGCGGGCCTGGGCGGGGTCGTACACACCGCAGGGAAGGTCGCAGTGCGCGCTGACCTTGACCTTGGGGGCAAACAGGCGGGAAAGCATGGAGCATTCCTTCCTCGTGATCGTCTTCTCACAGGGGACATTACTCCGTGAGGGACGGCTTTTCGCGGGTGCCCCCATGGGCTTAGGACAAAAGTCCGGGGTGAGACTGAGACTGGTGGACGAAGAGACGGGGAGGTGCCGGGTGATGCCGGAGCTGTCGCAGGAGCCCGGACGGGAGAGGCCGGGCGCGCCGTTCGGCGTCGCCGAGGTGACCGGGCCGTCCATGGTGCCGACCCTGTACCACGGGGACCGGCTCCTGGTGCACTACGGGACCCGGGTCAGGCCCGGCGACGTCGTCGTGCTGCGGCATCCCTTCCAGCAGGACCTGCTCGTGGTGAAGCGGGTCGCCGAGCGGCGCGAGGGCGGCTGGTGGGTGCTCGGGGACAACGCGTACGCGGGGGGCGACAGCACCGACTACGGCGTCGTGCCCGACGACCTGGTGTTGGGGCGGGTCAGGCTCCGCTACCGGCCGCTCAGGTCCGCCCGCCGTTCGCCCTGGGTGCTGCTCGGCTGGGCGCTCTCCGCGGCCAGGCCCGTCCTCTCGGGCAGGCCGGGCCGGGCGGCCTCCAGGCGTTTGCGGGCCCGGTAGGCGGCGACGTTGGCGCGGGTCGCGCAGCGGTCGGAGCAGTAGCGCCGGGAGCGGTTGGTGGAGGTGTCGAGGTAGGCGTTGCGGCAGGGCGCGGCCTCGCACAGGCCGAGCCGGTCCACGCCGTACTCGGTCAGGTGGAACGCCAGGCCCATCGCGGCGATCGCCGCATAGCCCGCGGTCGCGTTGGACGGGTGGTCCGCCAGGTGCATGTGCCACAGCGGACGGCCGTCGTCGTCGCGGAAGTCGTGCCCGGAGATCTGAGGGCTCACCGGGAACTCCAGCAGCAGTGAGTTGAGCAGGTCGACGGCGAGCGTCTCGTCGCCCGCGTCGGCCGCCTCGAAGACCGCGCGCAGCCGCGCCCGGATCGAGCGGAACCGCGTCACGTCCGCGTCGGTGGCACGCCGGGCCGCCGACTGGCTGCCGCCGAACAGGTCACGAACGGCCTCGACCGACGTCAGGGTGTCCTTGCCCCGGGCCGGTTCCTCGGTGTTGACGAGGCGCACGGCGTAGTCCGAGTAATAGGCCAGTTCCACTTGTAGTCCTTACGGAGGGGCTTTATCGTCGTGAGCGTGCACTGGTAAGAGCTGATGGTGCTTCCAGGGTATTACGAGGGAGGGGCTCGATGACGGACGCCGACACCACCACGGCCACCACCGACTGGCGTGCCTGGCAGGAGAGCTGGGACCGGCAGCAGGAGTGGTACATGCCCGACCGCGAGAAGCGGTTCGAGATCATGCTCGACATGGTGGAAGCGCTCGTCGGCATCGCACCGCGCGTGCTCGACCTCGCCTGCGGAACCGGCAGCATCACCGCCCGGCTGCTCGCCCGCCTCCCGGACGCCACCAGCACCGGCGTCGACCTCGACCCGGCGCTCCTGGCCATCGCCGAGGGCACCTTCGCCGGTGACGACCGGGTCCGCCTGGTCACCGCCGACCTGAAGGACCCCGGCTGGCCGGCGAAGCTGCCGCACACGTCGTACGACGCCGTCCTGACCGCGACGGCCCTGCACTGGCTGCACCGGGAACCCCTCGCGGACCTCTACGGCCGGGTCGCGGGGCTGGTCCGCGACGGCGGTGTCTTCATGAACGCGGACCACATGATCGACGAGACCACGCCCCGGATCAACGCCGCCGAGCGGGCACAGCGGCACGCCCGTATGGATCAGACCAAGCGGGACGGAGCCCTGGACTGGGCCGAATGGTGGCAGCTCGCCGCCCGGGACCCCCACCTCGCCGGCCCCACGGCCCGCCGCTACGAGATCTACGGCGAACACGCGGAAGGCGACATGCCGTCGGTGCGGTGGCACGCGCGCGTGCTGCGCGAGATGGGCTTCGGCGAGGCCAGGCCCGTGTGGTGCTCGCCCTCGGACACCCTGCTGCTGGCCCTGAAGTAGCACAGACCGAGGGGGCGGTACGGGCATCCCGTACCGCCCCCTGGCCGTGCGTACCGTCAGAGCACCTTGGACAGGAACGACTTCGTCCGCTCGTGCTGCGGGTTGGTCAGCACCTCGCGCGGGTGACCGGATTCGACCACCACACCGCCGTCCATGAAGACCAGGCTGTCGCCCACCTCGCGGGCGAAGCCCATCTCGTGGGTGACGACGATCATCGTCATGCCGGACTCGGCGAGGTCGCGCATGACGTCCAGGACGTCACCCACCAGCTCCGGGTCCAGCGCCGAGGTCGGCTCGTCGAAGAGCATCAGCTTCGGGTCCATGGCGAGCGCCCGGGCGATGGCGACACGCTGCTGCTGGCCGCCGGAGAGCTGGGAGGGGTAGTTGCCCGCCTTGTCGGCCAGCCCCACCCGGTCCAGCAGCTCCAGGGCCCGCTGCCGCGCCTGCCCCCGGTTTGTGCCCCTGACCTGGACCGGGGCCTCCATGACGTTCTCGACGGCCGTCATGTGCGGGAACAGGTTGAAGCGCTGGAAGACCATGCCGATGTCCCGGCGCTTGACGGCGACCTCGCTGTCCTTCAGCTCGTAGAGCTTGTCGCCCTTCTGGCGGTAGCCCACCAGCTCGCCGTCCACGTACAGGCGGCCGGCGTTGATCTTCTCCAGGTGGTTGATGCACCTCAGGAAGGTCGACTTGCCGGAACCGGAGGGGCCGATGAGACAGAACACCTCGCCGGACTTCACCTCCAGGTCGATGCCCTTGAGGACCTCTACGGGGCCGAACGACTTGTGGACGCCTTCGGCCTTGACCATGGCGGTCATGCGGTGCCTCCCGTCGGCTTCGAGCGGCTGGACAGGGACAGCACGTTCGCCTTGATCTTCTGGAACGGGGTGGCCGGGAGCGCCCGGCTGGAACCACGCGCGTAGTACCGCTCCAGGTAGTACTGGCCGATGCTGAAGATCGAGGTCAGCAGCAGGTACCAGGCAGCCGCCAGGAACAGCATCTCGGCGGGGGCGCCGGAGGTCTGGCCGATGTCCTGAGCTGCCCGCAGCAGCTCGGGATACTGGACGACCGAGACCAGCGAGGTCGTCTTCAGCATGTTGATGACCTCGTTGCCCGTCGGCGGCACGATCACGCGCATCGCCTGCGGGATGACGATGCGGCGCAGCGTCTTGGTGTGGCTCATGCCCAGCGCGTGCGACGCCTCCGTCTGGCCCTCGTCGACCGAGAGCAGACCGGCACGGCAGATCTCCGCCATGTAGGCGGCCTCGTTCAGGCCGAGGCCCAGCAGCGCCGTCAGGAACGGGGTCATGAAGTCCGACCACTCGTCCTTGTAGAACGGCCCGAGGTTGATGTACTCGAAGACCAGGCCCAGGTTGAACCAGACGATCAGCTGGACCAGGACCGGGGTGCCGCGGAAGAACCAGATGTAGAACCACGCGATCGACGAGGTCACCGGGTTCTTCGACAGGCGCATCACGGCGAGCAGCACGCCGCCGACGATGCCGATGACCATGGACAGCACGGTCAGGAGCAGGGTCTTGCCGACGCCGTCCAGGATGCGGTCGTCGAAGAAGTAGTCCGGGATCGCGCCCCAGTTGATCTTGCCCTGGGAGAACGCGTAGACGATGCCGCCCAGCAGTGCGAGGGCGACGACGGCGGAGACGTACCGCCCGTAGTGCCGGACCGGGATGGCCTTGATGGCCTCCGGCCCGGCCGGGGGCGTGTCGCCCGCCGTCTTGTCGATGTCAACAGTCACGGGTGTTGCCTTTCAGTGCCGCTGCGTCGCGGTCACTTGCCGCCGTTGATGGTGGCTTCGTCGATGGAGCCGTCGGTGACGCCCCACTTCTTCATGATCTTCTCGTACTCGCCGTTCTCGATGATCGCGTCGAGGGCGGCCTTGAGGGCGTCCCGCAGCTCCGTCTGGTTCTTGGCGACCGCGATGCCGTACGGAGCGGCCTCGACCTGCTCGCCGACCAGCTGGAAGTCCTTGCCGCCACCGGAGGTCTTCACCGCGTACGCGGCGACCGGGAAGTCGGACGAGCCGGCGTCGGCGCCGCCCGCGCGCAGGCGGGTCTGGGCCTGCTGGTCGTTGTCGAAGGCCTCGATGGCGATCTTCTCGCCCTTCTCGCACTTCTTCGACTCGGCCTTGGCCAGGTCCTCGGAGACCGTGCCGCGCTGCAGCACGATCTTCTTGCCGCACAGGTCGGACCAGGTCTTGATGCCCTGGTCGTCACCCTTCTTGGTGTAGATCGAGACACCGGCGGTGAAGTAGTCCACGAAGTCGACGCCCTCACCGACCTTCTTGCCGGTGTCGGAGTCGATGCCCTCCTGGCGGTCCTTCGTGTCGGTCATCGCTGACATGGCGATGTCGTACCGCTTCGAGCGCAGACCCGTGATCAGCGTGTCGAAGGTGCCGTTCTCGAACTGGAAGTCGACCCCGAGCTGCTTGCCCATGGCGGCGGCGAGGTCGGGGTCGATGCCGACCACCTTGCCGGAGCTGTCCTTGAACTCGACCGGGGCGTAGGCGATGTCCGAGCCGACCTTGATGACGCCCTTGTCGCGGATCGCCTTGGGCAGCTTGTCGGCGAGCGGGGCCGAGGCGGCGGTGTCGCTGCCCGAGCCCGTGTCCTTGGTCTGGTCACCGCATCCGGTGAGCATCAGTGCGCCTGCGACCGCGATCGCGCCGACCGCTGCTAGCCGGGAACGCGCGGCGGTGGTACGACGGGTGGAGCTTGCGGTCATGGTGGGTTCCTCCGGCGGATGGGTGGAGTTGCCGATGGGGCCGGCGACTGCCGGAAAGGCAGCGCGCCATGGGGTCGACGAGAGCACACGCCTTCGAGTGTCGCGACCTCGTGTGATTACGGCATCTTGCCATTCGGACTGCGCGATTCTGGGGGCCAGCCATGTCAAAATCGGATAACGGGCGATCCCCGAACCGCATCACCCCGGTCTCCCACGGCTGGACCTTCTATGGGAATCAGTGCTTCCGGCCGGAAGATCTTCGGCGCAACCAGGGATTTCAGCATGAGGCGCGCGAGCTTCGCGGATGCTTGAGTGGTTGTCGCTGGTTTGTCCAGAGGTTGTACCGAAATTGGACGAAGAGTCGGGGCACCGTCATGTGACCTTGGCGTTATGGACTCGTCCTCGGTGGCTCTCGTCCGGTAAGAAGGGTCTTTACACCCCTCATCCGGGGCTCAGGGCGCGTGTGCGGCGCGCCCGTCGCGTACGCGCCCGTACGTATCACGTACAGAGCACGTCCACGGCCGTACGCGGTCCCGCCCACCCCTCACCAGGAGTGGCCACCCTCAAACCAATGAAGATTTAAGGGGTAAAACGAAGTGGCAGCGGAGATCGTCAATCCTCGCAGCGAGAGCAAGACCGGCGATACGGGCGGCGAGGGCGGTGCGGAGCCCCTCGACTCCTTCGACCCGGCGTTCGCGCTGCACCGCGGCGGCAAGATGGCTGTGCAGGCCACCGTGCCGGTCCGTGACAAGGACGACCTGTCCCTGGCGTACACGCCCGGCGTCGCGAAGGTGTGCAGCGCGATCGCGGAGCAGCCGGAGCTCGTGCACGACTACACGTGGAAGTCGTCGGTCGTGGCCGTCGTGACGGACGGTACGGCCGTTCTGGGGCTCGGTGACATCGGGCCCGAGGCCTCCCTCCCGGTGATGGAGGGCAAGGCCATCCTGTTCAAGCAGTTCGGTGGCGTGGACGCGGTCCCGATCGCGCTGAACTGCACGGACGTGGACGAGATCGTCGAGACGGTGGTGCGGCTCGCGCCCTCGTTCGGCGGAGTCAACCTGGAGGACATCTCGGCGCCGCGGTGCTTCGAGATCGAGCGGAAGCTGCAGGAGCGGCTGGACATCCCGGTCTTCCACGACGACCAGCACGGTACGGCGGTGGTGACCCTCGCCGCCCTGCGGAACGCCGCGCGGCTGAGCGGGCGGGCGCTGGGCGATCTGCGCGCCGTCATCTCCGGTGCGGGCGCGGCCGGTGTCGCCATCGCGAAGATGCTGGTCGAGGCCGGGATCGGGGACGTCGCCGTGGCCGACCGCAAGGGTGTCGTGTCGGCGGACCGGGACGACCTCACGCCCGTGAAGCGGGAGCTGGCCGGGTTCACGAACAAGGGCGGGATCACCGGGTCGCTGGAGTCGGCGCTCGCCGGCGCCGACGTGTTCATCGGTGTCTCGGGCGGGACCGTGCCGGAGTCGGCGGTGTCGTCGATGGCCGAGGGCGCGTTCGTGTTCGCCATGGCGAACCCGAACCCCGAGGTGCATCCCGAGATCGCGCACAAGTACGCGGCCGTGGTCGCCACCGGGCGGTCGGACTTCCCGAACCAGATCAACAACGTGCTGGCGTTCCCCGGCATCTTCGCCGGTGCGCTGCAGGTGCGGGCCTCCCGGATCACCGAGGGGATGAAGCTGGCGGCCGCCGAGGCGCTGGCGGCGGTGGTCGGGGACGACCTCTCGGCCGACTACGTCATTCCCTCGCCGTTCGACGAGCGGGTGGCGCCGGCGGTGACGGCCGCCGTCGCGGCGGCGGCCCGCGCCGAGGGCGTGGCCCGGCGCTGACGCCACCGGTCGTACGAGGTGACCCCGTCCGGGATCGGGCGGGGTCCTTCTTCTGTGGTGGGGGCGGCTGCGCGGCCGCGGTGGCCGGTCCGGCGGCCGTGAGCGCGCGGCCCCGGTGTGCGGCAACGCCCGCCGGGATTCTGGCAAGAGGGTGTGTCTCACAGCGGCCGGTGGTTCCGTGAGGTCGGTCCGGAACCTATCGTCAAGGTCATGTTCGCTGTCTACGCCGCCCGAATCGACCGCGACCAGCCGCTGTCCGGCCTGGAGTTGGGGGAGCGCCCGGCTCCCGGACCCCGTCCCGGCTGGAGCACCGTCACGGTCAAGGCCGCCTCCCTCAACCACCACGACCTCTGGTCCCTGCGCGGCGTCGGCCTCGCGGAGGACAAGCTGCCGATGATCCTCGGCTGCGACGCCGCCGGGATCGACGAGGACGGCAACGAGGTCGTCCTGCACTCCGTGATCGGCCAGAGCGGGCACGGGGTCGGCCCCGCGGAGCCCCGCTCCATCCTGACCGAGCGTTACCAGGGCACCTTCGCCGAGCAGGTGGCCGTGCCGACCTGGAACATCCTGCCCAAGCCGAAGGAGCTGTCCTTCGAGGAGGCCGCCTGCCTGCCCACGGCATGGCTGACCGCCTACCGGATGCTGTTCACGAACGCGGGCGTCCGGCCCGGTGACTCCGTGCTGGTGCAGGGCGCCGGAGGCGGTGTCGCCACGGCCGCCATCGTGCTGGGCAAGGCCGCCGGGCTCCGGGTCTTCGCCACCAGCCGGGACGAGGCCAAGCGCAAGCGGGCCCTGGAACTGGGCGCCGTGGAGGCGCTGGAGTCCGGGGCGCGGCTGCCGCAGCGGGTCGACGCGGTGATCGAGACCGTCGGGGCCGCGACCTGGTCGCACTCCGTGAAGTCGCTGAAGCCCGGCGGCACGCTGGTGATCTCCGGTGCCACGAGCGGGGACCGGCCCTCGCACGCCGAACTGACCCGGATCTTCTTCCTGGAGCTGAAGGTCGTCGGTTCGACCATGGGGACCAAGGACGAACTGGAGGACCTCCTCTCCTTCTGTGCCGCCACGGGTGTGCGGCCGGTGATCGACGAGGTGCTGCCCATGGACCGCGCCCGGGAGGGCTTCGAGCGGCTCGCCTCCGGTGAGCAGTTCGGGAAGGTCGTGCTCACCAACCCCTGAGCTTCGCGCCGCGCGGTGCTGGAACGGCCGGTCCGGGAACGGGCCGGCCGTTCGGCATGTCAACTGGGGTTGACGAACCCTCCCTGTCAACCTATGTTGACATCATGACCGAAGCAACCGATCTGGCCGAGCGCGCCGGTGACCGCGATCCACGGGTCGGCCTGCGGGCCGTCGCCGCGCTGCGCAGGCTGCTGGAACAGCTGGAAGCCGTACAGGTGCGCAACGCCCGCAACCAGGGCTGGTCCTGGCAGGAGATCGCCACCGAACTCGGTGTGAGCAGGCAGGCCGTGCACAAGAAGTACGGGAGGCATTGATGTTCGAACGGTTCACGAAGGACGCCCGGGACGTGGTGAAGAGCGCGTTCGAGCACGTGGAGGCAGGCAGCGGCGCGCCGACTGTGGAGCCCGGGCATCTGCTGCTGGCCCTGCTCGACCGGGAGGGCAGCCGGGGGTCCTTCGCGCTCGCCGCGCTGGGGCTTGGGCCCGAAGCGCGCGAGTCCGTGCGTGAGGCCCTGGCGCGGGCGCGGAGGCGGGCCGGGCTGTCCCGGGCCGAGAGCGACGCGCTCGCCGGGCTGGGGATCGACGTGGCCGAGATCGTCGCCCGGGTCGAGGAGGCCCACGGCGTCGGGGCGATGGCCGGCGACCGCAGGGACACACGCTGGTGGTCGGGGAGGCCCTCCTTCGGACGGGACGCCAAGGACGTGCTGGAGAGGTCGCTGCGGGTGGCGCTCGCCCAGCGGGACCGGCACATCGGCGACGAGCACCTGCTGCTGGCCCTGACCCTGCGCCCGGGCGTGCCGTCCGAGGTCCTCGCCGACCACGGGGTGACGTACGCGTCGCTGACGCGCGTGCTGTACGGGCGTGGCGGCGAGGCCAAGGCCGGCTGAGCGGCGGGGCGCCTACTTCTTCGGTGCGCGCAGCAGCGCTCCGATGTGGGCTGCCGCCGTCGACAGATGGCGGCGGGTGTCACGCAGCTGGTCCGGGGTGACACCGTGGTCCCGGGCCGCGTCGCGGATGTCGTCCCGGAAACGGTCGAGCAGACGGTCGAGGTCGCGGGCGGGGTCGCCGGTGGACGCGGCGGCGTCCTCATGGGCCCAGGCCGGTTCGTAGGAGGCCGGGAAGTCCTCGGCGGGGGGTGAGGACGCCGGACGGGACGCCCCGGGCTCCGGCGCGCCCGTGCCGGTCCAGTCGAAGCCGAAGTCCTTGCCGTAGTCCTTGCCGAACTCGCCGACCTCCTTGACCAGCTCGCTCAGGCCCTCGCGCAGGCCCGTCGGCCAGTCGCCCCGGGTGAAGTGGTCCTGCACCTGCTCCTGGACCCGGCGGGCGATGCGCTGCACCTGCTCCTGGGCCTGGGCGCGGGCCTGCTCCTGGGCCTCCTTCGCCTGGCGGCGGGCGCGCTGGGCGTCCTCGCGGGCGCGGCGGCTCTCGTCCTTGGCGCGGCGGGCCTGCTCCTTCCACTCCTGGCGGGCGCGCCGCATCTCCTCCTTGGCGACCCGCCAGGCCTCCTTGTCGCCGGGGTCGGTGAAGTCGCCGAAGGGGGTGCCCGGGGTGCCGCGCCCGCCGGTGTCCCGGCGGGCCTCGGTCGCCGCCGCGCGCATCTCGCGCCGCAGGTCGCCCGCGGCCCCGCGCACATCGGCCCTGATCTCCGCCGCCAGCTCCGCGACCGACTCGCGGATCTCCAGCTCCAGGTCGGCCAGCTCGCCGCTGCGGTCGGCCAGTTCGGCGCGGCCCGCGTCCGTGATCGAGTAGACCTTGCGGCCGCCCTCGGTGGTGTGGGTGACCAGGCCCTCGGCCTCCAGCTTGGCCAGGCGCGGGTAGACCGTGCCCGCCGACGGCGCGTACAGCCCCTGGAAGCGCTCCTCGAGGAGGCGGATCACCTCGTAGCCGTGCCGGGGGGCCTCGTCCAGCAGCTTCAGCAGGTACAGGCGGAGACGGCCGTGGGCGAAGACGGGGGGCATGTCAGAGCACCTTCTTGTCGGTCGTGCCGTCGGCCGGGACGCCGGTGGCGCCGTCGCCCGGGCCGGAGACGGAATTGTCTCCCGAGTCGTCCTGGGGGCCGCTCCCGGGGGCTGCCGGTGAGCCGCCGGTGCCGGGGCGCGTGCCGGCCGGCTCGTCGTCCTCGCGGGACGGCCGGCGCAGCAGGGCGATCGATCCGGAGACGGTGGTCGCCCGCAGCTTGCCGGTGCCCGCGCCGAGGCGGCCCGTGATCTTGTGGGCGCCCCACTGGCCGTGCACCCGCAGGCCGTCGAAGGCGTTGGAGACGGAGCCGCTCGCCGTGTTCGCCTCGACGTCCGCGTCCGCCGGGTACGGCAGCCGGATCGCGATCTCGCCCGAGACGCTGGTCAGCCGCACGTCCGTGGGGCCGTCCGGGTCGAGGTCGATGATCATGGAGCCGCTCACCGAGTCGGCCCGCACGGAGGGGCCGGAGCCCTCCACCACGGTGAGGTCGCCGGAGACCGAGTTGAACCGGAGGTCGCCCGTCACGGCCTGGGCCTCCAGGTTCCCCGAGACCGTCTCGGCGCGGACCGGGCCGGACAGGCCCACCAGCGTCGTGTCGCCCGTGACGCCCTTCACCAGCGACGGGCCCTGGATCCCGGAGACCACGGCCGCCGCGCCGACCACGCCCACCTCGACGCGCGTACCGGCCGGGACGGCGAGGGAGACCACCGCGCTGCGGCGCCAGCCCTTGCGGTCAAGCCACTTGAGGAAGCCCTTCCAGGGCAGATCCTCGTAAGCGACCGTCAGGACGCCGCCCTGCTGGGTCACCACCAGCGGCGGGCCCTCGATCTCGGAGATCTCCAGGCGGGCGGAACCTTCGTCCGTGCCCACCACGTTCACCGTTCCGTTGACGAGGCGCACGTGAAGATCGCTCACGGGCTCGTCGAAGGTGAGCTTGCTCGGCTCCGCGACGGACCACTCGGACATGGTGGGACCTCCCCGACTCGACGCGCCATATCGCGTCTTCTTTCATTCACGATATATCGCGCTGGGGGAAAGTCAAGGCACCCGTTCTGAGGATGACGGGGCGCTCATAAGTATTCGAAGTCGGGCGATTCGCCCTACCGTGTGACCATGTCGACGCAAGCCGCTCGCACCGGGCCCGGAGCCCTGCTGCTGTGCCGGGCGGCGCCCGGTGCCGTCGCCCCCGTCGCGCACCTGCTGCGCGCACCCATGCGGCTCACCCGCGCCGGCGACTCGTGGAGCGTCCTGGTCCCCGACGGCCGGCCCTGGCGGGACGCCGCCGAGCCCGTCGACCGCGTGGTCACCGGCTGGGCCACGGCCCTCGCCGTCGGAGCGCCCTGGCCGGTCCTCGCGCTGTGGTGGGACGGCGACCACGCGGGGTTCACCCTCGCCTCCGGCTTCCGCCGCCCGGTCGGCTTCGACTGGCTCGCCAGCGGCGTCCCGGCCGGAGAGGACGAGGCGATGCGCACCTTCGCCGCACGCCTGGGCCTCGACCCCGTCCTGGACGTCCAGGCCCTGGACCGGCTGACGAAACCGGACCCCGCGGCCGACGCGCCCGCCCGCCTGCGCGGTCTGCTCGCGGTCCTCGCGCGCGTGGGCGTCGCGCTGCCGCCCGAACTCACCCTCGGCGAGCCCGCAGGCCGCCTGATGGAGGCCGTCGCCCACCGGTCCCACGGTCTCCCGGCCGGCCGGCAGGGCCGGCGCGAGACCGTCACGGCGCGGCACACCGTCGACCACACCCGCCTCGGCCCCTGGATGCCCTGGGCCGGCGGCCCCCGGGCCCGCGCCCTGGCCTTCGCCCAGATGGCGGTGGGCGTGCCGCTCCTGGTCCGGGGCCTGCGGCAGCACGCCGGCGGCTGGACCGCGGCCGGGGTCCTGCTCCTCGCCCACGGCGCGATGGGCCTGTCCTACGGGCTCACGCTGCCCAGCGAGTGGCGCCCCGGACGGTCCGCGCTCCCGCCCGAGTGGCCCCTCGGCGAGCCCGGCGCGTTCGGCGAGCCCGTCGAGTCCGCAGACCCCGGACGGGAGGGGGACCGCTGATCCCCCGGGCCCGGCCGGACCCCTGATCGCCTACTCGTCGTCCTCGTCGTCCAGCCGCGCCAGCCACGTGGCCAGCCGCTCCACCGGCACCTCGAAGTCGGGGTTGAGGTCGACGAACGTCCGAAGCTGCTCGGCCAGCCACTCGAAGGTGACCTCCTCCTCGCCGCGCCGCTTCTCCAGCTCCTCGATGCCGCGGTCGGTGAAGTACATGGGGTTGTTCTCCTGCGTTCGTCCCGGATGGTGGTGCCGGAGACAGCCTACGTACCGGACCGGCGACCGTGCTCCGCCTCCCAGCGCGAAGGCCCGGCCCCACGCGGGGACCGGGCCTTCACAGCAGGGGAGTTCAGAGGCTCACGCCTCGAACACCTCCCGCACCAGCTGCTCCTGCTCGGCCTGGTGCCGCTTCGCGGAACCCACCGCCGGGGACGAGGAGTGCGGGCGCGAGATGCGGCGCAGCCGCTCGCCGTGCGGGACCTCCGCGCCGACCGCCAGGTCCAGGTGGTCGATCAGGTTGAGCGCGATGAACGGCCAGGCACCCTGGTTCGCCGGCTCCTCCTGGGCCCACAGGTACTTCTCGGCGTTCGGGTACTTCTTGATCTCCGCCTGGAGCTCGGTACCCGGCAGCGGGTACAGGCGCTCGATGCGGATGATCGCCGTGTCCGTGACGCCGCGCTTCTGCCGCTCGGCCTCCAGGTCGTAGTAGACCTTGCCGGCGCAGAAGACGACCTTCTTCACGGCGGCCGGGTCGACCGTCGCGTCGCCGATGACCGGCTGGAACTGCCCGGTCGTGAACTCCTCCGCCTTCGCGGCCGCCGCCTTCAGGCGCAGCATCGACTTCGGCGTGAAGACCACCAGCGGCTTGTGGTGCGGGTTGTGCACCTGCCACCGCAGGAGGTGGAAGTAGTTCGACGGCGACGTCGGCATGGCGACCGTCATGTTGTTCTGCGCGCACATCTGGAGGAAGCGCTCCGGGCGGGCCGAGGAGTGGTCCGGGCCCTGGCCCTCGTAGCCGTGCGGCAGGAGCAGCACGACGCCGGAGGTCTGGGCCCACTTCTGCTCGGCCGACGAGATGAACTCGTCCACGACCGTCTGGGCGCCGTTGACGAAGTCGCCGAACTGCGCCTCCCACATCACGAGCGCCTCGGGACGGGCCAGCGAGTAGCCGTACTCGAAGCCCATCGCCGCGTACTCGGACAGGAGGGAGTTGTAGACGTTCAGCCGCGCCTGGTCCTCGGAGAGGTACTGCAGCGGCGTGTACTCCTCGCCCGTGCTGCGGTCGATGATGACCGCGTGGCGCTGGCCGAACGTACCGCGCTGGGAGTCCTGGCCGGCCAGGCGGACCGGGACGCCCTCCAGCAGGAGGGAGCCGATGGCGAGGGTCTCGCCCATGCCCCAGTCGATCGTGCCGTCCTCGACCATCGCCGCCCGGCGCTGCAGCTGCGGCAGCAGACGCGGGTGGACGGTGATGTGGTCGGGGATGTTGACCTGGGACTCGGCGATCCGCTTGACGACCTCCGTGGTCACCGCGGTGTTCACGGCGACCGGGAACTCGGCCTGCGGGTCCGACGGCTCGATGGTCGCCGGCTGCGAGGTGGCCTCGCGGACCTCCGTGAAGACCTTCTCCAGCTGGCCCTGGTAGTCCTGCAGCGCCTGCTCGGCCTCTTCCAGGGTGATGTCGCCGCGACCGATGAGGGACTCGGTGTACAGCTTGCGCACCGAGCGCTTCTTGTCGATCAGGTCGTACATCAGCGGCTGGGTGAAGGCCGGGTTGTCCGACTCGTTGTGACCGCGGCGGCGGTAGCAGATGAGGTCGATCACCACGTCCTTGTTGAACGCCTGGCGGAACTCGAAGGCCAGGCGCGCGACGCGCACGACCGCCTCCGGGTCGTCGCCGTTCACGTGGAAGATCGGGGCCTCGATCATGCGGGCCACGTCGGTGGCGTACATGGAGGAGCGCGAGGACTCGGGCGCCGCCGTGAAGCCGACCTGGTTGTTGATGACGATGTGGACCGTGCCGCCGGTGCGGTAGCCGCGCAGCTGCGACATGTTCAGGGTCTCGGCCACCACGCCCTGGCCCGCGAAGGCCGCGTCGCCGTGGATCGCCACCGGCAGGACCGTGAAGTCCGTGCCGCCCTTGTTGATGATGTCCTGCTTGGCGCGCGAGACGCCCTCCAGGACCGGGTCCACCGCCTCCAGGTGCGAGGGGTTCGCGACCAGGGAGACCTTGATCTGCTCGCCGTCGAGGCCGGTGAAGGTGCCCTCGGCGCCCAGGTGGTACTTCACGTCGCCGGAGCCGTGCATCGACTTCGGGTCGAGGTTGCCCTCGAACTCGCGGAAGATCTGCGCGTACGACTTGCCGACGATGTTGGCGAGGACGTTCAGGCGGCCGCGGTGGGCCATGCCGATGACGACCTCGTCCAGGCGGGACTCGGCGGCCGAGTCCAGCACCGCGTCCAGCAGCGGGATGACGGACTCGCCGCCCTCCAGGGAGAAGCGCTTCTGGCCGACGTACTTCGTCTGCAGGAACGTCTCGAACGCCTCGGCCGCGTTCAGCCGGCGCAGGATGCGCAGCTGCTCCTCGCGCTCCGGCTTGGAGTGCGGGCGCTCCACGCGGTCCTGGATCCACTTGCGCTGCTTGGGGTCCTGGATGTGCATGAACTCGATGCCGGTGGTGCGGCAGTACGAGTCGCGCAGGACGCCGAGGATGTCGCGCAGCTTCATCATCGACTTGCCGGCGAAACCGCCGACGGCGAACTCGCGCTCCAGGTCCCAGAGCGTGAGGCCGTGCTCGGTGATGTCCAGGTCGGGGTGCTTGCGCTGCTGGTACTCCAGCGGGTCGGTGTCGGCCATGACGTGGCCGCGGACGCGGTAGGAGTGGATCAGCTCGAAGACGCGGGCGGCCTTGGTGACGTCGTCGTCGTGGCTGGCGTCGATGTCCTTGAGCCAGCGGACCGGCTCGTAGGGGATGCGCAGCGCCTCGAAGACGTCGTCGTAGAAGCCGTTCTCGCCGAGGAGGAGGTTCGCGACCTGACGGAGGAACTCGCCGGAGGCGGCGCCCTGGATGACCCGGTGGTCGTAGGTCGACGTGAGCGTCATGACCTTCGAGATGCCGAGCTTGTTCAGGGTGTCCTGGGAGGTGCCCTGGAACTCCGCCGGGTAGTCCATGGCGCCGACGCCCATGATCACGGACTGGCCGGGCATCAGGCGCGGCACCGAGTGGACCGTGCCGAGGCCGCCGGGGTTGGTCAGGGAGACCGTGACCCCGGTGAAGTCGTCCATCGTCAGCTTGCCGTCGCGGGCGCGGCGGACGATGTCCTCGTAGGCCTGCCAGAACTCGAAGAAGTTCAGCGTCTCGGCCTTCTTGATCGCCGCGACGACGAGCTGGCGGTCGCCGTTCGGCTTGACCAGGTCGATGGCGAGACCGAGGTTGACGTGGTCCGGCTTGACCAGGGTGGGCTTGCCGTCGACCTTCGCGAACGAGTGGTTCATCGCCGGCATGGCCTTGATCGCCTGGACCATGGCGTAGCCGATGAGGTGCGTGAAGGAGATCTTCCCGCCGCGCGCCCGCTTGAGGTGGTTGTTGATGACGATGCGGTTGTCGAACAGCAGCTTCACCGGGACCGCGCGCACGGAGGTGGCCGTGGGCAGTTCCAGGGAGGCGTCCATGTTCTTCGCGACCGCGGCGGCCGGGCCGCGCAGCACGACCTGCTCCGGAGCCGAGGGGCCCGCGCCGTCGGGCGAGGCCTTCGGGGCGGCCGGCTTGGCGGCGGCCTGCTTCGGGGCCGGGGCGGCCTTCGCCGGGGCGGCGGCCTGGGCCGGGGCCTGCGCGGCGGGCTTGGCCTCGGCCGGCTTCGCGGCCGGCGCGGCGGCGGGCTTCGGAGCGGCCTGAGCGGGGGCCGCGGGCTGGGCCGGGGCCGTGGGCTGAGCGGTGGTGGTCCCCGCGGCCCCCGCGGCCGCGGTACCCGCCGGAGCCGGGGCGGCGGCCGCCCCGGGCTTGTAGTCGGCGAAGAAGTCCCACCAGGCTCGGTCCACCGAGTTCGGGTCCTGGAGGTACTGCTGATAGATCTCGTCGACGAGCCACTCGTTGGCACCGAAGGACGCCGCGGGGTTCTTGCCCGCTTGGTCGGTCTCGGTCGAGATGCTCGAGTTACTGGGGGACTGTGGCGACACGGCGGCAACCGCCCTCTTCCGCTTCACAAGATGATGGACAGCGGGAATCAAGGCTACGCCTCCCGGACCGGGAAGGTCAGGCCGGGCCCGTTCAACGTCGCGCAAGTCACATCTTGGAGCGTGTTTCGGGGCTTGAAATGGCGGGAAACAAGCGTGGTTCCGCTCAAGGAGGCAAGAGCGGGGCAGGGCCCGTCGCACCGATGGCGCGGGCCTGTGCCTGATCACACGTGTCCGTCAGCGCGGACGCCGGTGGATCTTGGGGCTCCGCTTCGAACTTTACGTCAACTTGGTACTGATGGCTCTCCCGGAAGAGTGACAAGAATCCGGCAACCTCGCTCGGATTCGGCCACTCCTATCCGGCCTCCGTGCAGATCGACCGCCCAGCGGGCGATCGCCAGCCCGAGCCCCGTGCCGCCGTCGCTGCCCGGCCCCTGCCGCTTGGCGCTGCCGCGGTTGAACCGCTCGAAGACGCGGTGCCACTCCGACTTGGGAATGCCGGGGCCCTCGTCCAGGACCTCCAGCTCCAGCGACTCCGGCTGCGCCCCGCGCCGCGCCTTGACCGTCACCCGGCCGTGCGGCGGGCTGTGCTTGACCGCGTTGTCGATGAGATTGGCCACCACCTGGTGGATGCGCTCCGGGTCGGCGTGCGCGGTCAGCTCCGGCGGGTGCACGTCGAGGTGCAGGTGCACGTCCGTGCGTGTGTGACTGCCCGAGCCGGTGGCGATGCCCGCGCGCACCGAGGCGACCATGTTGGCCTCCTTCAGCACGCCCGACAGATACGGCCACACCTCGAACCGCCGCCGCTTCAGCGGGACGACGCCGTTGTCCAGCCGCGACAGGTCCAGCAGCGTCTCCACCAGCCGGCCCAGCCGCTCGGTCTGCTTCAGCGCCGTGCGCATGGTCTCCGGGTCGGCCTGGGTGACGCCGTCGACGATGTTCTCCAGCACCGCGCGCAGCCCCGCGATGGGCGTGCGCAACTCGTGCGAGACGTTCGCCACCAGCTCCTTGCGCTGGCGGTCCTGGGCCTCCAGCTCGTCGGCCATGGCGTTGATCGTCACGGCCAGGTCGCCCAGCTCGTCACGGCGGTTCTCCCGCACCCGGCGGGTGTAGTCGCCCTGCGAGATGGAACGCGCCACGGCCGTCATCTCGTCCAGCGGCGCGGTGAGCGAATGGGCCACGAACTGCGTGATGAGGAGCGTGGCGATCATCGAGAAGACCGTGATGAAGCGCAGCTCCGTCTTGGTGTGCACCGCGATCACCGACAGACCCGTGGTGATCAGCACCGAGATGACGACCAGCGCGCCCAGCTTGGTCTTGATGGAGAACGGGCTCACCTTCCCCCAGGGTTCCGGCTCCCCGGGGTCTTTGCGTGCGGCCGGCCCGCCGCTCATGGCGTCGGGGTCTCCAGGGCGTAGCCCACACCGTGCACGGTGCGGATCCGCTCGGCGCCGATCTTCCGGCGCAGCGCCTTGATGTGGCTGTCGACCGTGCGGGTGCCGGAGGCGTCCGCCCAGTCCCAGACCTCGGCGAGCAGCTGCTCGCGGGAGAGCACCGCGCGCGGGGTGTTCGCCAGGCAGACCAGCAGGTCGAACTCGGTCGGCGTGAGGTGGACGTCCTCGCTGCGCACCCGGACCCGGCGCTGGGCGTGGTCGATCTCCAGCTCGCCGAGGCGCAGGATGCCGCTGCGCGGCGTCGCGGCGGCGATCGCGGCCCGCTCCACACGGCGCAGCAGCACGTGCACGCGCGCCGCCAGCTCCCGCATCGAGAACGGCTTGGTCATGTAGTCGTCGGCGCCTACCCCGAGCCCGACCAGCATGTCGGTCTCGTCGTCGCGCGCGGTGAGCATCAGCACCGGCACCGGGCGGGCGGCCTGCACGCGCCGGCAGACCTCCAGACCGTCGAAGCCGGGCAGCATGATGTCGAGGATCAGCAGGTCCGGCTGCCAGGCCTCGGCCGTGTCGACAGCGGCCGGGCCGTCACCCGCCGTTTGCACGAGGAATCCCTCGGCTCGCAGGCGGGTCGCGATGGCGTCCACGATCGTGGCGTCGTCCTCGACGACGAGAACCCGGCGCTGCGCGCCCGGGGTAGCCGTCGCCGAACCGTTGTGGGAGGTCTGTGTCTGCTCCATCGCCCGCCCCTGGGGTGTGCTTTCCGGAATCAGTGGGGTGATTCCTCGGTCTGCGCATGGTTGCGATTGACGCTTGAATGATCGGCGTCAGAGGAGCAGCGTACGGGGAGGCAGCACGCCTTTGCTATCCAGGGCTGATGGCGAGGTGCACGACGTCCGGAACGCCCCGGGCAACGGGGATCTCTTCGGTACGCACCTGTTGGAACCCGGCATTCCGCAAGGTTTCTTCGAATTCCGGTGACGGCTGGGCGGACCACACGGCGAGAACTCCGCCGGGTCTCAACACCCGTGCGCAATCGGCGAGTCCGGTGCCGCTGTACAGATTTCCGTTGTCCTCCGTGACCGTCCAGCCCGGGCCGTTGTCGATGTCGAGGCAGAGCGCGTCGTACGTGTCGGATGTCTCATGGACGTGCGCCACGAGATCTGCTTCGACGACATGGGTACGGGGGTCGGCGAGGGCCCGGGCGGAGAACGCGGAGAGCGGGCCGTCCCGATGCCATTCGACGATCGCGCGCTCACGCTCCACCACGGTGATCCGCCCCCAGCGCGGGTTCGCGGCCGCGTGTGCGAGGGAGAAGCCGACGCCGAGTCCGCCGATCAGCACGTCGGGCCGTGTCCCGCCGGGCAGGGCGGCCAGCGCCGCGTCCACCAGCCGCCGTTCCGAGCGGCCGTCGGAGGTGTCCATCAGGAAGCAGCCGTTGGCGATGATCTCCAGCCGCCCGCCGGGCCGCCGCCGCAGCACCACCTCTCCGTGAGGGCCTTCGCGGCGGTCCAGCACGTCGGGGATGTCGTACGAGGGGGACATGGGGGAATCCTGGCAGGTCCGGGGCGTCCGGCGCCGGGGTTTTCGCGGGGCGGGGCGGCGGCGGTGCGCGCCGCCGCCTGGCGTTGCTTCCCGTGGGCACTTTCCAGGGGCAAATTCCCTTAGGCCGGCCCGGCGCCCCCCTGCGCGGACCCGCCCCCGTACGCGGAGCCGCCCCCCGTACGTGGACCCGGCGCCCGCACGGGACCCGGGGCACGCGCCGCGGGCGGATCGCTCAGAGCGAACACCTCTCGGGGAACAACCGGCCCTCCCCAAGCATTGAGTCGGCATAGCTCAACTTGACTGCCGAAGGGGAGATCATGGCTTCGACGTCCACACCGCTCACCCTGCCCGTGCTGCCGCTCGACGACGAGGTCGTGCTGCCCGGGATGGTGGTCCCGCTGGACCTGAGCGACAACGAGGTCCGTGCGGCGGTGGAGGCCGCGCAGGCCGCCGCTCGGACAACGCCCGGGAAGCCCCGGGTACTCCTGGTGCCGCGCATCGACGGGACGTACGCGAACACCGGTGTCCTCGGCACCGTCGAGCAGGTCGGCCGGCTGGCCGACGGCGACCCGGGCGCGCTGATCCGCGGCCGGGGGCGGGTGAGGATCGGTGCGGGGACCACCGGCCCCGGCGCGGCCCTCTGGGTCGAGGGCACCAGCGTCGACGAGACCGTCCCGGAGCCGCTGCCCGGACAGGTGGCCGAACTGGTCAAGGAGTACAAGGCCCTGGCCACCGCCTGGCTGCGCAAGCGCGGCGCCTGGCAGGTCGTCGACCGCGTGCAGGCCATCGACGACGTCTCGGCGCTCGCCGACAACTCCGGCTACTCGCCGTTCCTGACCACCGAGCAGAAGGTCGAACTGCTGGAGACCGCCGACCCGGTGGCCCGGCTCAGGCTCGCCACCCAGCACCTGCGCGACCACCTCGCCGAGCAGGACGTGGCCGAGTCCATCGCCAAGGACGTCCAGGAGGGCGTCGACAAGCAGCAGCGCGAGTTCCTGCTGCGGCGTCAGCTGGAGGCGGTCCGCAAGGAGTTGCGCGAGCTGAACGGCGAGCAGGAGGGCGAGGAGTCCGACGACTACCGCGCCCGTGTGGAGGCCGCCGACCTGCCCGAGAAGGTCCGCGAGGCCGCCCTCAAGGAGGTCGACAAGCTGGAGCGGTCCTCCGACCAGTCGCCCGAGGGCTCCTGGATCCGCACCTGGCTCGACACGGTCCTGGAGATGCCGTGGAACGAGCGCACCGAGGACGCCTACGACATCCAGGGCGCCAAGGCCGTGCTGGACGCCGAGCACGCCGGTCTGGAGGACGTCAAGGAGCGCATCACCGAGTACCTGGCGGTGCGCAAGCGGCGCAACGACCGGGGGCTGGGCGTCGTCGGCGGCCGGCGCGGCGGTGCCGTGCTCGCGCTCGTCGGCCCGCCCGGCGTCGGCAAGACCAGCCTCGGCGAGTCCGTCGCCCACGCTATGGGCCGCAAGTTCGTGCGCGTCGCCCTCGGCGGTGTGCGCGACGAGGCCGAGATCCGCGGGCACCGGCGCACCTACGTCGGCGCGCTGCCGGGCCGGGTCGTCCGGGCGGTCAAGGAGGCCGGGTCGATGAACCCGGTCGTGCTGCTCGACGAGATCGACAAGGTCGGCTCCGATTTCCGCGGCGACCCGGCCGCCGCCCTGCTGGAAGTGCTCGACCCGGCGCAGAACCACACCTTCCGGGACCACTACCTGGAGGTCGAGCTCGACCTGTCCGACGTCGTCTTCCTGGCCACGGCCAACGTCCTGGAGGCGATCCCGGAGGCCCTGGCCGACCGGATGGAGATCGTCCGCCTGGACGGCTACACCGAGGACGAGAAGGTCGTCATCGCCCGCGACCACCTGCTCCCGCGCCAGCTGGAGCGGGCCGGGCTGGACAAGGACGAGGTGACCCTCGACGAGGGCGCGCTGCGCAAGCTCGCCGGCGAGTACACCCGCGAGGCGGGCGTGCGCACCCTGGAGCGGTCGATCGCCCGGCTGCTGCGCAAGGTCGCCGCCCAGCACGAACTGGGCGAGCGGGAGCTGCCGTTCACCGTCCGCGACGAGGACCTGCGGGCCCTGATCGGCCGGCCGCACCACGTGCCCGAGTCCGCCCAGGACCCGGCCGAGCGGCGGACGTCCGTGCCGGGCGTGGCGACCGGGCTCGCGGTGACCGGGGCGGGCGGTGACGTGCTCTACGTGGAGGCGTCCCTGGCCGACCCGGAGACGGGCGCGGCGGGGCTGACCCTCACCGGTCAGCTGGGCGACGTGATGAAGGAGTCCGCGCAGATCGCGCTGAGCTTCCTGCGCTCGCACGGCGCCGAGCTCGAACTGCCGGTGGCCGATCTGAAGGACCGGGGCGTGCACATCCACTTCCCCGCGGGCGCGGTCCCCAAGGACGGCCCGAGCGCCGGCATCACCATGACCACGGCCCTCGCGTCCCTGCTCTCCGGCCGGCTGGTCCGCACGGACGTGGCGATGACCGGCGAGGTCTCGCTGACCGGGCGGGTCCTGCCGATCGGCGGGGTGAAGCAGAAGCTGCTCGCGGCGCACCGGGCCGGGGTCACCACGGTGATCATCCCCAAGCGCAACGAGCCCGACCTGGACGACGTCCCGGCGGAGGTGCTGGACAAGCTCGACGTCCACGCCGTCACCGACGTCCGCCAGGTCCTGGAGCTGGCGCTCGCGCCCGCGACGAGCGGCGCGGCGCCGGAGGTTCCGGTGGCCGCGTGACGGAGGTCATCGGATGAGGGAAGGCCCGGGCCCCGTGAGGGAGGCCCGGGCCTTCACCGTGCCCACGCCCTGTGGACACCTGCCCCGCGACCTGCGGAATACTTGCCGAGCTGCGGCGATGTCCGCAGCCGGTGGAGAATTCCAGGTACGGGCGACGACCGAGGCAGGGCTCACGTGCACGACGGCGGCAACGACGAGGGACACCGCGGGGCCGGTGCGGCCGGAAGCGGGGTGAACCAGCCCGCCTTCCTCGCGCTGGAGCGCGAACTGACCGTGCTGCTGCGGCGGGCCCGGGCCAGCCAGGGCGAGATGGCCCGCGAGGTCCACCCCGACCTCGAGTCGTCCGCGTACGGGCTGCTCGTCCGGCTGGACGAGTGCGGCAAGCAGCGGGCCACCGAACTCGCCGCCTACATCGGCGTCGGCAAGGCCACCATGTCCCGCCAGCTGCGCGCCCTGGAGGAGCTCGGGCTGATCGCCCGCGAGCCCGACCCCGCCGACGGCCGGGCGTGGCTGGTCGCGCTCACCCGGGAGGGGCACGACCGGGTCCGCCGGGTCCGTGACGCCCGCCGTGCCCGCTACGCCGGCCGCCTGGCCGACTGGGACCCCCGCGAGGTCACGGAACTGGCCCGGCTGCTGCACCAGCTCAACCGCGGCATGGAGAAGTAGCCCCCGGCGCGGCTAGAACTCGACGTAGACGACCGTCGCGTCGTCGTGCCTCTTGCCCCGGTACGTCCCGGTGGTGGCCGATCGTTCCAGTGTCCGGACCCGGTCCACCAGTGCCTGCGGGCCCTCCTTGCGCACGAGCCGGAAGCAGTCCGTCCAGTCGCCCTCCCCGAACCGCTCCACCCAGCGGGTCGCGCCGTCCGTCAGGGCGGCCAGGGCGCGGACCTCCCGGCGGGGCACGCTGCCGGTCACCGCCCGCCGGGCCACGGCGGGGTCGGCCGCCGCCGTGAAGAAACCGCCCTCCTTGTTGCGGACCGTCGCGTCCACCAGCGCGTCCGTGGCCAGGGCCGAGCGGGGGAGCAGGGCCAGCCGGTCGTCCAGCACGGGGGTCACCGCCCCGTCCGGTGACTCCAGGAGCAGCGCCGAGTCGGACAGGACCAGGTACTCCACCGTGTCCGGGTTCCAGCGGGCCAGGACCACCGTGGCCTGCGGGGTGCGGGGGTGAGAAAGGTCACAGGTTGCCGCATGGGCCTCGGCGGTACGCGCGAGGGCGCGGGACAAGGTGTCGGCCAGGGGAACATCCGTGAGTGAAACGGTCAGTTCGGTCAGCGCGCCGCCCAGGCGCGCGGTGAACCAGGGGACCGAATGCAGACAGCCCGTCCCGCTCCGCGGCGGCGTGACACCGTCCAGGACGACGACCGAACCGCCTTGTCCCGAGGCCGGTAGCCCGACACCGGCGAAGTCCTCGTTGGGGCGGCCGGCGTCCGACGGCGCCGAGGCGAGTTCCGTACGCATCCAGCCAGTCTGCACGAGCCCTTCACAACGTGCGCAAAAGGCCGCCATCGGCCTCCGGACCGGCGCACCCGCACAGGTCAGACGCCCTGTTTGGGAGGGAATGGCGCGATCCGGGAAGGCGTGTCGGCGAATACTGCCACCGCCTGCTTCCGGCGTCCAACCGGCGTGCCGCGCACGGCCCGTGCAAGAGCCGGTGGAACTTGCCCACCAACTCCTCGACGAGGTTCACTCCTTCGAGTGGCGGGTCAGGTGATGCGCGTGCGCTGCCCACCGGCGCTGGGAGGGTCGGGAAGTGTACCGGGAGTACGCACCAGTTGACGGAGCGTCATCCGGGCCCAAGGTTCACGAGTCAGGAATGCGAGCACCGGTGCAGAAGACGCGGCCTCGTCGCACAGGCAAGCAGACGGCCCCCGCACAGGGAGCCGAGCCGACGCCCCCCACCGGCAAGGGACGCCCCACACACGTACGCAACCGGCTGATCGTCGCCGTGGCCGTGGTCGCCGCGGCCATCGCCGGCGCCGGCACGCCGTCCGTGCTGGCCGCCTCCGGGGAACTCCACGACGCGCAGGAGCTGGTGACGCTCGCGGGGCAGACGCAGGACGCCCTCGCACTCGCGCACTCCCTCGCCGACGAGCGCGACGAGGTCACGGCCTACATCGCGGCCGGCCGCCCCAAGTCCAAGGCGCCCTCCGAGCAGCACAGCGCCCGCGTGGACCGGCAGGTCGAGGAGCTGCGCGCGGACAGCGACACGCCAGCCGGGCTGCGCTCCGACCTCGACGCCATAGCGGCGGTACGGCGGGCGGCGCTCACCGGCAAGAGCAGCGCGCTCGAAGCCCACCAGGCGTACTCCGCCGCCATCACCGGCCTCCACCGGCTCGCCGAGGACCTGGCGCAGCAGACCCCGCCGCGCGCCGGCGGGGGCGGCCACGCCCTCGCCGAGCTGGACTCCGCCGTCCAGCAGGCCGCCGCGGCCCGGGGGCTGCTGCTCGCCGCGCTCAGCGTGCCCAGCAGCACCCGCACCATCATCGACCCGGTCACCGGCCTGCCGGCCGAGACCTCCGCGTCCTCCGGCGCCGACGCCCGCCGGCGCGACGCCCTGAGCGCCGCCGCCCAGCAGGCCCGGCTGCGCTCCGACGCGGCCCTGGCCGACTTCCGCGCCACCGCCCCCAAGGACGCCCGCGCCTCCTTCGACAGCACGGTCACCGGCACCGAGGTCAACTCCGCCGAGAAGTACCTCGCGACGCTGACCGACCAGCCGTCCCTCTCCGGCGGCGAACTCTCCACCGACACCAAGAAGCTGGACGCGGCGCTCTCCGCCCGGGTCGACCTGATGCGCGGAGTCGAGTCCGCCCTCTACGACCGCCGCACCAAGGACCTGGAGGCCCTGCGCGACGACGACGTCACCGCGCTGGAGATCCGCATCGCGATCCTCGGCGCCCTGATGCTGCTCGCCGTCGGTGTCGCCACCGGCATGGCCCGCAGCCTCACACGGCCCCTCGCGGTGCTGCGCCTGGGCTCCAAGCGCCTCGCCGAGGCCGAGGACCCGGCGGCCGAGGAACCGGTCAAGTTCACCGGCCGCAACGACGAGTTCGCCCAGGTCGTCCGCTCCGTCAACGCCCTGCACGCGCACGCCGCCGCCCTCACCGAGCGGATCGCCACGCTGGAGTCCGACCGCAAGCACCTCGTCGGCCAGCGCCAGAAGATGGCCGACGCCCGCGAGGAACTGCGCGGCCAACTCGCCGACTCCGCCGCCCAGCTGGAGCGGATGCGCACGGCCATCGGCGGCACGTTCGTCAACCTCGCGCTGCGCACCCTCGGCCTGGTCGAGCGCCAACTGGCCGTCATCGAGGGCCTGGAGGACCGCGAGCAGGACCCGGAGCGCCTCGCCACGCTGTTCAAGCTCGACCACTTCGCCACCGTCATGCGCCGGCACAGCGAGAACCTCCTGGTCCTCGCCGGCACCGAACACGTCCAGCACACCGCCGGGCCCGTGCCCCTCGTGGACGTCGTCCGCGCCGCGGTCAGCGAGATCGAGCGCTACGAGCGCGTCCGCATCGCGGCCCTGCCCCCGCACGCCCACATCGCCGGGTTCGCCGCGGACGACCTCTCCCACCTGCTGGCCGAACTCATGGAGAACGCCACCTCGTTCTCCCCGCCCGACCTGCCCGTGGAGATCTCCGGCTGGCTGCTGGAGAACGGCGAGGTCATGCTCTCCGTCCAGGACGAGGGCATCGGCATGACCGGCGACCGGCTGGAGCGCCTCAACGCCCGCCTGAGCGACTTCGACCCGGAGGCGCCTTACGACCAGGAGGGCGAGGACGGTCTCGGCCTCGGCCTGTACGTCGTGGCCCGCCTCGCCCAGCGCCACGGTGTGCGCGTGCAGCTGCGCGAGCAGAAGCAGGGCGGTGTCGCGGCGGTCGTCGTCCTGCCCCGCACGCTGCTGGCGGCGGCCCCCGCCGAGGCCGCCCCCAGCTCCGGCCCGGTGGCCGGCGGCGCGCAGTCCTTCTCGCTGCCCGGCGCCGACGCCGAGGTCAACTCCAACGTCCTGCACGGCCGGACGACGGACGGGGACCCGCTGGTCGCGCTGGCGGAGAAGGCGGTCGAGCGGGACGAGGCCGGCTGGCGGCACCAGCCGGACGAGGACGCCGGGGGGCATCCGGAACCGGCCGGGGCGGCGCTGGCGGCCGCCGCCGAGGGGACCGCGGCCACCGGGCCGGCGGAGACCCCCGGCGAAACCACGATGGAGCTGATGGCCCCGGTACCGCAGGGGGAGCCGGAGCCCACGCAGCACGATTCCGCGGCCGCCGACGGCGCGTCCGTCCCAGGGGCACCCGGGCACGACCACGCGGGCCACACGCGTGACACGGGTGGGGACGAGCACGCCGGAGACGATGCCGGGGCGGAGGCCGACGCCGAGCACGAACGCGTCACCGACAAGGGCCTCCCCAAGCGCACTCCCAAGATCACCGCCCAGGCCACCGCTCCGCGCCAGCGCAGCGGTTCCGTGGACGCCGAAGCCCTGCGCCGCCGTCTCGGCGGCTTCCGCCAGGGCGCGCAGGCCGGCTACCGCGAGGTCGAGGCGGAGATCGCCGAGAAGACGGCCTCGCACAAGCGGCCGGCCACCGGCACGGCAGTACCAGCTGGATCCGAAGAAGCCACGGGGGGCACAGTCGAGGAGGCAAGCAGTTGACCGCGCCCAGTACCTTCGGACTGATCGGACTGAGCAGTGAGGCCCGCAACCTGCACTGGCTGCTGACCAACCTCGTCGAGGAGGTGCCCGGCATCCTCTCGGTCGCGGTCGTCTCGTCCGACGGACTGCTCCTGCTCTCCTCCGACGACCACCGCAACAAGGAGGCCCGGCAGGCCCTGCAGGGCCGCGGCACCGCACGGGGCGGGCCCCGCGGCTCCGGCGCCGACCTGGCCACCATCGTCTCCGGCATCGGCAGCCTCACCATCGGCGCCGCCAAGCTGATGGACTTCGGCGGGGTCAAGCACACGATGATCGCGATGGACGAGGGCAGCCTGTTCGTGATGTCGATCAGCGACGGCTCGCTGCTCGGCGTCCACGGCTCCGCGGACTGCGACATGAGCGTGGTGGCGTACCACATGGCTCTGTTCGTCGGCCGCGCCGGCCACGTCCTGACGCCGGAACTCCGCAGCGAGCTCCGAAAATCCCTGGAGGAGTCCCAGACGACCAGGAGTGCACGATGAGCATTACGCCCAGGCAGCAACTCCCGG
Organism: Streptomyces sp. NPDC006624; assembly: GCF_040611555.1. NCBI lineage: Bacteria > Bacillati > Actinomycetota > Actinomycetes > Kitasatosporales > Streptomycetaceae > Streptomyces > Streptomyces sp. NPDC006624. The sequence goes on along the minus strand of NZ_JBEXOM010000002.1, from coordinate 107,605 downwards.
TGCGCGGCGGTGACCGCAAACCCGCCCGGGTCCGCCCCTACTCGCTCACCGGCGGCCGTACCCGTTTCGGGCACGTGCTGCTGGTGGAGACGTTCGTGGCCAGCACGGCCGCGCTGGAGGCCGCGGAGGAGCGCAGGGAACTGACCAACGGCTCCCTGTCCACCCGCGTGATGCCGGAGCTGCGGGCCATCGTCGAACTGTGCCGCCGGATGCGGACGGTGGCCGAGATCGCCGCGCTGCTGAAGATGCCGCTCGGCGTGGTCCGCGTGCTCCTCAGCGACCTCGCCGACCAGGGAAAGATCCGTGTGTACGGAACGGGCACCGGCCACGGCACGGGCCGCCCGGACCGCGCTCTGCTGGAAAGGGTGCTGAGTGGACTCCGTCGTCTCTGACGCCGCTCATGGCGTCACTCGTTCGATCCCGTCGGCGCGGCCCGACGACGACATGCATGCCTGGCAGACGGATCGCACCCGTGCTCCCATAGCCACGAAGATCGTGGTGGCGGGCGGCTTCGGCGTGGGCAAGACCACGATGGTCACCTCCGCCTCGGAGATCACGCCCCTGCAGACCGAGGCGCTGATGACCGAGGCGAGCGAGGCGACCGACGACCTCACCGCCACACCGGGCAAGACCTCCACCACCGTCGCCATGGACTTCGGGCGCATCACGCTCGACGACGACCTGGTGCTCTACCTGTTCGGCACGCCGGGCCAGCAGCGGTTCTGGTTCATGTGGGACGACATCGTGCGCGGCGCGATCGGCGCCGTCGTCCTGGCCGACACCCGCCGCCTGAAGGACTGCTTCCCGGTCCTGGACTACTTCGAGAGCTCAGGGCTGCCCTACGTGGTCGCCGTCAACCACTTCGACGGCAGTGAGCTGTTCGAGCCGGAGGATGTACGGGAGGCGTTGACCATCCCGCGACACATACCTGTCATGATCATGGACGCGCGTCGCCGGATCTCCGTGATCGAGACCCTCCTGGCCCTGGTGGGCCACGCGCTCGACGAAACCCCCGAGTAGGAGACAGCCCCGCATGCGGAAGATACTCGTCGTCGGAGCCGGTCAGTCCGGTCTCCAGATCGCTCTCGGCCTCCAGTCCCAGGGGTACGAGGTCACCCTCATGTCCAACCGGACCGCGGACGAGATCCGCACCGGCCGGGTCATGTCCACGCAGTGCATGTTCCACACGGCCCTGCAGCACGAGCGTGATCTCCAGCTGAACTTCTGGGAGTCCCAGGCCCCGAAGATCGAAGGACTCGGCGTCTCGGTCGCCGCCCCCGGCTCCTGGGCCGACGGCCCCGCCGCCCGCGCCATCGACTGGCTGGGCCGCCTCGACGGACACGCGCAGTCCATCGACCAGCGCGTGAAGATGGCCGGCTGGATGGAGACGTTCGCCCAGCGCGGCGGCCAGCTCGTCATCCACGGCGCCGCCGTCGGCGACCTCGACTACTTCTCCCGCACCTACGACCTGGTGCTGGTCGCCGCGGGCAAGGGCGAACTGGTGCAGATGTTCGCCCGCGACCCGGAGCGCTCCCCGTACAGCGAGCCGCAGCGCGCCCTCGCCGTGTCGTACGTCCACGGCCTCGGCCCGCGCCCCGAGCACCCCGGCACCGAAGCGGTCCGCTGCAACCTGGTGCCGGGCGTCGGCGAGATGTTCGTGATGCCGTGCCTGACCACCTCCGGCCGCGCCGACATCCTGTTCTGGGAGGGCATACCCGGCGGCCCGCTGGACGTCTTCAACGGCGTCAAGGACCCGGCCGAGCACCTCTCCCTGACCCTGGAACTCATGGAGCGGTACCTGCCCTGGGAGTACGCGCGGGCCACCAAGGTGGAGCTGACCGACGCCGGCGGCACGCTGGCCGGGCGCTACGCCCCCACCGTCCGCAACCCCATCGGCCGCCTCCCCGGCGGCGGGCTCGTGCTGGGCGTGGCGGACGTCGTCGTGGCGAACGACCCCATCACCGGCCAGGGCTCCAACTCGGCCTCCAAGTGCGCCGCGGCCTACCTCGCCTCGATCGTCGAGCACGGCGACAAGCCGTTCGACGAGGAGTGGATGCGGGCCACCTTCGACCGCTACTGGCAGACCGCCCGGCACGTCACCAAGTGGACCAACACGATGCTCGCGCCGCCGCCGGAGCACGTGCTGAACCTCATCGGCGCCGCCGGCGAGCTCCAGCCGGTCGCCGACCGCTTCGCCAACGGCTTCGACAACCCGGCCGACTTCGAGGACTACTTCTACGACCCGGACAGGACGCAGGTCTACCTGGCCGAGGTCTCCGGCGCGGGCGCCGCGTAACCGTAACCGTCGTACCCCTCGTCCGACCCGTTCAGCGCGCCCTCGGGAAGCTCCGGCGGCTCGTACCGCCGCAGGGGCTTCCCGTCCGGGTCCGGGCGGACGGCTCCCAGGATCGGGTTGGCCGCGAGCGGTGACACCTTCACCTTCGCGCCCGGGCGGGGTGCCTGCACGACCATGCCGTCGCCGAGGTACAGCGCCACGTGCGTGGCCTTCGGGAAGTACACGACCAGGTCTCCCGGGCGCAGCCGGTCCAGCGGGATCCGCTTCAGTTCCCTCCACTGCTCCTGACTGGTCCGCGGGATGGGCGTCCCGGCCTTCGCCCAGGCCCGCGAGGTCAGGCCCGAGCAGTCGTACGACGCCGGGCCCTCCGCGCCCCACTCGTACGGCTTGCCGAGCTGCCGCACGGCGTAGCGGACGGCGCGGTCGCCCGCGGCCGAGGGGCGGCGGACCTTGCCGCGGTTGCCGCTGACGCCGCTGCTGCTGCTGCCGCTGCCGCTTCGGAGGGCGGGGGCCTCGCGGGGTGGGCGGTTGTCGCTGGGTGCGATGTCGTCGGCGCCGCCGGCGCCGTCGGGTGCGCGGGTGTCGCCGGGCGTGGTGTCCTCGGTGTCGGGTGCGTTGTCGTCGGTGTCGGGTGCGTTGTCGTCGCCTTCGGGTGCGTCGTCGTCGCCGTCCGGTGCGCTGTCGTCGCTGTCGGGTGCGCCCGCTGCCAGGAATCTCTTCCGGGTCTTGCCGGCGCCCTTCTCCTCGAACGCGGCGAGGGCGGTGAGCCGGTCACGGTCGAGGGAGGCGAGCAGGTCCTCCACGTCGTGCAGCCGCCCGCGCACCGCGTCCCGCTCCTTCTTGCGCCGCTCGGCGAGGGCGAGTTGCCGGTCCAGTGCGGCGCGGGCCTTGCGGGCCAGGTCGTCGGCCCTGCGCTCGTCGCCGGTGAGCCGGTCCACGGTGCCGGCCCGCTCCCGCGCCAGCCGGCCGATCACATGGCCCTGCTCCATCGCGTGCTGGGGGTCGCGGGCCATGAGCAGACGGACGTACGGCGAGATGTCGGTGCTGCTCTGGTACTGCTGGCGGGCCAGGCGGCCGGCCGCGCTCCGGCTGTCGTGCAGGGAGAGCCGGGCGCGGGCGAGGGCGCGGTCCAGCCGGTCGCTCTCGGCGCGCTGCCTCTTCAGCTTCTCCTCGGTGGCGTTGTAGGCGTCGGTGGCCTTCTCGGCCTTCTTGTACAGGCCCTGAAGGTCTGTCAGGAGGTCGGCGAGAGCGGTGTCCTGGGACCGGCCCGGGTCCGGGTCCGGGGCCGCCGTGGCGGGGGCGGGGAGGGGGGCGAGGACCGTGGTCGCCGCCGTCGCCGCGATGCAGACCAGACGCACGAGCCTTGCTGACATGCCATCACCTCCGGTGCGGGGGCGGCTTTTTCGCCGCCGGACACTCGTGAGGATCAGACCTGTGCGCGGGTAGCGCGCGGTGGGTGTGCGCGGTTCGGCGCAACGAGGTCACCCGTCGGCGTCATCCGGCTTGCCGGGCGGCGTGGCGTCTGGCTTCGACCAGGGCCAGTTGAGACGGCGGCGCGGGACGCCCTCGGGGGCGTACGCGTACTTCCAGCGGTTGGTCAGGCCGACCTTGCCCGGTCCGCGGGGTACGCGGCGGTAGACCAGGACCGTGGGCGGGCCGCCGGCCGGGTCAGGGACGGGGATGCGGTACGTCTTGGGCGGGTGGCCGGTGATGCCGAGCAGGACGGGCAGGACCCGGCCGTCCATGGGGCCGCCCTCGAAGGGGGTGTCTTCGCTCTTCACGGGATCAGTCTCAGACATCCTCGGCGAGGGCCAGGACCACGGCGTCGGTCTGCGGGTCGCGCCGGGCGGTCACCGTGAGCATGGCGACGAACTGTTCGACGAGCCAGTCGCGCAGCTCTTCGGCGGGGGGCTGCTTGTCCTCGTCGAGCCAGATGAGCGACGACGCCTCCACGGCGGTGATCCACATGCGGATCGTCATGCGCAGGCAAGAGCCGGGGCCGGTGACGCCGAGGTGGCTGAGGATGTGCTCGGCGGCGACGCGGCGGACGCCGTCGACGATGGCGGTGGTACGGGAGGTCTCCACGACGCTGCCGCCCTGGAGGAGGGCGCTGAAGCCGGTGTCGTGCTCGTCGACGAAGCGGAGGTAGCGGTCGAGGGCGCGCGAGAGGCGGGACAGGAGGGGGCCCTCGCGGGGTTCGTCGAAGCAGTGCCGGAGCTCGTCGGCTGCGGAGCGGAGGGCGGCCTCGTAGAGCTGCTGCTTGCCGCCGGGGAAGTACCGGTAGACCAGGGGCCGCGACACCCCGGCCGCCTCCGCCACGTCGTCCAGGGACACGTCCTCCGGGGCGCGGTGCGCGAAGAGGTCCAGTGCCGCTGAGAGCAGCTGGCTGCGGCGTTCCTCGACGCTGAGTCGCCGGTAGGCGGGGGTGGGGGCGGCTGGTGTCATGCTCGGCAGCGTAATCGGGTGCTCGGGGGGCTGCGTAGCGGAGTGTGGGGGTGTGCGGGTGCTTGTGGCGCTTGTGCGGGTGGCTGTGGGTGCCTGTGGCGGCCTGTGGCGCTTCGGTGGGGGTGCGCGTCGCGCCTTTCGGCGGTTGTGGGGCGGTGCCGCGCCGGGGGGTGTCCGTCCTCGGATCGGCGCGATGGGGTTGCTTATCGGCTGACTGTTCTTTGACGCGCCGACCGCTGCGGGCGGACACCCCCCGGCACGTCCCCTTCCGTGCGTGCGCGGGTGCGGGAGCGGGTGGCATCGCGGGTCGGCCGTGTGACGCCGACGGCGCAGCGAACGTGTTCGCGGCCCGGGCCGTGAGGAGGCGCCCGGGGCGCACGGGCCGGTGGTGATCGCGAGGTCGTGATCGTGTCGTGGACGGCGGTGCCCCGCCCGGCCGCGACGGGTGGGGCACCGTGAGGTGCGGTCAGGCCAGCAGGCCCGAGGACTTCCACAGGCGGCGGCCCACGCCGCGCAGGACGCCGATGTCGTCGAGGAAGTCGGTGAGCCGCTTGGAGCCGGTCTGCATGACCTCCCGGCGGTGGCCGCTCGCGCGGACCTGGGCGAGGGCCTCCCGCTTGTCGAGGCCGACGTTCGTGTAGACCTCGGGGTTCACGAACGCCACCGAGAAGACCCGGGCGAACTCGCCGGAGGTGATGCGGGTGAACTCCTGGGACCACTTGGGGGCCGTCACCATCTGGCGGCGCAGTTCCTCACGGGCGTAGCGGACGTGGCGGGCCTCCTCCACCACGTGGATGCGGGTGACGCCGCGGATCAGGGTCTGGACCCGCTCGTCCGGGAACGTCAGGCGCTGCATCCAGTCCAGGACCTCCTCGCCGAGCAGGGTCGCCGTGAAGGAGCCCGGCGTGGTCGAGATGGTCTTGAACAGCCGGCCGAGGTGCTGGTGGGCGCGGCTGACCGGGTACCAGGGCGTGCCGCCGTGGGAGATCAGACGGGCGAACATCTTGGAGTGGCGGCACTCGTCCTCGATCTCGGTGAGCGCGTAGCGGACGTGCGCGCTCGTCGCCGCCTTGTCGTAGATGTGCCGCACCAGCAGCTGCATCAGGATGATCTCGAACCAGATCCCGAGCGAGGCCAGGGCCGCCGCCTCGTGCTGGGAGAGCAGGATCCGCTGCTCCTCGCCCATGCGCTTCCACAGCGGGGTGTCGTACAGCGACACCAGCTCCGGAGGCCAGAACCACTTGCCCTCCTCGAACGGGGCGTCCCAGTCCAGTTCCTTGTCCGGGTCGAAGGAATGCTTGGCGGAGGAGTCGAGCAGCCGTTGGGCCACCTGCTCCCGGTCCTTGAGCAGACCGAGGGCATCGCGCAGGCCGTCGAGCGCGTCGGCTTCCGTCAGGGTCGTCATGGCTGCCCACCTCGTTGTGCACACGTCACTGTCCCCCTTATGAGACTGCCTGTCAGCAAGCTCGTCAATCCCCCGTGCGCGACTTGTTGACCCGGTGTCTACCTCGTGTGAGCCTGCGAGGCATGCCGGTCTTCGACCTGTACGCCATGGAATCGGAAGAGCCCGCGTGGCAGGAGAAGGGCAAGCAGGGGGACGGCCGGAAGCGGATCGGCTGATGCGCGACCGGCTGCGCGGTGGAGGGGAGGGGACGGGTGAGCGCCCGTGCGGGAACCGGGGCCGTCAGGGACCGGGCGCCCGCTCGCGTGACTTCAGCACCGCCTCCATCACCGCCCGGGCGATCGGCGCCGCGTCCCCGCCGCCGCTGATGTCCCGGCGCTCCCCCTCGGCGTCCTCCACCACCACCGCCACCGCGACACGCGGGGTCAGGTCGCGGCCGCCCTGGGCCCAGGAGATGAACCAGGCGTACGGGGTGCCCGAGTTGGCGAGACCGTGCTGGGCGGTGCCGGTCTTGCCGCCGACCTTCGCGCCGCGGATCGCCGCCCGGCGGCCGGTGCCCTTCTCGACGACCTCCCGCATCAGCGCGCGCAGCCGTACCGCGGTCGAGGGGGACATCGCCTGGCGGAGCCCGCGTGAGCCGGCGGTCGCGAGGGTGCTGCCGCCCGGCCGGGTCGTGCGCTCCACCAGGTAGGGCTCGCGGACCTGGCCGCCGTTGGCCACGGCCGCCGCGACCATCGCCATCTGCAGCGGGGTGGCACGGGTGTTGTACTGGCCGATCGAGGACAGCGCGAGCTGCGCCGGGTCGGGGGTGGCGTCGAAGGTGGAGCGGGCCACCGGGAAGGGCACGCGCAGCTCCGCGCCGCCGAAGCCGAACGCGCGGGCCGTCTTCCCCATGTCCCGCGCGCCCACCTCCGCGCCCAGCTTGGCGAACACCGTGTTGCAGGACAGCGTGAAGGCCTCACGCAGGGAGGCGTCCTCGCAGCCGCGCGCCGCGTTCCTCAGCCGGGTCCGGGTGCCGGGCAGCGTGTACGGGTCGGGGGAGTCGGTCGGCGCCCCGAGGTCCCTGACCACCCCGGCGTCCAGCGCGGCGGCCGCCGTGACGACCTTGAAGGTGGAGCCCGGCGGATACGTCTGCAGCGCCGCCCGGTTGAGCAGCGGGCGGTCCTCGTCCGCGTGGAGCCGGGCCCAGGCCCGGGCCGCCGCCGGGCCGTTGCCCGACAGCGGCTGCGGGTCGTAGGACGGGGCCGAGACCAGGGCCAGGATCCGGCCGGTCGCCGGATCCAGCGCCGCGACCGCGCCCTTGAGGCCCTTGAGCCCTCGGTACGCGGCCCGCTGCGCCGCCGGGTCGAGGGTCGTGACGACGTCCCCGCCGGAGCCGCGCGCACGGGTGAACTCGTTCCACAGCGGGAACGGCGCGAGCATCGGGTCCGAGCCGGAGAGCACACCGTCCTCGGCGTTCTCCAGGAGCGTCGTCCCGTACAGCTGGGAGGCGAAGCCGGTGACCGGCGCGTACAGCGGGCCGTCGGTGTAGGTCCGTTCGTAGCGCAGGTGCTCGCGGGTGTCCTTCGAGCCGGTGACGGGCCGGCCGCCGACCAGGATGTCACCGCGCGGCTGCTCGTAACGGGCGATGTCCGGACGCCGGTTGGCGGGGTTGCGGTCGTACTGCGGGGCCTGGACGAGCTGGACCCGGGCGGCGTTCAGCAGCAGCGCCACCAGCAGCAGGGCGCAGAAGAAACCGGCGTGCCGGATGTGCCGGGTCACGGGGTGTCCTGCCCGTCGTACTGCCGCCGGGCCGAGTCGCTCACCCGGGCCAGCAGCGCCACGATCGACCAGTTGGTGACCACCGACGATCCGCCCTGCGCCAGGAACGGCATCGCCATGCCGGTCAGCGGGATCAGGCCGGTCACCCCGCCCGCGATGACGAACACCTGCAGCGCCACGAGCGAGGCGAGCCCCACCGCGAGCAGCCGGCCGAAGGGCTCGCGCAGCGCGAGACCCGCCCGGAAGCCGCGCTCCACCAGCAGGCCGTAGAGGAGGAAGATCGCGGACAGGCCCGCCAGCCCCAGCTCCTCGCCCGCGGTGGCCAGGATGAAGTCCGACTTGACCGCGAAGCCGATGAGGAAGGAGTGGCCGAGACCGAGACCCGTGCCGAGGACCCCGCCCTCCGCGAAGGCGAACAGCGACTGGGCGAGCTGGCCCGCTCCCTCGCCCGCCTCGATGGACGCGAACGGGTGCAGCCAGGTGTCGATCCTGCTGTGCACGTGCGGCTCCAGCCGGCCGACGGCGACCGCGCCCAGCGCCGCCAGCAGCAGCCCCACGGCGATCCAGCCGGTGCGGCCGGTGGCGACGTAGAGCAGCACGACGAACAGGCCGAAGAACAGCAGGGAGGTGCCGAGGTCGCGTTCCAGGATCAGCACGCCGACGCTCACCAGCCAGACGGCGACGATCGGGCCGAGGACCCGGCCGGTGGGCAGCTGGAGCTTCCAGATCCGGCGGCCCGTGCAGGCGAGGGCGTTGCGGTTCGCGGCCAGGTACGCGGCGAAGAACACCGCCAGCAGCACCTTCGCGAACTCGCCCGGCTGGATGGAGAACCCGGCGATCCGGATCCACAGCCGCGCGCCGTTCACCGCCGGGAACAGGATCGGCAGGGTGAGCAGCGCCAGCGCGGCGACGACACACACGTACGTGTAGCGCTGGAGCACGCGGTGGTCGCGCAGCAGCAGGACGACGAGGATGAACAGCGCGACGCCCAGCGTCGACCAGACCAGCTGGGCCGGTGCCGCCCGGTCGCCCGGGGTCTGCAGGTCGAGCCGGTAGATGAGCACCAGCCCGAGCCCGTTGAGCAGCACACCGATCGGCAGCAGCAACGGGTCGGCGTACGGGGCGCGCAGGCGTACCGCCAGATGGGCCAGCAGCGCCAGCACGCCGAGCCCGGCGCCGTAGCCGGCGGCGCCGGGCGGCACCGCGCCGTCCCGGGCCAGGCCCACGGCGCAGTAGCCGTACACCGACAGCGAGACGGCCAGGACGATGAGGGCGAGTTCGACGCCCCGGCGCCGGGGGAGGCGGCGGACGGCGGGCGCGGGCGGGTCCGCCGTCGCCACGGTGATTCCGGCCTTGCTCATGTCCGGAACCTACCCAAACAGTGTGTCTTGTGCTTCTTTGGGTGACCGAGTGTCAGCACCAGCGTGGCGCGGGGCCGATGTTGTCGATGAAGCGGGCTGCGCCCCAGGCCCAGGTGCCGTCCGTGAGGAGGTACCAGAGGGGGTTGCCCTTGACGGTCTCGCCACCCGTCTTGCAGAAGATCCTGACGATCTCGCCCTTGTGGGCGTACCGGATGACCTGCGAGCCCCGGTTCGGCGCGCTGCGCAGCGCCAGCCTGTCGGCCGTCACCACGCCCTTGTACAGGTGCCGGTCGTGGTGGTGGCCGTTGCCGCCGGACGGGTCGTGGTGATGGCCGTTGCCGCCGGTGGGGTCGTGGTGGCCGTTCCCGCCGGTGGGGTCGTAGTGGTGGTAGCCGTCGCCACCGCTCGCGTCCCAGTCGTCTTGCGCGGCGACGGCGGGCGTGACGGCGGCCGCGGCGGCGAGGCATCCGGCTGCGGCGGTTATGGCGAGGCGGGAGCGCAGGGGCATGGCGTTACCTCCATGAAGGGGCTGAGGGGTCGAAGCTGACTAATCGCCACATTAGGAGCGCCCCGCGGGCTCCGCCCCTCACACTGGGCCATAGGAGGAGGCGCCCCGGGGCGCTCACCCCACCGGCAGCTCCAGCGTCGCCACGGCACCGCCGCCGGGGGCGTTGCCGAACACCAGCCGCGCCCCCAGCACCTCCGCCTGGCCCCGCGCGATGGTCAGCCCCAGCCCGTGCCCCCGGCTCCCGCCCTCCGTACGGAACCGCTGCGGCCCGTGCGCGACCAGGTACCCGGGAAAGCCGTCCCCGTGATCCCGGACCGTGACCACGGGTCCGTCCACGGTCAGCACGACGGGGCCCCGCCCGTGCTGGTGCGCGTTCGCCACCAGGTTCCCCAGCACCCGCTCCAGCCGCCGCCGGTCCGTCTCCACCGAGGCGTCCCGTACGACCCTGACCTGCGTGCCGTTCCCGGCCGCCCGCACCACCCGCTCGGCGAGCGGCCCCAACTGCTCCGTGTCCAGCTCCAGCCGCTCGCGGCCGGTGTCCAGCCGGGAGATCTCCAGCAGGTCCTCGGTCAGCGTCCGCAGCGCCGCCACCCGGTCCCGCACCAGCTCCGTCGGCCGCCCCGGCGGCAGCAGTTCGGCCGCCGCGTGCAACCCGGTCAGCGGCGTCCGCAGCTCGTGCGCCACGTCCGCCGTGAACCGCTGCTCCGCCAGCAGCTTGCCCTGCAGCGACGCCGCCATGGAGTCCAGCGCGGCGGCGACCGCGGCCACCTCGTCCTGGGGGAGCGGCGGGCGCTTCGCCTCCGGCCGCGTCCGGGGGTCGTTCACGCGCGCGTCGAGATCGCCCGCGCTGATCCGCCGGGCCACCCGCGCGGTGGTGTGCAGCCGCCGCGTCACCCGGGTCACGGCGAACGCGCCGACCAGCAGCGTCGCCCCGATCGCCAGCCCCGACGACCACAGGATCGCCCGGTCCAGGCCGTCGATGGTGCGCGCCTGCTGCGAGTAGTCCACCGCCACCGCCAGGGCCCGGCCGCCGTCGACGGGGCCCGCGGCCCACATGGTGGGCCGCCCCTCCAGCTCGGCGACCATCGTGCCGCGCTCCCCGGCCACCGCCAGGTCCCGCAGCGACCGGGGCAGACCCGCGGGATCCACCCCGGCGCCCTGCCCGAGCGTGTCCCCGGCCTCGTACCGCTCCGTCGCCTGCGCCAGCCGCTGCAACGCCAGGCCGCGGGCCTCGTCGACGGTCTGGTCCGTGACCTGTGCGTGCACCAGGACACCGAGCAGGGCCGCCAGGGCGCAGCACATCACCGTGATGAAGACGGCGGCCTTCACGGCGAGCGTCCCGGACCACCGGGGGAGCGCGGGTGTCATCCGGTGCCCGCCGAGCCGGTGACGGAGGGACCTGCCGAGGGGGACCCGGAGGGGCGGAGGGAGTGCGAGGCGGAGGACGAGGGCGAGGTCGAGGGGGCGGGGGCGGGGGCGGGGTGCCGGGAGTGCGTGCGCGGGCCGGTGCGCAGCATCTCGTCGTGGGTGAGGAGCATCGCCCGCTGGTCCGGGTCCCAGGTCCACTGCAGGCGGTACTCGTAGCCCGCGACCTCCGAGGGCGAGCGGATGACGAGGGACCGCCCGGCCAGCTCCACTCCGCTCAGCGCGTCCTCCCACGCCATCACCTGCACGAGCCGGTGGCCGTCGACGGTGTAGACGCGCACGGCGGTGGTCTTGCCGGGCAGCAGCCGGAACCCCAGCGCCAGGTCGTCGCGCCCGTCGCCGGTCAGGTCACGGTAGTACGGCGTGAGGACCGGGCATCGTCCGTGTCCCGGGCCGTCGGCGCAGTCGGCCATGCGGCGGCCGGTCTCGCGGTAGGGCGCGTCGCCGCCGGTGTAGTCGCCCGGGTCGGCGGCGATCTGGGCCCGGACGATCCCGACCGGGTCGACCCGGCGGATGTCGTCGCCGGCGGGCACCTCGACCCCCTTGACCACCTCGGTGTTCACCTCGCCGATCTCGAACGCCGGACTGGACGCCGGCGTCAGCTCCGGCCAGAGCCGGGCCGGCCCGACCGCCGTCGGCGTCGCCCCCGCGCCCTCCAGCCCTCCGGCGTCACCGCAGCCGACGGCGGCGGCCAGCAGCAGCGCGACGACGGCCGTACGGCGGACGGCGGCGGCACGGGCGGCGGTGCGAGGCGTGACGCTACGGGCGGCGGTGCGAGGCGTTGCGGCACGGGCGGCGGTGCGAGGCGTGGCGCTACGGGCGGCGGTGCGAGGCGTTGCGGCACGGGCGGCGGCGGTACGAGGTGCGGCGGCAGCGGGACGGCGGGCGGGTTCAGCGGGATGGCGGGGAGGCGTGGCGGCACGAGGCGCGGCAGCGGCGGGACGGCGGGCGGGCTCGGCGGGACGGCGCGTGCGGGGGCCGGGGCGGCTGCGGGGCACTGCACTCCTGCGGTTCGTCGGATGATCACACGGCTCGGACGCGACCGCCGGCCGGGTACACCTTATTCGCGGGGAAGTCCCATTTGCGCGGGAGGGCGGCCGTGCGCCGCCCTACTCGGTCAGTTCCTCCAGCAGCCGGGCCGTCGTCAGCCCGGCCCGCAGGTACTCGACGAACAGGTCGTTGTGCAGCGCCCAGGGCGAGCGGCGCCCCCGGATCAGATGGATCGCCGCGTCGGCGGAGCTGCCCCGGCGCATCAGCGCGTGCGCGACGACGAGGCCCGAGCGGTTGTAGCCGTGGTAGCAGCGCACCAGGACCCGGCGGCCCTCGTCCAGCGCCTCGCACGCGGCCTCGGCCAGCCGGATCACCCCGGCGAGCTGCGTCCCGTCCAGCGGCCCGTCCGGGATGGGCCAGACGTGGTGCGGGACGCCCGGTTCGGGGCCGTGCCCCGGCAGCCGCAGCAGCGTCTGCACCAGGTCGAACTCGTCCCGTACGACGGCGAACTCCACCCGGCCCGACGACCCCGTGAACTCGTGCCCGCCCATCCACAGACCGGGCACGACCTCGCTCCACGGGCTCTGCGGAGCCGGCACGTCGGCTTTTCCGCGCGTACGCAACGGCGCCTCCCCTGCATCACCGCCCGAGGGCCCGCCCTCGCGCTCCGACCAGGCACGCTGCCCTGTCCCGGCCTGATCGCCGGGCAGGTCAACTCCTTCCCAAGGTAACCGGGTTCTTGCCCCTGCAGCACCCCGCCTGTTCCCATGGTCAGGGGTGATGCCGCATGGACGGACTGCGCGTCGTACCGGCCCGGAGGCACGGTCAGGACCGGCTCTACGTCTGCCTCCCGGACGGCAGGAACATCGCCTGGTACGACCGTGAGGCGGCCCGGGTGAACCTCCTCGGCGAGGACCACGAGGCCGAGGTCATGACGGCCCTCGGCCCCTTCATCACCGGCCCCGTGGAGGTGGGACCGCCCCCGGTGCCGACGCCCGCCGAGCTCGCCCGGATGACCCTCCACCCCGACGACGACCTCGCCCCCAACCGCCCCGGCGAGGCCCTGCTCGTCGCCCTCGACCGCGACCCCGGCCCGCCCCGCAGACTGCGCCCCGACCCGCGCCGCCGGGCCCTGGCGGCCGAGCAGACGATCGGGGACGCCCTGGACCGCCTCGACGGCGCGGGCTGGCACGTGGTGCACTCCGTGCCGCTCCCGGGCGGCGACCGCGTCCACCACCTGCTGATCGGCCCCGGCGGCCTCTACGCCGTCCACGCCCTGTACGCCCGCAAGCACCGGGTGACCGTCTCCGACCCGCTCGTCGCCCTGGGCCGCCACGAGCCCCGCCCGCTGCTGCGCCGGGTCCGTTCCGACGCCGCCCGCGCCTCCCACGCGCTGACGGCCGAGGTCCGCCCGGTCCTCGCCCTGCTGGCCCCGTCGGGCGTCTCGATCCCGGCTCCTCCGCGTGGCGTCCGCATCCTCACCGACTCGGAACTGCACGCCCTGTCCCACCAGGGCGGCGTCCTGAAACCGGCGGACGTGGAGGCGCTGCACGCGATGGCGAGGGACCGGAGCACATGGGAACGGGTGTGAGGGCACGGCCGTCCGGCTACGGCAGCGTTCCCGCCCGCTCCCGGTCCAGCAGCGGTGCCAGCAGGTCGCCGTAGTCCCGCACGCGCGGAGCGATGTCACGGGCGTGGAAGTCCAGGCGGCCCGGAGCGCGGCACTCCTCGATCTCCTCCCAGGTCACCGGCGCCGAGACGGTCGGCTCCGCGCGGGCGCGCAGGGTGTACGGCGCCGCCGTGGTCTTGCGGGCGGCGTTCTGGCTCCAGTCGACGAACACCTTCCCGGGCCGCAGGCTGCGCGTCATCCGGTGCAGGGCCAGCCGGGGCATGTCCTTCTCGGCCTCGACCGCGAGCCGCCTGGCGTACTCGGACACCCGCTCGGACGACGCCCCGCGCACCGCTGCCAGCAGATGCAGCCCCTTGGAGCCGGAGGTCTTGGCGCAGGCCTCGATCCCGTCCGCGGCGAGCCGCTCGCGCAGCCACAGCGCCACCTCGCAGCACTGCACGATGCCCGCCGGCGCCCCCGGATCGAGGTCGAAGACGATCCGGTCGGCCTCGTCGGGGGAGTCCACGAGCCACTGGTGGGTGTGGAACTCGGTGACCAGGTTCGCCGACCACATCAGGCTCGGCAGGTCCTGCACCAGCACCATCCGCGAGGGTCCCTCGACCCGCGGCACCTCGGCGGTGGCGACCCACTCGGGCGTACCCGGCGGCACGTTCTTGGTGAAGAACAGCTGCCCGTCCGGCCCGTCCGGATACCGCAGGAAGGACACCGCCCGGTCCCGCAGATGCGGCAGCAGGACCTCGGCGACGGTCGCGTAGTAGTGCAGTACCTCGCCCTTGGTGAAGCCGTCGGCGGGATACAGCACCTTCTCCAGATTGCTGAGGGCGAGCCGTCGCCCCTCCACCTCCGTGATGGGCGCCATACGATAAGAATCCCACGCAAACCATGACGAAACGCTCCCGAGCGTGACCGGAAGGGTGCTGCACGTGAGATCCATCTGGAACGGCGCCATCTCGTTCGGCCTGGTCAGCATTCCGATCAAGCTGGTGAACGCCACCGAGAGCCACTCGATCTCCTTCCGCCAGATCCACACCGAGGACGGCGGCCGCATCCGCTACCGCAAGTTCTGCGAACTGGAGGACCGCGAGGTCACCCAGGGGGAGATCGGCAAGGGCTACGAGGACGCGGACGGGACGATCATCCCGATCACCGAGGAGGACCTGTCCAGCCTGCCCATCCCCACGGCCAGGACGATCGAGATCGTCGCCTTCGTACCGGCCGACCGGATCGACCCGCTCCAGATGGACGCCGCGTACTACCTCCAGGCCGGCGGCGCGCCCGCCGCCAAGCCGTACACCCTGCTGCGGGAGGCCCTCAAGCGCAGCAACAAGGTCGCGATCGCCAAGTACGCCCTGCGCGGCCGGGAGCGGCTGGGCATGCTCCGGGTGGTCGGCGACGCCATCGCCATGCACGGCCTGCTGTGGCCGGACGAGGTCCGCGCCCCCGAGGGCGTCGCCCCCGACACCGGCGTCACGGTCCGCGACAAGGAGCTGGACCTGGCGGACGCCCTGATGGACACGCTCGGCGAGGTCGACCTGGAGGACCTGCACGACGAGTACCGCGAGGCCGTCGAGGAGGTCATCGCCGCGAAGGCCGCCGGCGAGTCCCTGCCCCAGGCCCCGGAACCGGCGGCCGGCGGCAAGGTCCTGGACCTGATGGCGGCCCTGGAGAGCAGCGTCCGCGCGGCACGCGAGTCCCGCGGCGAGGAGGCCGGGGACCACGCCGAGGTCAAGTCGCTGCCCCAGCGCAAGACGACGTCCCGCGCCGCCCCCAAGCAGACCGGCGGCAAGAAGTCGACGTCCACGGCGAAGAAGACGGCCGCCAAGAAGACGACCGCCTCGTCGAAGAAGTCGACGGCCAAGTCCGCCCAGGGCGCCAAGTCCACCCAGAGCACCAAGTCCGCCCAGGGCGCCAAGAAGACGGCGGCGAAGAAGACACCCGCGAAGAAATCGGCGTCCCGCAAGCGCTCGGCCTGACCCCCCCCGCACACCGCCTCCCCGGAGCCCTGCGGGCGGGGCGGGGCGGTGGACTGGACGGCCCTCGCCCGGGTACCCAGCCGGCGCCGGGGGGGGAGAGAGAGCGGAGGGGCACGATGCCACAGCCCACGCACGACCGCCGCGCCCGCGCCCAGGACGACGCGCTCGACCTCCACTTCATCGGGAACGCGACCGTCCTGCTGTCGTACGGCCCGCTCACCCTGCTCACCGACCCGAACTTCCTGCACCGCGGGCAGTACGCCTACCTCGGGTACGGGCTGGTGAGCCGCCGCCTCACCGAGCCCGCGCTCGACGTGGGCGACCTCCCCCGCCTCGACGGGATCGTCCTGTCCCATCTGCACGGCGACCACTGGGACCGCCGGGCTCGCCGGCACCTGGACCGCACGGTGCCGATCCTGACGACACCGCACGCGGCCCGCCGCCTGAAGGTCGCGCACGGCTTCCACCACACCGCGGGACTGCGCACCTGGCGGTCGCTCACCCTGCAGCGCGACGGGAGGCAGGTCACGGTCACGGCCCTGCCCGGCCGCCACGCCGGCCACCCGGTGCTGCGCGGGCTCCTGCCCCCGGTGATGGGCAGCATGCTGGAGTTCGGCCCGGCGGGTGGCCTGCCCAGACTGCGGCTGTACGTCTCGGGCGACACGCTCGTCCACGACGCCCTCGACGAGATCACCGACCGCTTCCCGGCCGCCGACCTGGCCTTCCTGCACCTCGGCGGCACCACGCTCCCCGGCGGCTTCGTGGTCACCATGGACGGCGCCCAGGGCGCGGAACTGGCCCGCCGCCTGAACCCCCGCCTGATCCTGCCGATCCACTACGGCGACTACACGGTGATGCGCTCACCGCTCTCCGCGTTCCTGGCGGAGGCCGACCGCATCGGCCTGGCGGACCGCGTCGTCCACTGCGGCCACGGCGAGCGCGCCCGGGTGCCGTGCGAGCCGGGAGCGGCCCCGAAGGTCTACTGACCTCGGCTGCTGGGGCTGCCGGGGCGCCGGGGCTTACGGTGCTGCCAGGAGCGGGGGGCCACCGGGGCGACCGGGGACGGCCGAGGGCGGCCGAGGGCGGTCCCAGGGCGTCGGCACCCGACGCGACGGCACCCGACGGCACCGACGGTCGGTCCCTTCCCCGCTGTGTCCGCCCCGGGGCAGCGCGCCCCTCAGGCCACCCGGCGCTCCTCCTGCTCGGGCTCCTCCTCGTCCGGCAGGTGGACGTCGTCGACGGCGATGTTGACCTCCACGACCTCCAGACCGGTCATCCGCTCGATCGCGTTCACGACGTTGGTCCGCACATCCGCCGCGGTGTCGACGATGGCAGCGCCGTACTCGATGACCACGTCCAGATCGACAGCGGCCTGACGCTCGCCGACCTCCACCTTCACGCCCTGCGTGACACCGGTGCCGGTGCCGGTGCCGGGCACGCGCTGGCGCACGGCCCCGAAGGCCCTGGTCATCCCGCCGCCGAGGTTGTGCACCTCGGGAATCTCCCGGGCCGCCATACCCGCGATCTTCGCCACGACCGTGTCCGCGATCGCGGTGTTGCCCCGGGTTTCCGGCGAATCCTTGCGGCCGCCCTGCGAGGGGCCGCCGTCCTGCTGGCCGGTCCGGTTCGGGGTGGTCCTGCGCTGAGTGGTCTCCGTCATGACCGTCACCTCGATGGTGGGTGAGGGGGTGAGCAGCGTCGTTCCCCTCCACCGTAGAACAATGGTGCGTTTGGGGCATAAGTGGCGAGGACGCATCCTCACTTGTGCTTGCGCAACTCCCGCTGGATCTCCTCCTCGGTCACCTCGTGGCGGAAGAACAGGCCCCAGGCGGACAGGATCAGGAACACACCCCACACCCCCATGACCCAGCCCGGCCAGAAGTAACCGAGACCCGTGATCGCCCAGACGACGACGAGGAACCCGTTGATCACGAGATAGCTGATCAGATCGCTGCGGAACTTCCGCTTCCTCTGCACCCGGGCCCTGGCCCGGTCGTACTCCGGTGACGTACTGACATGGCTCATGCCGTCACCTCCCGGCCGACGTACTCTCTCCCACCATCGTGACGCCGCTCACCGCGAGCAGCGCCAGGGGTCCTTCGTTCCACGAGGCCGGGCCATTGGTCCCGTCCCGGCCTGCGGGGACTGGTGGTCACGGGTGGGGCTGGGCGAGGGTCTGCCGCCACGGACGATGAGCCCACACCGCCTTCCACCTGATCACGGAAGACCCCGCACAGGAGGCCGATCAACTCCTCGGCGAAACCGGAGTCGCGGGCACGCTCAACGGCGGAAATCACCGGCCCGACATCGAGCCCGGCCGGCTTGAGCCCGGTGAAGGGAGAGCCCTCTCCGGCGCGGTGCACACGGACGACCGTCTCGAAGAACCAGCGGTCGGCCAGCTCCCGAGCGTACGACCCCAACCTACGAACCTTGAAGGTCCATTGAAAAGCCTCCCGTACGTCCGCCTCCTCTCCCCCGGGAACGAAGGGCAGGACCTGGCCGAGGAAGACCGGGCACAGGGCTGGACCGATGATCTCCGAGAGATGTGCAGGCGGAGATCTCGCTCAATCGCTCGACGCTGCGTCGCCATAGGACGGACATGGTCCGGCACCCGCGTCCACGCTTCGGCGGCTGGATGGAACACGAAGGCGTGAGGCCCGGCCGACTCCGGAACCTGGTGGACGACGTACAGCGGTCGCTCGTCAAGGCTCGGACGGCGGCCGGCGGAGGAGTTGTTCCGGCGCGGTAGCGCCCTCCGGGCGGGCGGCAGCTGAAAGGCCGGGCAACTCTTCTGACGGTCGTTGCCATGGCCAATCGTGCTCGTTGACGAGGCTGACCGCGTCGTCGGTGACGCGGAAGCCAGCGAGCCGAACGGACCTCTCATGAAGGACGTGTACGTGCGTATCGGTGAGTACCGGTACGCGTACCACACCGACCTCGACTGCCCAGCCCTGAACAGCAAACCGGACACGTTCAGGGGGCGAACCGAGATCTCCAGGGAACGCGCGGAGCAGCAAGGGCTCAAGCCATGCCGACAGTGCAGGAGTTAACGGCAAACGAACGCCATCCCTGTGCGAAGCAACCGCTCCCGACGGCATCCACCTGCGCACACGACGAGACCCCGCACTCAGCGAAGGCGCTGATGGCGGGGTCTCCAGACACTTCCTGCGAAGTGCCCCCGGCAGGATTCGAACCTGCGCACACGGCTCCGGAGGGGGCTTGACTACCAGGCATCGTCGCAGGCCACGGTCCTATAGACGACCGGTTGACGAGTACGGGTCCAGATATAGTCCACAGCTCGTAGCATGCCTATGAGCATTGCTCGGGTCAGAGCGGCGGCATTGCCGTGCGAATCGTCGAGGCTGCGGGGGGCTCCGTTAGGTCATCGGAACACCGGGCGGGTGCGCGGAGCAGCACCTGCAGACCTGCATAGATCTTCGGGGCCCATAGCCTTCCGCACGTATGACTGGCAGGGGTACTTGCGCGGTAATCGAGCCGGCTGCTCGGTTGCCACGTCCGACTGGCTAGCATCATCAGCGTCTCAGACGCGAAGGTGTGGACCGCAAGCGGCTACAAGCCAGAGACCGACATCTGCAACGCCTATGTCTCCGGAGAGGGCCCGCCTGCCGGATGTCGTCAGTTTGACGATGTAGGCGTCCAAGCGGAGTTGCCGATGAGAGGCTGGCCCCATGCACGCCTTCATCTCTCACAACCACCGCGACAAGCCTGACGTGAAGCCGCTTGCTGCCCGCCTGCGACTGCTCGGCGTCGACGTCTGGCTCGACTCCTGGGAGATTCGCCCTGGGGACTCAATTCCGGGCAAGGTCAACGAGGCACTGAGTCTGGTGGACACCGTGATGGTCTTCTGGTCGGCCAACTCCTCAACGTCTGCTTGGGTGAACACAGAGTGGGAGGTGGCCCTCAGCCGGCGCCTGCGGGACAACTCTGTCCGGGTCATCCCGATCATCCTTGACGACACCCCCCTCCCGCCGCTTCTCGAGACGATCATGTGGGTCTCCCTTGCCGACGGCGATGTCGATCGAGCTGCTCGGGAACTCACGGGCATCGAGTCCCAGGCGCAACTCCTGAAGCTGATGCAGCAGACAGTCGAAGATTCCGGGCTCGAGTACCGGTACTTCGAAGGGTTCGGTGTCGTGATCGGTTGTCCCCGCTGCGGGGCGCCGAGTTCGAAGCTGGACGGCTGGAGCGCGCTTGATCACCGCAGGGACGACATGTACGCAGGAGTCCGTTGCAGCGATTGCGGGTGGGAAGAGGCCGGCGAGATCTGACGACATGACGGCACGCGAACAAGGGCTCTGTGGAGGTAAGATCACTTCTTCACCCTGTCTGTCAGGCGCTCCGAAGAGCGCGCTTGGGTTGCAGGGAATCAGGGGGGAACACTGGGAGCATGGAATCCCTGGTGCCCTCGTCTCCTGCCGTCACGAAGCGCATGAGCCGACAGCCTCGCCGTGACACACCTCAGGAGCTGGCGGTTCGACAAATCCTTCATCGGGCAGGGTTGCGCTACCGTATCCACGTCCCCGTGCCGGGCATGCCTCGGCGAAGCATTGATATCGCCTTCACTAAATACAAGGTCGCTGTCTTCCTCGACGGATGTTTCTGGCACAAATGTCCCAACCATACGACCAGCCCAAAAGCAAACGCGGCTTGGTGGCGAGCGAAGCTGGACCGTAACGTCATGAGAGATCGGGAGACCACCGAGCATCTGAGCGCATTGGGTTGGGTTGTATTGCGCTTCTGGGAACATGAGGTACCGACCGCAGTCGCTGAGCGGGTTCACGATGTAGTGATGACCCGTAGGCAGGCGGATGCAGGGTGATTCCCGCGGCTGACTGGAGAGCTTTCGGAACTTCGAGTTGGTGAAGTGCACTCCGGACCTGACTGCGGCGGGTTGGAGGCCGGCGCAGTCAGGTACCTGGTCAGAGTGCCGGGTCCGTGCTCAGTAGGCATGCTCGTCCATCAATGGTGCGCTGAGCGACCTCTGCCATCTAGGCCAGCCGGACGAGGCAGTCGCTTAAGACACGGCGTCAAGCACGTTGCCGTTCGTGGACTGGCACGGCGAGCGCTTCTTCGAAACATGGCGGGGCCTGGTCAGCTCCCGTCATAGGCGACCTGCACTCGTACAGTGCCCTTGGCCGTGTGAAGGAAGGCATCGCCCTGTCCGGCCAGAGCTTCGGCTCCTGTCTCATCCAAGATGATACGACTGTCCGTCGCTGTCTTGACCCGTAGCGCGAGTTGGGCGGGAAAGTTGGAGCGGATAGTCGTCGAGATGACATCTGCGCTCGGGCGCTGTGTGGCGGCGATAACGTGGATGCCCGCAGCGCGGGCCTTCTGCGTCAGGCGCTTGAGTAGCGCTTCGATTCGCTTCTTCTCCTCTGGATCGCTGGTGAGGTCGGCGTACTCGTCCAGGACAATGACGATCCAGGGCTTTCGGTCTGCTTTGTCGACCTTAGCGTTGTACTCGACGAGTTTGCGAGTGCGGATCGCCTTCATGTCCTTGTAGCGCACGTCCATCTCTGCGACGGTTTCCTCAAGAATTTCGATGGCGTCGGCGGCGTCCATGCCGATCACGCCGTTGAGGTGAGGGTCGTCCTCGAAGTCGACGAGCTCGGTGCCCTTCGGGTCGACGAGGCGAAGTCGCAGGCTGCTCTTGTCGTACCGAATCAGGCCTTTGAGGATCGTTTCCAGGGCGACGGATTTGCCCGACCCGGTAGTACCCGCCACCAGCAAATGTGGTGAGTCCGCGGAGGACAGGTCGACTGTGACCGGGTTGCCTTCAATGTCGGCGCCCAGGGGAGCTATGAGGCTCTCGGGGTCGGCCGGGCACTGCTGCCATAGCGCCTTGGCGTCGACCCCGTACTTCTCGTCGTCGATCTTGGGGATCTCGAAGAGCACGGAGCCGCGGTCGCTGCGGGTGCGGATACTGAACCCGGAGGGCAGTGCCAGGGCCAGGAAGATCTCGTCACGCCGGTTGGTCAGCTTGTCAACGGTGACGCCAGGATGGGGGATGAACCGGAAGATGTAAAAGCCCGGTCCTTCCTGCCACGCGCCGATGTCCGGGGCGGTGACCGCGACCTTATGGCGGTTGAAGACCTCTACGACCTTGTTGTATCGAAGCCTCAACTCCTCCTCGCCGAGGCCACCGCGGTGAGCATTCAGCGTGACTGGGTGTGCCTTTTCTGCGACGTGGAGACCATCTACCCGGCTCGGTATGGCCGCCGGAGCAGCTCCTTCGACGGCCTCGACAGATTCCGCTGATTCGTCCGAGGCAGGCACTTCGGCAGAGACGTCTGCTGAGGGGGAATTAGCGACAGCATTTTGCGACTTCTCTGTCCTGCTGAGGCCACCTGAAAAAACTATAGGGTCAGCGTTGGTGGGGTCCTGATTGGCACGCAGAGCGCCGATAAGGTTCAGCAACTCGTGCTTATGCAGCCTCACCAGGGTGTGCTTTCCGAGTTTCCCAACCACGGGAGCCGGCTGGTCGTCCTCGGCTGAAATGGCCACGGCAACGCCGGAAACTTGACCGAGCTGAACATGCTCGGAGCGCAGGGCGTCAAGGACCTTCGCTTCGACCTGACGATGATCGCTGTCGCCGATGATGGTGCGAGCTGGAAGTTCGGCGGCCTGCAGGGCGTTTCCACTGGTCTGAAGGATCGCGGCGGCAAGCTCGTCCAGCCAGAAGGGACGGTCGTGGCGAGCCTCGCCGCCCGAGCGGAAAGCGTCCTCGCAAAGGTCGGTGGTGCGGTTGAGCTGCTCTTCGGCCGAGCCAACGTCGAACATGCGGCGGAACTTCGATTCGGCGACCAGGACATCCAGGAGAACCGTGCCGTTGTCCTGGATGGTCAGTACGAAGCGCCCGAGATCGGCACGGGTTTTGTGTCCGCGACCGAACCAGCGGTGGTGCTCGTCGAAGCTGATCCAGGTGACCAGACTCGTGCCCGACCGAGGGACGGGAAACTGCTGATCGATGACAAAACGTGTGGCGACCAGGCCGACGACTTCATTGACCGTGGTGCCGATACCGAGGGAGCGCAACACAGCCCCAGGAGCCACGTTGCGGCCGACCTCGTAAATCCTCTTGGCGGTGCCTTCGGAGTCCTGCGGAGTAACGACGCCGATCTGCTCCAGGCGGCGTTGCAGTCGCTGGACGACGAACTGCTGGCCGGTCTGCGAGCTAACAATGAGTGTGTATGACTCGTTCTTGCCGACACTCGGCTTGACGAGAATGACATCAGGGCGGTTGCGCAGGGCATCGATCTGCTCACGGCCGATGAAGCTGTCAAGGGTCACGACCCAGTGGGCCACGCGGTGCAGTTCGGCGAACAAGTCCTGATGCTGGTCGAACTGCACCTGCATCTCGAAGTAGTCGATGCCGTCGACGCTCTCGCCGGAGACTGGGGAATGGCGGTGGTAGCGCACGCACAGGGTGGACCAGGACTCAAGAGTCTCGTCTGCGGTCTCGGGGAGAAGCGCTCTTACGACGTTCTGGCTGGTCTGAGCCAGATTGTGTGAGGCCGGGTGCTTCCAGGGGTTGTAGGCACCCGACAAAGATGCCTTCTTGGTGCTCTCCTTGACACTCGTCTGGGTACCAAACAGTGCCGGAGCCAGGGCGATGTCTACGGTGTCTTCCAGCCCTGACAGGTCCGCTTTCTGGTCGGGCTCCCATGCCTGCAGAATGAGTTGAACATCGGGCAGGAAGCTGTCCTCGGACATCTCCGTGCTGGAGAATTGCAGGTCAAAACCCTGGATGATCTCGTGATGGGTGGCCTGAGGAGCCAGGACGACCAGGTCTACCTTCAAACGGGGATTCTTGGCCCGTACCTGCTTGGCCACACGCATGGGCAGGATAGGGTCGCCGTTGCGGTCCAAGAGCAGTACGCGAAGGCCGTCAAGCTTGTGAGGGTAGGTCGTCAGATAGTCGGTGATGACGCGGACCATCTCGTCGATTGCGGTCTCGTCGACGCTGGAGAGCCAGTCCTTGGACTCATTGCCGCCGTGGCGTACCGGGGCGTACTCCTCGTGCCCGGCCGATTCCCGCATCGGAATGGCGATCGTGCCGCCCGGCCCAACGAGGACCGCTGGTGTTCCGTGAGGAGAGATGCGGTCGATGGCGTCGAAGAAGAGATCCTCGTTCTCCTGGTTGAGACTCAGACCTCCCTCTTTGTTCAAGGCCGTCTTAATGCTGGCGGCGGTCTCTGCATAGTTTTTGGCCAGCCATCGCAGCTTCAGCGGGTGGGTGGCCAGCATCATCATGCGGTGATTGGCTAGACCGACGACATCAGTCAGGACGACGGCCTCAAGGTCTGCATCCGGAGCGTTGTTGGGAATAAGAGTGGTTCGAGCTTCACGGAGGATAGCTTCCCACTCGCTTACGTAATCATTAATGCTGCCGGCGTCGAGCCCTTCGGAGAACTGCTTGAAGTGCTTCCGCTTGAGGCACTCCAGCTGGCCGGCGAAGTGAGGTTCGGGGACAGGCGCAGGCTCGTCGACCTGCCACTGCCGGGGGTCGTTAAACTTTTCGAGGAAGGTGTCGAAGGTTAGATTGCTGGCATGGCCAGGGGGGTTTCGCCAGCTGTCGATGAGGGCTGCCAGTGCTATTTGCCCAGGAATGCCCACGGGGTCCCAACGAAAACGTCGCTGGGCGGCGCCGTCCATCTCTACCAGGATGCGTAGAGGGGCCCACTCGGTGTTCAGGTCGAACGGCTCTTGGGTTTCTTGGGCCTCCGGCAGGTCCGGCTTCCTCACGTCCAGCAGGCACTCGTTCACCTCCAAAGTCAGGCGAAGCCCGGTGGTGGAGTCCTGGATTTCACGCAGCGTGCGTGCGTAGAGGAAAGCGAACAACCAGCGGCTCCATCGTCCGGCTTCCTGATTGCCTTCAAGTCCGACGACGACGGGACCTTCCTCTTCGTCGGAGAAATAGGTCAGCTCACGCAGCAGGGCACGCAGTGGGTCCTGGACGAATTGAGAGTCCGGGAAAGCAAGCTTTTCCACTTTGCGGCGCGAACGCTTGTTCAACAGGTCGGCCAGGGGTTCAGTGCCACCGACGGGAGTCTCGTCAAGGAAGCGCTGTGCGGATTCTTGGTCGCCGCGGTCAAGGGCGTCTTCGATCATCATGGCGTCGAAGTCGTCGACCCGGTCTGGGGCCTTCCTCTCGATCTCTTGCCGGACCTGCTGCCCCAGGCCGATCTTCTTGGACTTCTGCTCGAAGACCTCAAGCCAGAGGGTCAGGTCCTGCCCAGAGCGCAGTTGACGACGATCCTGCAAGACAGGCCCGCTATGGTTGAGGTTGAGATTGAGTACGAGGTCGCGCATGCGGGTTTTGACAGTCTCTGAGTCCGCTCCAACGTGAGCAAGAGATTCCTCGCTGAACTCAGTCGCGGTGATGCGGTCTATCAGGTCTTCCGCGATGATTTCCTTTCCGGTGGGTTGCTTAAAGACACTGACGCAGACGTTCTTCTTGATCCGGGCAGGCAGCGCGGCGGGCTTGACGAATAGGCCTCGGTCTGGGAAGAGGCCCAGGGCGGGCAGCGCTGCAGAAATCTCGGTACAGACGACGTCACGCGTGTGGACCCGACTTGCTGCGACCCTCTGAGCTGTCTCGACCAGGAAGGCTGCCCAGCGATGCAAGGACCGGGGATCTTCATCGGTCACGGCACGCCAGATCTCCCGCAGGGAGTCAGCCATGAGGGCCGGAACGGTGCCGCTGCCACCCGCGTCCCGCCATACCTCTGCCATGAACCTGTCGAAGCCGAGCTCGCCGGAGGTGTCATGGTGGTCTCCCAGGATTGCGGCATCGTCAAGGGCGTTCATGGCCGCTAGGCCTTGGGCGTCGGGAGACTGCCCCCACTCGAACAGCAATACTGCCGTGCCCTGGACGGAATTTCGCCACTTGGTCAGCTGGTCCCCCCGATTCAGCAGGAACTCAACAGGTACCCCATCAATCTGCTTCGCGGTGCCGACCTTGACGACAACCTGAAGTGCCGGCGACTCCGACAGCCTCTGGGCCGTGCGACGGAGCGCCTCGGCCACGGTCGCCTGATCGAACCCGCTGACGCGCAGGCCGACACGGGCCTCGCTGGCCTCAGTGACCTTGCGCAGGGCTTCATCTGCGACGAACCGGCCGAGCGCTCGGATGCTGTTGTCGGTCACCGGGGCTCCCCTCTAACCATGCTGGTTGCGTCTGAATACTGAGTGAGCAGACCGATAGCTGCCAGCTTCTCGCGGAACGCCTTGCCGTTGTGGGCAAGCACCGACGAGTCGACCTCGTGGGCCAAAGGGCTCCTAGCCGCGACCTTGTTCTCCGTCACTAGGCCGTAGTCCTTGTACAACAGTGCGCAGAACTGGTCGAACTCCATCTCTGTGCCCTGCGGGACAGTGGCGGACACTAGCGCCTCAAGCATCGGGGGCTTCATAGTGAAGTGTCGGCGTCCGCCCGTCGCGTTCAGGGCCCCCACAGCGGCGAGGGTCTCGCTGAAAAACGCTCGAGGTGATGCGACCGCATTGCCAGTCTTTTCGGTGAATCGCTCGTAGCGTCCCTTCTTGTCCTCGTCGCCTTCGGCGTCGCCGATCATTTCTCGGGCTTGGACGTTGATCGCGTTGGCGATGTCGTTGCGGAAGCTGGTGAGAGTCTTTTGTGACTCGCTGCGCAGCGGGGTCGCCTCGTTACCGAAGTCCAACAGGATTGACTCGCCGTCGGTGAAACCCAGCTTCCTGCGTGCAAGGTGAAGCTGGTGGCGGGCCAAGCAATAGGGGACCCAGTGCATGAGGCTCTCGGTGCGTTTGGCTCTGGGTGTCGTAGTACGGGCGACGATGTTACGAGCCCCATTCCTCAACAGGCCAGGCCACGGGCTGAGCTCCTCGTACAAATCGATTTCTTTTTCTGAATCGTCTTCATACGGCTCTTCGTCGAAGTCGAAGTCGTGGGCACTAAGAGCCTTGGCGAGGTTACCCAGCGGCGTGCCGCTGTCTCGAACGAGGTCACCGAGGCCTTGTCGGGTAGCCGCCTTGCGGTCAGGGTCAGGGTCGCTGCGTAGAACCTTGTAGGCCCAGCTCCCACCACCACGGAAAAGATAGCGCTCGATGCTCGGAGCCTTAACTTTGCCCTTTAGCTTGTTGGCCTGCTCCTTTTTCTTGGAGGAGGAGCTGCGTTGATGGACTCGCCGATCGACCGCGTCGTAGTGAATGAGTTCACCGACGAATGGATAGATGTGCGCCCCGAACCAGCTGGGCTGACTGCGACGGCCCGGAATCTCTACCAAGAGGGAAGAGAACAGGGCATGGAGCGTCTCCAACGTCTCGGGTGAATCCAGCTCGACCGCTTTACTAAGTTCATCCGCGCCTTCAGCGATGGCAGCATTGGTTGCGATCCGCCGAGCCAGGTCGTGTGAGGTCCTCTTGTAGGCGACCGTGTCTGCGTCATCCAGGAGTTCTGCGTAGTTCTCTGGGTCTTCCTGATGTGCCAGGTAGACGCCGCGGGCGATCGCAAGCATCTCAAGTGGTACATAAAAGCCGCGGCCCTGCTGTTCGAGATTCACCCCGAAGAGACGACGGACGACCTCTGCCTTGGAACGATCAGCCATTACGCCCGCACCGACCTGATCTTGTCGCCCACGTCGATCATGAGCTTTCTCATGACGTTGCCTACCAGTACCTGGATCTCGTCGTCCCTGTTCAACAAGTCAGCCAGCTCCGCCAGGGCCCCGCTCAGTCCGCGGATCTCGGCCTCGTGCTGGACCTCGCTGCGCAGACCTGCGGCCCACCGTGTCAACAACTCGAAGCGCAGAAGATCGACTTCGACGGAAACGGCGCTTTGGCCAGGGGCGACGGCCGGGATACGGATGAAGATGGAACGGTTGAGCCACTCGACGGCATTCCGCATCCCTGGGATGTCGACCGTACGGTCTTCTTTCTGCCACTGGGTGACCTGGTCGACCACCTCGACGCCCTTGCTGGACACCCGTCGGGAGATCACGGCTGCCCGGGCGCGCTGGGCAAAGAAGGCCGGGTCAAGCACAAGGAAGTCAGGATTGCTCCCAGCTCGGTGGATACCCTGGACGGCTTCCAAGCCCTTGAGGAAGCGGTCGCGCACCGCGGTGTCTGCCGGGTCCCCATTCTCCTTCTGGACACTGACAAAGTCGTCCCCGGCCTGCAAGCC
The DNA here is from genome assembly GCF_040611555.1 of Streptomyces sp. NPDC006624. Lineage (NCBI taxonomy): Bacteria > Bacillati > Actinomycetota > Actinomycetes > Kitasatosporales > Streptomycetaceae > Streptomyces > Streptomyces sp. NPDC006624. The sequence goes on along the minus strand of NZ_JBEXOM010000002.1, from coordinate 79,639 downwards.
CATGCGGGCGAACCGATCGCTGTCGTCAATGTTGTTGAAGAAGTCAGCACGACGCAGGAACGTGTACAGGCCCCGCAACTGTTCGGCCTGCTTCTGCGCGTCCCGGGTCGTACGGGCCGTCTGCAAGTAGCTTCTGGGATCCCTTGGAGGGAATCGGCCGGCTGTGTCCGGGTCGAGACGGTCGTCAACCTGGCGACGAGACACCTTGCCCGGGTCCAGCTTGCGCAGCGCAAGGAAGGCAGGAACGCGATTACGTTGTTGCTGGGTCAACCGGTCACCGAAGAGCGCCTGATGGTACAGGTGGGGAGCCTGCCACAACTTGTTCGAGTGCGACCATTGGTACTTGGCATGGACGTCCTCACAGGCCAGCCCTCCGGTGAGCATGTAACTCGTCACGGACAGCGCCTGGCGGGTCGTGACTACGGCTCCGGTGCGCTCGGCTGCGGCAAACAGGTCACGGATCGCGGCTCGGCGCTGAGGCCCGTGGGTGGCGTCGTGCAGTTCATTGCGATTGGCCAGAATTGGGCAGATCTCACGTGCATCACAGATGTCACAGGGTTTCCAGCGCGACCATCGCGGGGTCGTCCACTGCTTCAGGACCCAAGTGACGAGCCCGCCGTTGCGGCTGTCGGTCGCCACGGACTGGTAGTTGAGGTTGATGACAGTGACCGTGCCAGCAGGGTCGCTGACCTGCCCACGAGCAATGCCATCCGTGAGGGTCTTCACCAGAATGTTGGCGCGCCCGGTTCCGCTGCTGTCGCGGTTATCGTCTTCGGCGACGCACTGACGTAGCTGGCCCTCGTTTGCACAGATGATCGCGACGCCCTGGTCAGGTGGGTCGAGCAGCTGCACGAGCTTGTGGGCGCCCGCCTGCACGCTTAGCTCGCTGAGGTCCCTGAGGATGTACAGCGGGCGCCCGCTGCGGGTTTGGGCGAGGGGGCGGCTGGCGTCCCCGGCCTCGAGCAGCTCGTTGAAAACCGTTCTCCGGACATCCGAGGGGATCGGATTCTCACCAACCATCAGTTCGGCCAGAAGGTTAGCGCACAGGCTTGTTTTGCCGTGCCCGGCGTCCCCGGTGAGGACGATGGTCTTAGTGGTCGGTTGCTCAATGACCCCTAGCAGGTAGTCCAGCGTCACGACGCGGTAAGGCGACTGCGTGCGGTCCGTCTGATCCGCCCGCTCGTAGATCATCTCCGAGGCGTCGACATCGAACGGCTGGTATCGGCGTATCCGTTGGACATGTGCGTTGACCTCTAGCGGCATGCTGTTGTCCTTCGTCGACCGAGCCGGGAGCGCTGTCAAAGTCTAGCTCGCACATCTCTGACGGTAGGTCAAAGTGCACGTCAGAGCGCTTGAGTGGGCGTCTAGACGCCAGAGTGTGACTCTGGCTAGGATCTCGGGAATCCGTGACGACCGCTCTTGTCGCTGAGGCATGACGCTTCCTGCGATCGCCCGGGGGTGCGCGGGACGCAAGCCTTGACGGCGACTCGGTGGTAGCAGCAACGCAACTGACTCCCGGTGAGGCGCCCGTTGAGGGTTCCCCTACTGTCGGACGGTGTTTACGAAGAACGGTCGCGATCAGCAGCTTCAGGTGGTACGCAGGTGCAGGCCAGCCGCTCGCTTCCATCGTTGATCGAGTACTATGCGCTCGTTCCGCCAGTTCGACAGGCAAGCGCAGATGGGGGTCACACGTGGGTGAGAGGCACCCCTTGCGGGCCAAGCGGCGACCGAAGTTTGAGGAGGGCGTCGGCTCTCTGAGAGTAGTGGACCTCTTCGCCGGCTGCGGTGGACTCACTCTCGGTGTTGCCCAGGCAGCGCACAAGCGGGACGTCGCGCTGGATGTTCGTCTCGCAGTTGACTTTGAGGCAGCTCCCACCAAGGTCTTCAAGGTCAATTTCCCCAAGGCCAACGTGCAAAAGGGAGCCGTCGAGTCCTACTTCGACGGTGACCTTGGTGCTCCGCTGACTGCTCGGGAGACCGAGACTGTCTCAGCGGTGGGTGAGGTAGGGCTTCTGGTCGGCGGGCCGCCGTGTCAGGGGCACAGCAACCTCAATAACCACACACGCCGCACCGACCCCAAGAACCGCCTGTACTTGCGCATGGCCCGCGCCACAGAGGTTCTACTGCCCCGTGCAGTCGTCATCGAGAACGTGCTGGCGGTCGTCAATGACAAACAGCAGGTGGTCTCCCGTGCCATCGCTCACCTTAGGAAGCTTGGATACGACGTCGCTACCAGCCGTATCGACCTGCTGAAGCTCGGGGTTGCCCAGACGCGCAAGCGCCACATACTGCTGGCCATTCGGGAAGACGCGCTGCCTTTTGGTTATTCGGCTGCTGATCTACTGCAGATCGAAGACCACGATGTCGCACCGCACGACCTCCGTTGGGCGATCGGTGACCTGCTCGACGTTCGACCGAAGAGCTTCTTCGATGAAGCTGCCATACCCAGCCCGGATAACCAGCGGCGTATGAACTATCTCTTCGAGAACGACGAGCACAATCTGCCGAACGAAGAGCGTCCCGAGTGCCACCAGGGCAACCACAATTACACGGCAATGTACGGCCGCTTGTGGTGGGACCGTCCGGCTCAGACCATTACCAGCGGTTTCGCGACGATGGGTCGCGGAAGATTTGTCCATCCTGGTGTCCCGCGATGTCTGACCGCTCACGAGGCCGCGCGTATTCAGAGCTTCCCAGACTATTTCAAGTTCGTCGACGAGAGGGCCAAGCCTCGCTATGAGCTGACTCGCACTGAGGTTCAGGTCATCATCGGCAACGCCGTACCTCCACCTCTGACCGAGCTGCTGACCTCAAATCTCTTCGAGGCTGAGGTTCTGCAGGTGAAGGATGAACCTTCCCAGTTGCTTGAGGACGATTTTGCTGCGCCTGCTGTCGGCCTCGCCTGCTGAGCCTGCACAGATCTGATCCGTCCGAGAGTGTTTGAGGTAGGCGCATACCCTGCTGGTGGTCCGGGAGTCGGGCCGGGCATCAGCCTTGGCCGCACCACGGTGCGATTGCCGGATCTCTAACTGCGCTTGTGCCGGTCGGGCGGCTCCTCCGTGTATTCACCTACGTGCATGTGCGGCCGCAGCCTTGGAACTCGGCTCGCCCTGGATCTACAGCTGGGGTTCGGTACCGGCGTTCGAGTAAGGGCAGCCGGTGCACGTTGCGACCGCTGTGGCAGGCTATGCGCATGCTTCGCGAACCCGTGCAACTGACTATTAGCGATGACGGCGCGATCCAACTTCCCCTCGGACTCTTGGCAGAGGCCGGTCTAGGTTGCGGCTCCGAGATCATTGCTTACAGCCTGGGGGACGGTCGAATCGTTCTTCGTCGAGCCGAGGACGCGACCAGCGAGCTGCTATCCAAGGGCGAGCTCACATAGACCGGAACCGACTCGGTCCGTGATCTCATGTTGAACGGAACACTGACACTGACAGGTGGCTAGAAAGTAGGTGCGGCCGATAGGTCAGTGCTCTATGCGGTGGCCACCTCGACGGGGGCAGGCTGGGGAGGCATGGGCGTCTGTGCCCGCGCGGTGCATAGCCCAGTGCTTGGTTAGCCACTTGAGATGATCATCTGTCACGCGCACGGTCAACGGGGAGTCGTTCAACTTGGCGTAGTCCGGGTACGCTCTGAGGGCATCGGCTACGTGCAGGGTTTTGGTCTGAGGGCAGACGGCGATCAGGCCGAGATCGAAGAGTCGGTGAAGGTCACGGCGCAATAGCAGACCACCGCCCTTGTGGTGCCGGCCCTTGGCCGCGTAGCTGTACAGATGCGCCGCTTCCAGCGCTTGCCCTGGGGCCGGCCCGGTGAAGGCGCACATCTCGCCGAACACCTCCAGCAGATGCTTGCGGAATGCGGGCTGCCCCTTACGCACGCGAATGGTTGCGGTGCCATGCCCTTCGGTGATCATCCTCTGTGTGGTGTCCACGACGCTAAGCGGCAACGGCACGCCGCCGTGCGTGATGGCATGCCGGAAGTCGTCCGGACGCAACTCACGCAGGCTGTTTTGTGAGGCGGGCTGCATGCACAGAGCGCGCAACTCCGGCGCGATTAGGGTGCCGCGGGCGTCGATCCAGCCAGCCTCATGCCGGCTGCGGTAGGTGGTGACCCTCTTACGCTTCCAGCCGGCCTGATCACTCTCGTGCTTGCACTCTTGGTTCCAGCACACGAATCGAGGCAGCTTCTTCTTCCGCTCGGCTACATCGGCCTTGCCACACTTAAGGCAGTACGGGGTGTCCTTCTCGCCCTGACCGACCTCAATGCCCTCGATCACCGACAGGCCCAGCAGCTCGGTGCCATCCCACAAGGCGATCACGTCACCGACCTTCAACTTGGCATGGTTATTAACCGTGCTGTCCCAGCTGTAGTGGGTGGCCGGATTGTCGTCGTAGCCCTCGCTGATTCGCTTGCTCCCGGCCTTCGCCAGCACCAACCACGTCGTCATGAGACCCTCCCCAAGGCACATCGAACCAAGATGCTCACACGCCATCACGCCCCCGCGCGAGCGTCTGCGATCAATGTAGCGGGCAGACTGGCAGCTTCCCGTTGTTGCCTGGCAGAGGATGCTCGGAGAGAGGTCGGCGGAGCGGCTTTTGGGCTGGAGTTTCAATGACCGAGTCAAGGCTGTGGGCGTCCTCCAGCAGTGCGGGTGGCATCTTGTCGTGCAGATCGTTTGTGCCTCAGCCGACGAAAGCCAGCCACGACGGATGGCATGCCGACCGATCAGGCGCGCGTGTGTCTCGCTGCACTCCCACCGGTCTCAACCACGTTGAGGACTCTGTGACGTCGAGTTGCGTCAGGCCGTCTGCGTAGACGGGGTGGGGGTGAAGGTTCGGTTGTCGCGGAGGAGATCCCACATCACGCTGGTGCGGCGTCGTGCGAGGGCGATTACGGCCTGGACGTGTTTGCAGCCCTCGCCGCGTTTCTTGAGGTAGTAGTCCCGGTTCGGGCCGTCTCGGACGATGCTGGTCTGCGCGGGGAGGTAGAAGACTCTGCGCAGGCGGCGGCTGTAGCGCTTGGGGCGGTGCAGGTTGCCGGTGCGGCGGCCGGAATCACGGGGGACGGGGACGAGTCCGGCGGCTGACGCGAGGTGGCCGGCGTCGGTGTAGGAGGTCAGGTCTCCTGCGGCGACGACGAATTCAGCTCCGAGGATGGGCCCCATGCCGGGCAGAGACTCGATGATCTCGGCCTGTGGGTGGGTGCGGAAGGTGTCGCGGATCTGCCGGTCGAGGCGTCGCAGTCGGTCGTCCAGGTCCAGGATCTGTGTGGCCAGGTCGGCGACGATCTGTGCGGCGGTGTCCTCGCCGGGCAGTGCGAGTGTGAAGTCACGGCGGTGGCGGGCGGTTTCGGCGATGACATAGGCGTCGCGGGCATCTGTTTTGGCCTCGCCCCGGTAGGCGCCGGCCATGCGGTTGACGGTACGGCCGGGCACGTAGACAGCCCTTGACCATGGGCTGCCAGCAGAGCCAACAGCAAGGCGGAGGACCTGCTGGAGATGTCCACCGCCCAGTGCACCTCGTCGGCCAGGTCCAAGATCTCGCCGAGCGCGGTCAGGATCGCAGACTCGTCGTTTTCGATCTTCTTCGGCCACAGGGTCGCGCTAGTCTCGTCGACCACTGCGGCCCAGTGATGGCCCTTGCCCGCGTCGATACCGACCCATATCCGGGCCCGCTGTTTGTTCACGCGTCCCTCCCGCAGCCGAGTTCGTTCCGTCGGCCCGTAGGACACCCCGTCGTCAGCTCCGTAAACAGCGACGCGTTCCGCATATTTCAATCAGCGACCAGGGCGCCCTGGAGGGCCGGACGGCCACTCCAACCGAGTCACGGTCTGCAAGCTGCTTTGAAGCCACATCCGGCCCTCCCGGGCCACCGAACAACTTACGGAGCTGCTTTGGCGCTAGTGATCATGGCCCCGTAAGCTTCCGGCGCGTCGGGCAGTCTGTGGACCTGCCCGGTAAAGCACGACGTTGGGGCCATGATCTTCGAGGCTCGCGCCAAAGTGGCTGCCTAAAGCCGTGGAGCCGACCGTCCCAGCCGCGACGTGCCCCCTTCCTGACGTCAGGCGGCTGGTTGCTGTGCGCGCGGCACAGACGCCGGCCGGGCTGGAGCGGGGCGGAGACAGGAGCGCAGGCCCGGCCGGGGGCTGGGCCGCGCGCGGGGAGCGGAGCGAGCCGCCTTGAACCAGTAGGGAGACTTTGAATCACGCACGCTCTGCTGCACGTTGATGCTGCTCTTGTGCCCGGTGACTGCTGGGTCGTGGTGTAGAACGCTGGACATGGGGAGTGAACGGCGAGACCGGATGCGGGCGCTCGGGATGCGTCTTCGTGCGCTTCGTGCAGAGGCCGGCCTGACGGGTGCTGTGTTGGCGCAGCGGGCTCATGTGGGGCAGCCGACTGTGTCCAAGGTGGAGAACGGGCGCATGGTCCCGAGCCTCGATGTGCTGGACCGGCTCTCTCGCGCCCTCGGCCTCGACGAGACGACTGCCCTGGAGGTGCGTGACCTCCTGGCCGCGGTAGAGGCGGCTGCGGACTCCGGTGGACCGGACGACGGCACGGCCTCGACCGGTGTTGCCGTTGATGACGAGGTTCGTTCCGCTCGGCTGGTGCGCTCATTCCAGTGCGTCGTTCTCCCGGCCATGCTCCAGAGCGCGGAGTACGCCCGGCACGTCTTCGAGAGTGCGCCGGCCACGACGCCCGAGTCGGTGGGCCGGGCCGTTGCTGCCCGTGTTGAGCGGCAGAGCGTGCTGTACGAACCTGGGCGCGAGTCGGTGTTCGTGCTGACCGAAGCGGTGCTCCGTACGTGGCCGGGGACGCCGGCGCTGATGCTGGCCCAGCTGGATCGGTTGCTGGCTGTCGAGAGTCTGAGCACGGTGCGGCTCGGGGTCGTCCCTTGGCGTCAGCCGGTTCCGGTCCTGCCTCGACATGGGTTCACGCTGTGCGACCGGCGTGCGGTCGTGGTCGAGACGTTCGGTGCCGAGCGGGTGTCGGCCGACTCTGTCGAGGTGGCCTCGTACGAGGAGACGTTCGGTCGCTTCGAGCGGGCTGCGGTCTTCGGCGACGAGGTGCGGGAGCTGCTGTTGCAGGTGATGCAGGAGTTCCGCGACTTGGGAGACACCCTCACCCCTTAGAGGAATAATTCCTCTGTATGCCTGGCCTGTTGGGTCCGCTTGGGAATACGCTGCCGCTGGCTGTCTAGCCCCCTAGACGATGGTGAGGAGTCTTCTATGCGGTCCAAGTGGTGTCGTGCCTTTCCTGGTGTGGCCGAGGAGGTGGCGCAGGCGCGTCACTTCGTCGCTGCCCTGCTCGACGGGCACGGCTCCTTCGACGATGCCGTCCTGGTCGTGAGCGAGCTGGCGACCAATGCCGTGCGGCACTCCCGGAGCGGTGCGCCCGGCGGCTGGTTCCTCGTAGTCGTCTGCTTCGGCGATGACCTCGTACGGATCGAGGTGGTCGACGAGGGCGGCGATCGGGTGCCGCACCTGTGCGACGTGACCAGCCAGGAAGAGAGCGGGCGCGGGCTGCTGCTGATCGCGTCCTGTGCCAAGGACTGGGGTGTGAAGAGCTGGCCCCAGGGGCGTGCTGTGTGGGCCGATCTGGTCCGGGAGGGGGTGTGATCAAGTCAGGCCCTTGGGCGGTGCGCGACCATCCCGCGGGCGGTGGCGGGTGAGTCCTCGGGGTGTGCCTCGGCGGCGGTCCCGGTTCTTCGTGGTAGGCGTGCGTACAGGGCGGCGCCTGCCGCCCGTTCCGTCTAGGGCCCTAGACTCCTGGTTACTTCTAGGAGGTGCGGTCATGTCGGACGAGCTGCAGCGGATCACCGCCATCAATGATCCGTATCTGCTCCTGCGCGAGGTCACCAAGAGGCTGGCCGACGCGCAGCAGGAGGTGACCGAGCTTGCCCGGCTCCGCCGCCGTGTGGTCCAGGACCTCCACGCCCAAGGGTTGTCCTATGCGCAGATCGCTGAGAAGGCCGGTCTGAGCCGTGGGCGGATTCACCAGATCCGGCACACCGGCCCGGCGCCTGAGGGGGCCTTTCTGGGCGTGGGTGCCGTCACCGTGGTGACTCCGCTGCGGTGGGACGGCGAGAAGAAGCGTCCGGTCGTGGCCATGGCCGACATGAACTCCGGGAAGCGGCTGGAGGAGCTGGCCAAGTCGTACGGGCTTGCCGTCAGCTCCGGTCACGTGCAAGTAAGCGGTGAGATCGACCTGAACCGCGACGGCCTGATCGTCGTCTGCGGGCCGGGCATGTCCGACGCCATGAAGAATCTGTACGCCCAGGACCCGGTACTCGGCTGGGAGCATCCGGAGGGCGAACCGTGGGCGCTGGTCGACCGGCGCACAGGGGCGACGTATCACGCGGGCGCGGACATCGAGCCGCGCCGCCCGCATGACGTCGGATACCTCGGCAGGCTGCCGCGACCGGACGGCAACGGCTCGGTACTCGCCATCGCCGGAATCCACACGGCAGGCTCCCTCGGCGTGGTCCACCTGCTCTCCTCGGACCTCAACTCGCTCTGGGGACAGGTGGGCGAGCGGCACTTCTCCACGCTGGTGAGCGTCGATTACGACCCCGAGACCGACGAGCCGCAATCCGTCGAACTGCTCTGCCCCCTCTACCTGCACGACGAGGAGGCAACGGCATGAACGTCGCCCTCGGCACCCAGCCGGCCGACCCGGGACGGGAGAACGAGGACTTCGCCGCGGCCGGCCCCGGTGCGGCCGTTCTCCTCGACGGCGCCGGCGTGGCCGGGGCGGAGACCGGATGCGTGCACGGCATCGCCTGGTTCTCCTCGACGCTGGGCGGGCTGCTGCTGGCCGGTATCGCGGCGCGGCCTGCCCGGCCGCTGGCCGACTGTCTCGCCGACTCGATCCAGACTGTCCGCTCCCTGCACGAGGACACATGCGACCTCGCTTACCGGGCCAGTCCGACCAGCACGGTCGTCGCTGTCCGGGTCGAGGCCGGAGCCCTGGAGTACCTCGTCCTCGGTGACTCGACCCTCCTCCTCGCCGAGACGGACGGGACTACGGCCGCCATCACCGACCAGCGTTTGGACGACGTCGGCGAACGGTTGCGCGGACCGCTGGACGCACTGCCCACCGGTTCGCTCGAACACGCCGCTGCCCTCGCGGAGTACCGGGACGCTCTGACCGGTCTCCGTAACCGGCCGGGCGGCTTCTGGATCGCCGGACCCGACCCGCAAGCGGCCGACCATGCCCTGACGGGGACGGTGCCGCTGGATTCACTGGCCTCCGTGACGCTGCTGAGCGATGGCGCTACGCGACTCGTCGACAGCTTCGAACTCGCCGACTGGAAAGAGGCCTTGGGTCTCCTCAACTCGTCGGGACCGGATGAACTGATCCGGCGCGTACGTGCGGCCGAGGCTGACGACCCCAACGGCCGGCGTTGGCCGCGAGGCAAGACCCGCGACGACGCGACCGCGCTGCACTGGGTCATGTCGTAGCGCATCCCGGCGGTCTTCGAGACCCACTTGTATACCCCCCTAGACAGTTTGACGGGGCGTCGGTTACGGTTTCCGTCAACCCCCCTAGACAGTTAGGGCGGGTCACTCCCTTGCTGTCTAGGGGGGTATCCAGTTCGATCCGGCGCCCGCGATGGGCGCCCGACCTGAGTGAGGTTCACAGAATGCGCTTCATCCCCGTGGACACCTCGTCCGCAACTCTGCTGGTCACCAAGCTGCCCGAGGTCAAGGTGAGGGACCGGCAGACCGGTGAAGTGGCCGTAGACCCCGTGACCAACGACCGGCTCATGGTCCTGGAGCTGGTGTTCATCGCGCAGGGCGGTTCCGACATGATCAAGGTCACCGTTCCTGAGAAGGGCGTTGGCGAAGGGCTGGCCATGGGAGCGCCGGTCTTCCTGTCCGGACTGGTGGCCCGGCCGTGGGAGAGCGAGTTCGGTGGTCGTGCCCGGCACGGCATCGCCTACCGGGCGGACGCCGTCATGGTCGGCGCTCCGGCGACGGCGCAGGGCTGAGTGTCATGACCGATGCCCTGTGGGTTCTGATGCTGGGACTGCTGGCGGTGGCCGCGCTGGTCGCTGTGCGTCGTCGGCTGCCGGTCCTGTTCTGGTGGCTGGTCGGGTATCCGGCCGTCACGCTGCGGGTCCTCACCTCGTACCGGGCCACCATGGATGCCTGCGGCCTTACGGTGCCCGCTTCGGCCATGCGCCGGGCCACCGCCCGGATGGTGGGGCGGCAGGCTGCTCCCGTGCCGCCTCGCCGTTCGTTCCCGTTGCCGACCGGGTGCGGGCTCGTGATGCGCCTGCGCATGGCGGCCGGGCAGTCACCCGAGGACTTCACCGCCTCGGCCGACCGGCTGCGGCACGCCTAGGGCGCGCACGCCGTGCACGTCCGTCCCACCAGGCCGGGGCGGTTGGAGCTGCGGTTGGTCGGCTGGGACGTCCTCACCGACGTCCGGCCCACTCGGCGGTGGCTGCGCACCGAACCGCTTTCGCTGCCGCTGGCGCTGCGGGAAGACGGGCACTGGCACGTCCGTGACTTCCGTACCGTGCCGCACGAACTGATCCTCGGCGCGACGCAGTCCGGCAAGTCCGTGTATCTACGCAACCTGCTGTGCGGGCTGGCCCGGCAACCCGTCGCGCTCGTCGGCATCGACTGCAAGTGGGGTGTGGAACTGGCCCCGTTCGCGCCCCGGTTGTCGGCATTGGCCGATACGCCGGATCGTGCGAACGAACTGCTGGATGCCTTGGTGGATGAGATGGAGGCGCGGTTCCGCCTCATCGGCGTGCGGGGCGGGGCCGGTTCGGATGCCGGGCTGACTTCGGATGTCTGGGGCCTGCCGGAGAAGGTACGACCGGTGCCGGTCGTGGTCGTTGTCGACGAGGTCGCTGAACTCTTCCTCGCCGCCAGCAAGGACGACGAGAGGCGACGGGACGCCATGGTCACCAAGCTCATCCGGCTTGCCCAGCTCGGCCGCGCGGCCGGCATCTACCTGGAGGTCTGCGGGCAGCGCTTCGGTGCCGAACTCGGCAAGGGAGCCACCATGCTCCGCGCCCAGCTCACCGGCCGCGTCTGCCACCGCGTCAACGACGAGACCTCCGCCACCATGGCGCTCGGCGACATCGCGCAGGAAGCGGCACTGGCCGCAACCTCCATCCCGGCCGAACGGCCTGGCGTCGCAGTCGTCGGCGACTCCTCCGGCGGCTGGTCCCGCATCCGCTCACCCCACCTCACCCTCGACGACGCTGCGGCCGTCTGTCGCGACACCGCGGGCTTGGTCCCGGTCCTGCCCCGCATCGACGCCTTCCGGCCTCTCGTCGCCGCCAAGCCCGCCGGGCCTTCCTCTACCGCTCCTGCGGTGCCCACCGCCCGCCCGGTGGCCGAGTAACCGCACTCCCACTCCCACGGCCGGCGTGACCGCCTCGCGCCGTGTCCCTACACCTCCCATGCCCGAAACCGGAAGGAGACCGAGCCGATGCGCGCCCAACTGGCCCGCGTGGACGCCGTGATCGTTCAGGCCGTCATCGCCGGTGCCCTGTCCTTCTCCCACCTGCACGATCTCGCTGCGGCGGCTGGACAGGACGGCTGGAAGGCCTGGGCCTACCCGGTGAGTGTCGACCTGCTCTTGGTCGCGGCCTGGCGCCGGATGCGTCAGCAGCAGCGAGTGGGAGTGGCGGCCGGTGGCCCGCGGCTGTGGTTCCTGGTGGCCCTGGCCGCATCGCTCGGCGCCAACGTCGCGACGGCCGGGCTCCTCGACCTGGAGGACGTACCGGCCTGGCTACGCGTGACGGTCGCGGGCTGGCCCGCCGTCGCCTTCTTCGGCGGCACGCTCCTGGCCCACGCTCCTGCCGTCCCGGAAGCCCCGGTGGTCCCGGCCTCCCCGGCGACGGACGCCGACCCGACTCCGCGTCCGGCTGCGGGTGCCGTCGACCGGGCCGACCGAGACGCGCAGCCCGCCCCCTCCGACGAGCCCGAACCGGCCCCGGAGCCCACCACCGAACCGGCCGCCGCTCCGGCCCCGGTGCCCCCTTCCACGGTCACTCTGCCGCCCGCCCTCGTCGACCGGGCGCGGGCGCTGGCTGAGGAGCACCGCTCGACCACGGGCCACCCCGCCGACCCCGACGCCGTACGCGTCCGGCTCGGCCTGCCCCCGTCCATGACTCCGTCCGTCGCTGCACACCTCTGAGAGGAGCACCGCCATGAACCGGCGTTTCCGCAACGTCCGTCGCATCGGCCCCGTGAACGTCGCCTCGTTCGTCGACCGCGGGCGCAACCGCCACCTGGCCGCCTGCACCGCGCCCCGCTGCGACTTCTCCGCCGAGTACGACAGCCGCGCCGCCGCCGAACTCGCCGCCCGCCTCCACCGCTGCCCGGCCTGAACAGGAGACCTACAGAAATGGACGTTCCGCTCTGGCTCGCCCTGCTCGTCGTCGGGGTCCTCGGCGTCAAGCTCATCCGTCCGCCCGTGTGGCTCATCGCCGTGCTGCTCGTCGGCGGATACCTGCTCGCCGACAGCCTGCTTGCTCCCGTCATCGACAGCTTCCTCAAGTGACCCGCGAAAGGGGATCGTTCATGTTCCGACCGAAAGTCCCGACCATGCCGCAGCCCACCGGCCCGGCCGCCCCGCCCGCCGTCGTCGAGCCGACCACCACGCCGGGTGCCCCGGCTCCGTCCCCGGCCCCCGTCGCTCCGGGTTCACCCCGCCCAGCAGCCCGCTTCACGCCCGGAAGCGCGCTCGCCCTCGTCGGCGGCGGCACCGCCGCGGTCCTGGTCGTCGGCACCGTCCTGGTCTCCATGCTCCTCGCCATCGCCATCAGCGCCACGTCCGTGGCCGTGTGCGCCGTCGTCATCCGCTCGATCCTCACCCGCCGCTGACCTCACGCCTCTGCCCGCCCGACCTGCCCACGCTGTCTAGCCCCCTTGACAGGCCGGGCGCTGGCACCGCCCGTCCGTCTCTTCCAAGGAGGAACCCGCACATGCGCCCTGCGGCTCCGACCGCAGCCATCCGCCAGCTGGCGCGCACTCGCCCAGCACGGCGACCTCAGCGCCTACGCACACCAGATCCAGCGTCTCGGCGGCTGCGAGCAGCCCGTACGCATGGAAGGCCACCGGCTCGACGTCCACGCCGCAACCGGGGAGATCGTCCGCGAGATCGCCGACCGCGACCTTCCGGCCGGACAGCTCCTCATCCGCTGCAACAACCGCCGTGCCACCCGGTGTGCCGCCTGCGCCGAGATCTACCGCAAAGACACCTTCCACCTGGTCACCGCCGGCCTGAGCGGCGGCAAGGGCATCGGCCCGGCCGTCGCCCAACACCCCCGGGTCTTCGCCACCTTCACCGCCCCGTCCTTCGGCCCCGTCCACAACCGCCCCGGCGGCGGCCGGTGCCGCTGCGGACGCCACCACCCCGACGACGACCCCACCCTCGGCACACCCCTCGACCCGGACCGCTACGACTACCGCGCGGCCGTCCTGTGGAACGCACACGCCGGGGCACTGTGGGCCCGCTTCACCACCTACCTGCGCCAGCACCTCGCCTCTCACGCGGGCATTAGCCGCTCGGCGCTGCGCGACTGCATCAAGGTCTCCTACGCCAAGGTCGCCGAGTACCAGCGGCGCGGCGCCGTCCACTTCCACGCCGTCATCCGCCTCGACGGCCCGGACGGCGCCGAGGACGCCCCACCGACTTGGGCCACCACCGGACTGCTCACCGACGCGATCCGATCGGCGGCCCGCGTCGCCGAGACACCCGGCCCCGTCCTCGACGGCCACGCGTACGCATTCCGCTTCGGCGACCAGCTCGACATCCGCCCCATCCGCTCGGCCGACTTCGCGGCCACCTCGGAACTGTCCAGCCGCGCCGTGGCTGCCTACATCGCCAAGTACGCCACCAAGGGCGCCGAAACCGCGGGCACCCTCGACCGCCCCATCCGGAACCCGATCACCGACCTGATCGGCTCCGGCGTCACCAACCACGCCCGGCGCATGATCCTCACCTGCTGGCACCTCGGCGCGCTCCCGGAACTCGAAGACCTACGCCTGCGCAAGTGGGCTCACATGCTCGGCTTCCGCGGCCACTTCTCCACCAAGTCACGCGCCTACTCCGTCACCCTCGGCGCCCTCCGCCAGGCACGCGCCGACCACAACGAAGCCCTGGCCCGCGAACGCGCGGCCGAAGCCGGCCGCCCACTGCCCGACCCGGACACCGTGCTCGTCCTCTCGCACTGGCGCTTCGCCGGCACCGGCCTGACCGCTGCAGAACACCTCATCGCTCACGGCATCCCTACACCCGCAGCCCAGACAGACGACGACACGGAAGGAGAACCGGCGTGGACCACCGACGTGACGAATTGATGACCGTCCCGCAGATCCTCGCAGAGCTGGGCGGTGTGTCCCGCCGTACGTTCTACCGGTGGCGGGAGCTGGGGCAGGGCCCCGCTGCGTTCAAGCTGCCCAACGGGGAGCTCCGTGTGTGGCGGAGCGACTTCACCGCCTGGCTGCGGCAGTTGGAGGAGGCGGCGTGAAGTCTCTCGACGTGAAGGTGTGGGGTGTTCGGAAGAGGAACACCAAGAAGTCGTCCTACGACGTCCGGTGGACCGTTGCCGGGAAAGTGTTCTCCGAACAGTTCCGCACCAAGGGGCTTGCGGACCATTACCGTTCCAAGGTGCTTCGTGCCGCTCATGCTGGCGAAGAGTTCGACACAGAGACCGGGCTGCCCGATTCGTTGATCGAAAAGGCAACCTCGACGACCTGGTACGCCTTCGCTCTGAAGTACCTCGCCATGAAGTGGCCGCACGCGGCGCCGAACACGCGCAACGGGATCAATGAGGCCCTGACCGCCGTGACGATGGCCCTGCTCGACGAGCGTCCGGGGCAGCCGTCCGAGGAACTGATCAGGAGGGCGCTTCGCAACTGGGCCTTCGTCCTTCCCGGACCGGACGAGCGCGAATTGCCGACCGAGATCGCGAACACCCTGCACTGGGTGGCCAAGACGTCGCGTCCGCTCTCGGATCTCGGTGATGCTGCGATCGGCAGGGCCGTCCTGGATTCGCTCAAGCTGAAGCTCGACGGGACGGCGGCAGCCGCGGAGACCGTTCGGCGTAAGCGTCGGACACTCGTCAATGCGCTGCATTACGCGGTGGACCTCGGAGAGTTCAAAGAGAACCCGATCACGGGAATTCGCTGGAAGAAACCGAAGGTGACCGGGGAAGTCGATCCCCGGGTGGTCGCCAATCCCGCGCAGGCCCGCTCCCTGCTGACTGCGGTCTCGTACGTCGGTGGGTACGGCCGGGCTCGTGGTCGTCGACTCGTCGGCCTGTTCGCCTGCATGTACTACGGCGCCTTGCGTCCGGCTGAGGCCGTCGGCCTCACCGATGCGGACTTGAAGCTGCCCGAGACCGGCTGGGGAACGGTGCTGCTGAATCGGACGCGTCCCAGCGTCGGAAAGCAGTGGACGGACTCCGGCGAGACTCATGACGACCGGGGCCTCAAGAACCGTCCGGCGGAAGAGGTCCGGCTCGTCCCGATCCCGCCCCAGCTCGTCGCCATCCTCCGGCAGCACCTCGACACGTTCGGCACCGCCGAGGACGGGCGGCTGTTCACGAACGAGCACGGGGGAGTGGTCGGCTCCTCGACGTACTACCGCGTCTGGCAGGAGGCGCGTGCGCTGGCGCTTCCGCCGGCCGCGGTGGCCTCCCCGCTCGCGGCTCGCCCGTATGACCTCCGGCACTCGGCGCTGTCGACCTGGCTCAACTCGGGGGTGGACCCGACAGAGGTTGCCGAACGTGCGGGCAACAGCGTGGAGGTCCTGCTGAGCCGCTACGCCAAATGCATCGACGGACGACAGGAGATTGCCAACCGCAAGATCGAGGAGCTGTTGCGCGAGTACGAGTGATCCCGTACGGCGCTAGGCTTCGAGCCCCCGGACTCGTCCGGGGGCTTTCGCCATTCAAGGGCTGACAGGAACCGGTGCAGTGCACCTTGTGATCTCCGGGGGATGCCATGGACTTGCTTGCGGTCCTCGACGAAGCGGTGGCCGCTCTCAAGGCCCCTCTGGGCGAGGAAGACCGGGCGCAGGGCTGGACCGATGATCTCCGAAGAGAGGTGCAGGAAGAGATCTCGATCAATCGCTCGGTGCTGCGTCGCCACGGGACGGGCATGGTGCGGCACCTGCGTCCTCGCTTCGGCGAGTGGATGGAACACGAGGGCGTGCAGCCCGGACGCCTCCGGGACCTGGTGGGCGACGTGCAGCGGTCGCTCGTGGAGGCTCGGGCCATGGCGTGAGAAACGCTGGCCGACCTGGGCGTTTGTCGCCCGTCGCCAGTCCACGAATAGTCCACGGACCCCGACATACGGCCGCTACGGGCCGCATCCAACTGCACATACGCGAAGACCCCGGCCTCAGCGTTTCCGCTGGTGACGGGGTCTTTGGGCACCTAATACAGGGTGCCCCCGGCAGGATTCGAACCTGCGCACACGGCTCCGGAGGCCGTTGCTCTATCCCCTGAGCTACGGGGGCGTGTCGGTCGCGTTGCTCGCGGCGACGGGTAGAACACTACCAGCTCCCATGGGGTGGTCATGAACGGGTTTCCGCTGCCGGGGGAGGGCGTGAAGGTCGCTCGTCAGGGGTGGAAGTGGGGAAAACCCGGACGCGGTGGCCGGGGCCGACCTACTCTCGAGTTGTGCCAGGCGCGTCGGGTCGGGTGCTTGTTGTGGACGACAACAAGGTCATCCGGCAGCTGATCAGGGTCAACCTCGAGCTTGAGGGGCTGGAGGTCGTGACCGCGGCCGATGGTGCCGAGTGTCTTGATGTCGTTCATCAGGTGCGGCCCGATGTTGTGACCCTCGACGTCGTGATGCCCCGGCTGGACGGGCTCAAGACCGCCGCTCGGTTGCGGGCCGATCCGCTGACCCGCGACACGCCCCTCGCGATCGTCAGTGCGTGCAGTCGTCTCGAGGTCGAGGCCGGGCTTGAGGCCGGCGTCGACGCCTTCCTTTCCAAGCCTTTCGAACCCGCCGAACTGGTCGACATGGTGCAGCAGTTGGTCGAGCGGGCACGGCGAGGTCGGCTGCAGGCAGGTGATGGTGCCGGGGTCGGCGGCGACAGTGGTGCAGCTTCTGTCATTCCCGTCAGGCCTACGGCTTCCACGACCCCTCCCATGCCGTCGACTCCCGCCGCTCCAACGGACCCCAAAGATTCGGCAGGCTCCTCCGACGCCCCCGTGCCCACCGTGGACCAGCCGCTCGATCGGCCCGTCGACCAGCCCGTCATGCCCTAGCCACCCACACGCCCGGTCAGGTAGACAGAGCCGCACCTCCCCCGAACAGAGCCGCACCTTCCCCGGCCGTGCCTCGCCCCCACCCCACCCCGTCCACATCCCGGACCACCACCAAAACCGGTTCGCATACCCACCCCCCTCCTCCCATACGCTTGTCCCCGTGACCCCCGTCGAGCTCTCCCGCACCGTGCTGCACGCCGTGCGTCGCGCTGTCGATGACGGGGTGCTCAGCGTGACCGTGCCGGAGCGGGCCGTGGTGACTCCGCCCGGGCCCGGGGGATGCGGCGACTACGCCACCAACATCGCCCTCCAGCTCGCCCGCCCCGCAGGGCAGCCGCCGCTCGGTGTCGCCGAGATCCTCCGCGCGCGGCTGCTCGACGAGTGGTGCATCAGCGACGTCGTCGTCACCGGGCCCGGGTTCCTCAACCTCAGCCTGGCCGGCGACGCCTCCACCGGCCTCGTCGAGGAGGTCCTGCGTCGCGGGCGGCGCTACGGGCACGCCGACGGGTTGAGTGGGAACGTCGTCCTGGTGCGGTGCCCGGCGGAGGTCCGGGCCGTCGTGAGCGCGGACGCCCTCGCCCGTGTGCTGCGCAGCCAGGGAGATCTCGTCCGGATCGAGTGCGAAGGCGGGCCGCCCGCGGAGGCGGAGTGGGAGTCCGTCCTCGGCGTGGACTTCACCCGCCGAGGGCATGTGGACTTCACCGGCCAAGGGCCCCACGCCCGCACCGACCGGCGGGTCGACGTCCGCCCTGTCCCCGCCCCGGCCGACCCCCTCCCGCTCGGCCGCGACGCCGCCCGCTGGGCCCTGCTCCACCCCGCCCCCCACGACCGTCCCCGGATCACCCGTGATCACCTGGTCCAGCGGGAGAACAACCCCCTCTTCCGCGTCCGGTACGCCCACGCCCGCACCCGGGCCCTCCTGCGCAACGCCCGCGACCTGGGCTTCCAACCCGAGCCCGGCCCCGTGCCCGACCCGGGCACCACTGGACCTGAGGCCCGCCCCGTGCCCGACCCGGGCACCACTGGACCTGAGGCCCGCCCCGTGCCCGACCCGGGCACCACTGGACCTCAGTCCCGCCCCATGCCCGACCCGGGCACCACTGGACCTCAGTCCCGCCCCATGCCCGACCCGGGCACCACTTCACCTCAGGCCCGCCCCGCACCCGACCCGGACATCACCACACCGCTGCCCCACCCCGAGCCCGGCCCCGTGCACGACACGGATACCACCGCACGGCTCGCCCGCCCCGCCCCCCACCCGGCCACCACCCCCCTGCTCGCCCTGCTGGGCGACCACCCCCGCGTCCTGGCCGCCACCGCGTCCCACCGCAGCCCCGACCGTCTCGCCCGGCATCTGATCGCCGTCGCCGACGCCACGCTGCCGCTGCTGTCCGCCGTGCTGCCTGTCGGTGAGGAGAAACCCTCGGCCGCCCACCGTGCCCGGCTCGCGCTCGCCGAAGCCGCCGGGGCGGTGCTGGCCGGTGGCCTGTCCCTGCTCGGCATCGACGCACCCGAACACCTCTGAGAGCCAAGAAGAGGCACACGAAACCATGAGCCGTTCCGCACACCCCGCCGGGCCCCGTCACGCCGATGTCCTCCCCGAGGGGCACTACTCCGCCCCGCCCGCCGACCTCAACGCGCTCGACGCGAAGGTGTGGGCGCAGACCGTCACGCGGGACGAGGACGGGGTCCTCACCGTCGGCGGCATCCCCGTCACGCGGCTCGCCGAGGAGTTCGGCACCCCGGCGTACGTCCTGGACGAGACCGACTTCCGGGCCCGCGCGCGGGCCTGGCGCACCGCCTTCGGGACCGGCGCCGACGTCTACTACGCGGGCAAGGCGTTCCTCTCCCGCGCCGTCGTGCGCTGGCTGCACGAGGAGGGGCTGAACGTCGACGTCTGCTCCGGCGGCGAGCTGGCCACCGCGCTGTCCGCCGGCATGCCCGCCGAGCGCATCGCCTTCCACGGCAACAACAAGTCCGTCGACGAGATCACCCGGGCCGTCGAGGCCGGCGTCGGCCACATCGTGCTCGACTCCTTCCAGGAGATCGTGCGCGTCGCCCACATCGCGCAGGGTCTGGGCAAGCGGCAGAAGGTCCTGATCCGGATCACCGTGGGTGTCGAGGCCCACACCCACGAGTTCATCGCCACCGCCCACGAGGACCAGAAGTTCGGCATTCCGCTGGCCGGCGGCCAGGCCGCGGAGGCCGTACGGCGGGCGCTGCAGCTCGACGGTCTGGAGCTCGTCGGCATCCACAGCCACATCGGGTCGCAGATCTTCGACATGTCCGGGTTCGAGGTCGCCGCGCACCGGGTGGTCGGGCTGCTGAAGGACATCCGTGACGAGCACGGGATCGAGCTGCCGGAGATCGACCTCGGCGGCGGGCTCGGGATCGCGTACACCAGTGACGACGACCCCCGCGAGCCGCACGAGATCGCCAAGTCGCTCAGCGAGATCGTCAGCCGCGAGTGCGAGGTGGCCAAGCTGCGCACGCCCCGCATCTCCGTCGAGCCGGGACGCGCCATCGTCGGCCCGACCGCCTTCACGCTCTACGAGGTCGGCACCACCAAGCCCCTCGACGGGCTGCGCACCTACGTCTCCGTCGACGGCGGCATGTCGGACAACATCCGTACCGCGCTCTACGACGCCGAGTACAGCGTGGCGCTGGTCTCCCGCACCTCCGACGCCGAGCCGATGCTCGCCCGGGTCGTCGGCAAGCACTGCGAGAGCGGGGACATCGTGGTGAAGGACGCGTTCCTGCCGGCCGACCTGGCACCGGGTGACCTCATCGCCGTGCCCGCCACGGGCGCCTACTGCCGGTCCATGGCCAGCAACTACAACCACGTGCTGCGGCCGCCGGTCGTGGCCGTGCGCGACGGCGAGGCGCGGGTGATCGTCCGCCGTGAGACGGAGGAGGACCTCCTGCGTCTGGATGTCGGCTGAGGGATGTCGGCTGGGGGACGCCGGGCGGCCGGCGAGAGCGGGTGGAAGATCTCCTGTCTTCCACCCGCGTACAAATGAAATAGACATCTCACGATCCGGACCAGGGGCAGAAAGTCCCGTTCGGTGGGTGAGACTGGTTGCACCGTAGACGGTCATGAGGAAACGAGGTCGGATGATGCGTACGCGTCCGCTGAAGGTGGCGCTGCTGGGCTGTGGAGTGGTCGGCTCAGAGGTGGCGCGCATCATGACGACGCACGCCGACGACCTCACGGCCCGCATCGGGGCCCCGGTGGAGCTGGCGGGCGTGGCCGTGCGCCGCCCGGACAAGGTCCGCGAGGGCATCGACCCCGCCCTGGTCACCACGGACGCCACCGCCCTCGTCAAACGCGGCGACATCGACGTGGTGGTGGAGGTGATCGGCGGCATCGAGCCCGCGCGCTCCCTGATCACCGCCGCCTTCGAGCACGGCGCCTCCGTCGTCTCCGCCAACAAGGCGCTGCTCGCCCAGGACGGCGCCGCGCTGCACGCCGCCGCCGACGAGCACGGCAAGGACCTCTACTACGAGGCCGCCGTCGCCGGCGCCATCCCGCTGATCCGGCCGCTGCGCGAGTCCCTCGCCGGCGACAAGATCAACCGCGTGATGGGCATCGTCAACGGCACCACCAACTTCATCCTCGACAAGATGGACTCCACCGGCGCCGGCTACCAGGAGGCCCTCGACGAGGCCACCGCCCTGGGGTACGCCGAGGCCGACCCGACCGCCGACGTCGAGGGCTTCGACGCCGCCGCCAAGGCCGCGATCCTCGCCGGCATCGCCTTCCACACACGTGTGCGCCTCGACGACGTCTACCGCGAGGGCATGACCGAGGTCACCGCCGCCGACTTCGCCTCCGCCAAGGAGATGGGCTGCACCATCAAGCTGCTCGCCATCTGCGAGCGGGCCGCGGACGGCGGGTCCGTCACCGCGCGCGTGCACCCGGCGATGATCCCGCTGAGCCACCCGCTGGCCTCCGTGCGCGGCGCCTACAACGCCGTGTTCGTCGAGTCCGACGCCGCCGGGCAGCTCATGTTCTACGGTCCCGGAGCGGGCGGTTCCCCGACGGCCTCCGCCGTCCTCGGCGACCTGGTCGCCGTCTGCCGCAACCGGCTCAACGGCGCGACCGGACCGGGTGAGTCCGCCTACGCCGCCCTGCCGGTGTCCCCGATGGGCGACGTCGTCACGCGGTACCACATCAGCCTCGACGTGGCCGACAAACCGGGTGTTCTCGCCCAGGTCGCGACCGTCTTCGCCGAGCACGGAGTCTCGATCGATACGGTTCGCCAGTCGGGGAAGGACGGCGAGGCCTCCCTCGTCGTCGTCACGCACCGTGCGTCCGACGCGGCCCTCACCGGGACCGTCGAGGCGTTGCGCAAGCTCGACACCGTGCGTGGTGTCGCCAGCATCATGCGGGTTGAAGGAGAGTAACCAGCAATGACCCACCAGTGGCGCGGAATCATCGAGGAGTACCGGGACCGGCTGCCGGTATCGGACACCACGCCGGTCGTGACGCTCCGCGAGGGCGGTACGCCCCTCGTGCCCGCGCAGGTGCTCTCCGAGCGCACGGGCTGCGAGGTCCACCTCAAGGTGGAGGGCGCCAACCCGACCGGTTCCTTCAAGGACCGCGGTATGACCATGGCCATCACGCGGGCCAAGGAGGAGGGCGCGAAGGCGGTCATCTGCGCCTCCACCGGCAACACCTCGGCCTCCGCCGCCGCGTACGCCGTGCGGGCCGGGATGGTCTGCGCCGTGCTCGTGCCGCAGGGCAAGATCGCGCTCGGCAAGATGGGCCAGGCGCTCGTGCACGGCGCGAAGATCCTCCAGGTCGACGGCAACTTCGACGACTGCCTCACCCTCGCCCGCGGCCTGAGCGACAACTACCCCGTCTCGCTGGTCAATTCGGTCAACCCGGTACGTATCGAGGGTCAGAAGACGGCGGCCTTCGAGATCGTGGACATGCTCGGCGACGCGCCCGACATCCACGTCCTGCCGGTCGGCAACGCGGGCAACATCACGGCCTACTGGAAGGGCTACACGGAGTACGCCGCCGACGGCATCGCCTCCCGGACGCCCCGGATGTGGGGCTTCCAGGCCTCCGGCAGCGCCCCGATCGTGCGCGGCGAGGTCGTGAAGGACCCCTCGACCATCGCCACCGCGATCCGCATCGGCAACCCGGCCTCGTGGAACTACGCGCTCGCCGCGCGGGACGAGTCGGGCGGTCTGATCGACGAGGTGACGGACCGTGAGATCCTGCGCGCCTACCGGCTGCTGGCCTCGCAGGAGGGCGTCTTCGTCGAGCCCGCGTCCGCGGCGTCCGTCGCCGGTCTGCTGAAGGCCGCCGAGCAGGGCAAGGTCGACCCCGGCCAGCGGATCGTCTGCACGGTCACCGGCAACGGCCTGAAGGACCCCGACTGGGCGGTCGCCGGGGCCCCGCAGCCGGTCACCGTCCCCGTCGACGCGGCGGCCGCGGCGGAGCGCCTGGGTCTCGCCTGAGGGCGCCCGGGGCCGTCCTGACGTGCGCCGACGCGTCGAGCGCCGGGGACACGCCCGGCATGGTCCGGCGTAAGACGGCGCTCGACCGGGGATGATCCCTGCAGGGGGTGCACAGGGGGCTTACGACACGCATCGTGCGCCTCCTGTGCGCCCTATGTCGCCACAGAACCTTCCTTCGATAGGCTGTACTGAACCCGCCCGCCGCATATGCCTCCGCCCGGAGCGCGGTGCCGCGCCGCCTCCGCGGCCGGGACAGCGCCCGGCCCGTCCGGTCGGCAGCGGCCCCCAGGGTTCTCGTACGCCATCGAATGTCCATCGAACGTCATTCGACAATCACGCAGCTCAAGGAGAGTCATCGAGCGATGGCCGGTCCAGCGTTCCGCGCCGCCGCCGTCCGGGTGCGCGTCCCCGCCACCAGCGCCAACCTCGGCCCGGGCTTCGACGCCCTCGGCCTCGCGCTGGGTCTGTACGACGACGTGGTCGTCCGGGTGGCCGACTCCGGGCTGCACATCGACATCGCGGGTGAGGGCAGCGAGACGCTCCCGCGCGACGAGCAGCACCTTCTCGTACGGTCCCTGCGCACCGCGTTCGACCTGCTGGGCGGTCAGCCGCGCGGCCTGGAGATCGTCTGCGCCAACCGCATCCCGCACGGCCGGGGCCTGGGCTCCTCCTCGGCCGCCATCTGCGCCGGCATCGTCGCCGCCCGGGCCGTGACCATAGGCGCCGAGGCCAAGCTCGACGACACCGCGCTGCTGGAGCTCGCCACGGAGATCGAGGGCCACCCCGACAACGTCGCGGCCTGTCTGCTCGGCGGTTTCACGCTCTCCTGGATGGAGGGCGGCGCGGCCCGCGCGATCAGGATGGACCCCGCCGATTCCATCGTTCCGGTGGTTTTCGTCCCCGGAAAGCCGGTCCTCACGGAGACGGCGCGCGGACTGCTCCCGCGGACCGTCCCGCACGTGGACGCGGCCGCCAACGCCGGCCGGGCCGCCCTGCTGGTCGAGGCCATGACCCGGCGCCCCGAGCTGCTGCTGCCGGCCACCGAGGACCGGCTCCACCAGGAGTACCGGGCCCCGGCCATGCCCGAGAGCGCGGCACTGGTGGAGCGGCTGCGGGCCGAGGGCGTCCCCGCCGTCATCTCCGGCGCCGGGCCGACGGTGATGGCGCTGGCCGACCCGGGCACCGCCGACAAGGTCGAGACCCTGGCCGGAGGCGACTGGGCCGCGAACCGGCTGGAACTCGACGCACAGGGTGCGAGCGTGCTGCCGCTCGCCACCTCCAGTGACATCTGAAAGCGCGCGGTTGCCGGATTTCGAGAGGGGGAATGTTTGTTGGATCCGGTAGTGTTAACCTCAAGTCTGCACCCGACCCCACCATGGCGAGGTGCCTCGTGTCCCCGTCCGGGACAGACATTCTTCCGGGAGCCCCCCAAGCCGCACTGTGTTCCGTACGTCGGACCGTACGCCGTACAAGGACACTGAGCGGTTCGCAGGGCACGCTCCGGAACCGGTGCGACCACGCCACGTGACACTGACACTGGGTGCCACGGCTCAAGGAAGCGCCATCACCAGATTCCTCCGCCGCTTAGGCGGACCACCGCCCCGGCACGGTTCACACCACACGGACCGACGCCGGACAGCACAACCGGTCGCCGAGCCAGACAGGCCGACGTCCGCTCCAGGGAAGGACCCTTCGTGAGCGACACCACCGATCTGATGGGCGCACGTGTCGAGGAGACCGCTGCCGCGCCCGCCACGGACGCCTCCGCGCCTGCCACCGGTGCCGGCTCCCGGCGGCGCCGCGGTACCGGCCTCGAGGGCATGGTGCTGGCCGAGCTGCAACAGGTCGCATCCGGCCTGGGTATCAGGGGCACCGCGCGCATGCGCAAGAGCCAGCTGATCGAGGTCATCAAGGAGGCGCAGGCGTCCGGCGGCGCCGCTCCGGCCGCGAAGGCCGACACCGCCGCCGAGACCAAGCCGAAGCGCCGCGCGACCTCCCGCACCCGTACGGGCGACAACGGTGAGAAGGCCGAGAAGAAGGCCGACGCGAAGGAGGCCCCCGAGGCCCCCGCGGAGAAGGCCACGGCTCAGCAGCAGATCGAGATCCCCGGCCAGCCGGGCGGGAACGCCGCCCGCGCGGGTGAGGCCGAGCGCGCGGGAGACGACGCGCCGTCCGAGCGCCGTCGCCGCCGTGCCACGGCCGACGCCGGATCCCCCTCCTCCGCTCCCGAGACCGTCGCCGCCGAGGCGAAGAACGAGTCCAGGGGCGAAGCGCCCGTGCAGCAGCAGTCGCAGAACAACGACGCCAAGTCCGACGCCGGTGACGGCGGCGAGGGCCGTCGCCGCGACCGTGACCGCGACCGCGGCCGGGGCCGGGACCGCGAGCGCCGCAAGGGCGACGACCAGCAGGGCGGCGGCCAGCGCGGCCAGCAGAGCCAGCAGGGCGGCGGCCGCCAGGACCGCGGCCCGCGTGCCGACGAGGACGGGGACGACTTCGAGGGCGGGCGGCGCGGCCGCCGCGGGCGCTACCGCGACCGCCGTGGCCGCCGCGGCCGCGACGAGGTGCAGGAGCCGCAGATCACCGAGGACGACGTCCTGATCCCTGTCGCGGGCATCCTCGACATCCTCGACAACTACGCCTTCATCCGCACCTCCGGCTACCTGCCCGGCCCGAACGACGTGTACGTCTCCCTCGCCCAGGTCCGCAAGAACGGCCTGCGCAAGGGCGACCACATCACCGGTGCCGTGCGCCAGCCCAAGGACGGCGAGCGGCGCGAGAAGTTCAACGCGCTGGTGCGCCTGGACTCCGTCAACGGCATGGCGCCCGAACACGGCCGCGGCCGCCCGGAGTTCAACAAGCTCACCCCGCTGTACCCGCAGGACCGCCTCCGCCTGGAGACGGACCCGGGCGTGCTCACCACCCGCATCATCGACCTCGTGTCGCCGATCGGTAAGGGCCAGCGCGGTCTGATCGTGGCCCCGCCGAAGACCGGCAAGACCATGATCATGCAGGCGATCGCCAACGCGATCACGCACAACAACCCCGAGTGCCACCTGATGGTCGTCCTGGTCGACGAGCGTCCGGAAGAGGTCACCGACATGCAGCGGTCGGTCAAGGGCGAGGTCATCTCCTCGACCTTCGACCGCCCGGCCGAGGACCACACCACGGTCGCCGAGCTCGCCATCGAGCGCGCCAAGCGCCTGGTGGAGCTGGGTCACGACGTGGTCGTCCTGCTCGACTCGATCACCCGTCTGGGCCGTGCGTACAACCTCGCCGCGCCCGCCTCCGGCCGCATCCTGTCCGGTGGTGTCGACTCGACCGCCCTGTACCCGCCGAAGCGCTTCTTCGGCGCGGCCCGCAACATCGAGGACGGCGGCTCGCTGACCATCCTCGCCACCGCCCTGGTGGACACCGGGTCCCGCATGGACGAGGTCATCTTCGAGGAGTTCAAGGGCACCGGCAACGCCGAGCTCAAGCTCGACCGCAAGCTCGCCGACAAGCGCATCTTCCCCGCGGTGGACGTCGACGCGTCCGGCACCCGCAAGGAGGAGATCCTGCTCGCCAGCGACGAACTCGCCATCGTCTGGAAGCTGCGCCGGGTGCTGCACGCACTCGACCAGCAGCAGGCGGTGGAGCTGCTCCTCGACAAGATGAAGCAGACGAAGTCGAACGCCGAGTTCCTGATGCAGATCCAGAAGACGACGCCGGCGCCCGGCAACGGCGACTGAGGGTCGTCCCGGAAAAGACCGAGGGCCGCCCCCTGCGAGCGCAGGGGGCGGCCCTTCGTCGTGCGCGTCCGGTGTTGTCGCGCGGCTGAGAAGGCGGCTCGCTCGGCGACGCCTTTCTGCCGCCGGTCCGTATTCGGGAAACCAAAACGGGCCAGGCGGACGGCGAGAAAACTGCGGATCGGTGGTTCTCGTCACGTCCGCGATGTCGGAATCCCGGCATCGCTTCCCCGCCGCGGAAACGGTGCTTTTCTTCATAAACCGGTGTCGGTCCGGAATGGTCCGGCCGGATTGCCGCGCAGCCGGAAAGGGGCTTTCACACCCCTTCGGGCGTATTGACGGTGAACGCTCCGGCCGCGGGGGCCACGCATGGGGTGACGTCCGTCTGCTGGCCCGCCGCCACGCCTGCCTCGCAGAGCCGGCCGCCCTTCTCGCGCAGGTCGAGGTGGAACCGCGTGGTCCTGCCGTCCTGCTTCAGGCCGTGGATGCGCTCGTCTATGTAGCCGAGGCCGTTCAGGCTCTTGCGGACCTTGGCGGGGGTGGGATCCGGGACGGACTGCAGCGCCTCGATGATGCGCTGTTCGTGCTGGACGCTCGCGCACCGGTCCCGGTCGCTCAGCTGAGGCGCCGGCTCCGAGGGGGCACCGGGCTCGATCGGCTCGTCCGGGGGAGTCTCACCGGGGGCGAGGCTCTGTTCTCCCGCCGGACCGGTCGGGCTCTCGTCGCCGGGCCCGGACGGGGCCTGGTCACCGGGCCCGGACGGGGCCTCGTCGGTCGTGGAGCACGGTTGGGCGACCTTGTCGAGCATCGCTTCGAACGCCGCCTGCTCGCCGGTCGGCGTGGTGGCACTCACCTCGGCGCTCCTGCCCGGCTCGCTCTGTGTCCCACCGCCGCCGGACCCGTCGCTTCCGCAGCCGGTGAGTGCCAGGGCGCCGAGGGCGACAGCCGCGAGGGCGAGCCGGTGGCGGGCGAACGCGCCGGTGGGGGCGGTGATGGGTGTCATGCGCGCAGTATCCGGTCGTCACTCGGCACCCCGCATGAGTACGCGTACTCATTTACACGGACTGCGCGCGGCCAATAGAAGCGCTGCATTCCTCGCTCGGAGAAATACGGATCTGCACGTTCCGTTTTTGGTGCTTGTGAAAACAATCAGTGGTGATCTAGTGTCTGCGCTTGATCGCTTGATCACTCACACACTTGCTACACGAGGGGGGAACTCGTGCGCAGAATTGCGATACCCGCAATTGCCGTGCTGTCCTTGTCCGTCTTATTGCCGCAGGGAATTGCGCAGGCGGAACGCGCGGACGCATCGCTCGCTCTGGCGGCCGCGGTCGTGGATCCGCCGCTGGCGGAAGGCGATATCGAGCAGGTCGGTCCCGGGGTGTACTCGACCGCGGACCGGTCCTTCGAGATCTACGAGACTGACGTGGCAGAGGGCCTCATGAGCCGCAGCCACACGGTCAATGCCCAGGCCGACGGTGTCTCCAGGCCGGAGTCCGCACCCGCGTCCCGTCCGGACATGGGCGTCTTCGGCCCCGGCTGGGAAGCCGAATTCGTGGGGGGCCAGCTCAACCGCAAGCTGGAGCAGAAGTCCGACTCCGTCGTCGTCACCGACCTCGACGAGAACGTCCCGATCACCTACAGCCTGACCAGCAGCGTCGACTACCCCAGCGGTGGCGGCGTACGGAAGTACCTGTCCGCCCAGGGCAACAAGCTCACCGAGACCACCAAGTTCGACGCGACGACCGGCGCCCTGGTCTCGACCGTCTCCGAGGTCCTCAGCGCGCCCCCGTCCGAGGTGGACGCTGATCAGTCCACCGACACCGACGCCAGCGCTCCCGTCGGCATCGCCGGGCTGACCCCCACCTACACCTGGAAGCAGGTCGCCCCGGGTGCCGACACTTGGCGCGTCACCGGCGTCGGCACCGTGGCCGACGGTGTCCTCACCACGGCCGGCTACGACGCCCAGGGCCGGGTATCCAGCATCAAGGAGGCCGCCGCCGGGGAGACGCCGGCGCAGTCGCTGACGGTCAAGTACTCGACCGACACGACGGCCACGGGCACGGCTCCTGGTGAGTACGCGGGTCGCGCCAAGGAGATCAGCCTCACCGTCGGTACCACCACGCAGACCCTCGCGCGGTACTCCTACGACACCTCGGGCCTGCTGCGCGCAGTGGTCAACCCGGTCGAGGCCGCCGAGCCGGTCGCCTCGTACGCCTACGACACCACGGGACGGGTCGCCGACGTCACGTCGCCGTCCAACGGTGCCTGGGAGCTGACGTTCCCGGCCGATTCGGCCGCCCCGAACGTCGAGTCCGAAGGCCCCGCGCGTCCGGCCGCGGAGTCGACCCTCCAGGGTGCGGCCGCCATCACCGACGCAACCGCCACCACCCCGCCGGCGACCGACTTCACCAGCGGAGAGATCTCCGACCCGGCGGCCTACCCGCGCCACTGCAACCGCGCGACGGACTGGCTGTGGTACCTCGAGTCGGGCTGTGCCGCATGGGCCGCGCACTACGGCTGGCACAAGCCGCTCTGGAAGCAGACGCCGACCAAGCACTGGGTCGTGGGCATCAACAACGACGGCTGCAGCACCCCGGGCCCCAACGTAAGCAAGCCCAAGGGCTTCAACTTCCGCAGCGCGTGCGACATGCACGACTACGGCTACGGCCTGATCGGCAACACCTACAAGGGCTACAAGTACTACCTCGACCGAAGCAAGAAGTCGAACGTCGACAACGCCTTCCACACCACGATGAAGACGTACAGCTGCAAGAAGTACGGCGTCCTGGCCAGGCCCGAGTGCGAAGGCTGGGCGTGGGTCTACTACAAGGCCGTCGGCCTGAAGGGCAACCCGAAGAACGGCGCCAACGCCACCTGATCCGCGGCGCGGCCCTCGGACCGATCACGCCCACGAGCGCTACCGGCCGGACGGCGGAACATCTCCGCCGTCCGGCCCTTCGGTGCTCGCCTTTCCCCGTATGCGCAGCAGCGGGTTCAGCCACGCCCGCTTCCCACCGGAGCCTCAGTGAACAAACCCATATGGACCACGGTCGTCACCGCGGTGATGGCCGTGACGCTCGGCGCCGTCCCGGCCCAGGCCGCGGTGCCCCGCAGTGCCGCCGCGGCGGCCGCGACGAATGGTGATCCCATCGATCCGCCGCTGTACGACGCGACGTCGTCCGGCGGCGTCGCCCGCGTCAATGTCGTCACCGAGAACCGCACAGACCTCTCGGCAGCCGCCTCGGCCGGTGAGACGGTGCAGTCGTTCCAGACCCTGCCGGTCGTCACCCTCAAGGTCGACCGCGGCGGCCTGGACCAGCTGGCCGCCCAGCCGGGCGTGGTCAGCGTCACGGAGGACGTCCCGGCGCGGCCCTCGCTGGACGAGAGCATCCCCCTCATCGGCGCCGACCAGGCCTCCGCACAGGGTATGAACGGTGCGGGCAGTGTGGTGGCCGTACTGGACACCGGGGTCGCCACCCGCCACCCGTTCCTCAAGGACCGGGTCATCTCCGAGGCGTGCTTCTCGACCACCGACCCCGACCTCAGCGCCACCAGCCTGTGTCCTGACGGGACCGACCACCAGGAGGGCGCGGGCACGGCCGACTCCGGGACCGGCCCCTGCGCGGCCATCGCCGAATGCGATCACGGCACGCACGTGGCCGGCATCATCGCCGGCAACGGCGAGGGCATCACCGGAGCCCCCAAGCGCGGTGTCGCTCCCGGCGCGGACATCATCGCCCTGCAGGTGTTCAGCAAGTTCGACTCCGAGGACTACTGCGGCCCCGGCGCCGCACCGTGCGTGGGCAGCTTCACCAGCGCTCAGCTGGCCGCCCTGGAGAAGGTGCTGCAACTGCGCCAGTCCGGGGCACCGGTGGTCGCGGCGAACCTGAGCCTGGGCGCCGGCAGGTACGCCACCGCCTGCGACAACGACGCCCGCAAGGCGGCCGTCGACAAGCTGCTCGCCGCCGGAGTCGCCACCGTGGTCGCGGCCGGCAACAACGGGTTCGGTGACGCGGTGAGCGCGCCCGGCTGCGTCTCCTCCGCGATCACGGTCGGCGCCACCTCCGACGACGACCAGCTGTCCGCGTTCACCAACCGCGGCCCGCTGCTGGACCTCCTCGCTCCCGGTACCGGCATCACCTCCTCCGTCCCGGGCGACGGGTACGCCGCGAAGAACGGCACCTCCATGGCCGCGCCGCACGTGTCCGGCGCCCTCGCGGTCCTGCGGCAGGCGTTCCCGAACGACAGTGTCGCGAACTCCGAGTCGCGGCTCGAGAGCAGCGGGAAGACGGTCGCCTACACGGGCGCCGAGACCCCCCGCATCGATGTCGCCCAAGCGCTCGGCGCGACCGTCCAGCCGGCGACGACCGGCCACGACTTCAACTGCGACAAGAAGGAGGACATCGCCGTCGCCGACCCCGAGGCGGCCGTCGGCGGCGACGCCAAGGCCGGCCTCGTACGGGTCGTCTACGGCGGTGGAAGGGGCACGTCCGAGGTGAATCAGGACCTCGCCTCGGTGCCCGGCGACGCCGAGGCGAACGACTTCTTCGGCGACTCCCTCGCCACCACCGACCACAACAAGGACGGCTGCACCGATCTGGTCGTCGGCACATCCCGCGAGGACGTCGGCAGCGCGACGGACGCCGGCACCGTGGACGTGCTCTACGGGGCCTCCGGCGGCCTCGGTACGGGCAAGGCGGCACTCCACTTCGAGCAGGGCACGGGCGCCGAAGGCCTCCTCGCCGCGTCCTCGGAATCCGGAGACCGCATGGGCGCCGCCGTCGCAGCCGGCCTCACGCTCGACCAGGAGCCGTTCCTGGTCTTCGGGGTCCCGGGTGAGGACATCGACGGCAAGACGGACACAGGCGCCGTCTTCTACCTGCGAGGCAGCGTCAACCGGACGGTGATACAGGGAAGCTCGGGGATTCCGGGCACGCTGGAGGCGGGCGACAAGTTCGGCTCCTCGGTGGCCGCGAGCCCTGAGTACGTGGTGGTCGGCGTACCGGGCGAGGGTGTGGTGCCCGGACCGGGCCCGAACCCGTCCGAGGTGATATCGGGCCAGGTCAACGTGATGACCCACAAACTCAACGAGAACGGCGTCCCGGCCCATGTGGGAGCCGTCCAC
The DNA here is from genome assembly GCF_040611555.1 of Streptomyces sp. NPDC006624. Lineage (NCBI taxonomy): Bacteria > Bacillati > Actinomycetota > Actinomycetes > Kitasatosporales > Streptomycetaceae > Streptomyces > Streptomyces sp. NPDC006624. The sequence continues at coordinate 48,059 of NZ_JBEXOM010000002.1, read as the reverse complement.
GAGGCCGACCCGGACGTGAGCGGTGAGGCCGAGGCGGGGGACCAGTTCGGTGCGTCGGTCTCGGCCACCCAGGCGTTGTACCACCAGGGCTTCCCCTGGCCCCTGCGGGGCACGTACATCGCCGTCGGTGTACCGGGTGAGGACCTCACCTACGGGGGAGCGGCCAAAGCCGACGCCGGACGTGCTCTCGTGTTCAGGGTGGACAAGGACTTCTCCCCGGCGATCACGGAGATCAACAGCGGCTACGACCAAGCGCCCGACGACGTCACCGGAGCACCCGAGGCCGGTGATCGCATGGGCGCCCAGGTGGCCGTCGCCAATCGGGATCCAGGGAAGGCCCGGACCGACGCGAGTCTGGTGATGGCCGTCGGCGTGCCGGGTGAGGACATTGGCACGGTCGCCGACCCGGGCGCCGTGATGGTCTTCGGCCTGCGCAGCGCGCCGGGCGTGACCGACCGGTGGATCGAGGCCGGCAACGCCTCCGGTATGCCGGGAACCCCGACCGCCGCGCACAAGACGGGCACCAGCCTGTACGGCACACAGGCCAATCTCTACATCGGTATGCCTTACGGACCGGGCGCCCACGGAGCCCTTTACGCGTTGCCCTGGGCGAACGTCACCGGAGGCACCGCGCAGTCGGTCACCACCTACGCACCGGGCGCGAGCGGCCTCCCGGCGGCAGGGCTGCGGTTCGGCATGTCCGCCCGCTGAGCCAGGGGTGCCTCGGACGCGCCCGAAGAGATCTTCCCCACGCGCGAGTCCGTCGGCACCGCTTCCGGCAGAACGACGTCCTCCACCGAAACTGCAGGTGAGCCGGGTCCCTCCGGCCCCACGGACACGCACTGTGCCCACCGCCGCACGCGGTGGGCACAGTGCGTCGTGCAACCCTGTCCCGAGTTTCTCCGTCTGACCGGCTGGAGCGACGATGGTGCGAGGAAGGACCGCCACCCGGCTACGCCTGGCACTGACCGCAGGGGGTAACCGACCGTAGACGAGCTGAGGAGCACATGTCCGCCGAGAGCACGCCGGACCCGGGCATACCGGGCGACAGCGGTACGAGCGCCGCGCGAACCCGCGCCGCGGGCCGTCGCCGCGCGCCCCGCAAGCGGCACAAGGGCCTGGTGATCACGGCCTGGACCGCGGCGGGCATCGTCGTCCTCGGGGGCACCGGGCTGGGGTACGTGTACTTCAAGCTCAACGGCAACCTCAAGAGCGTCGACATCGACCAGGCCCTCGGCACCGACCGGCCCGAGAAGGCCGACAACGGCTCCGAGAACATCCTGGTCCTGGGCTCCGACACACGCGCCGGCAGCAACAGGAAGCTCGGCGGCGGCACCGACGACGGCAGCGCCCGCTCGGACACGGCGATGATCGTCCACGTCTACGAGGGCCACAAGAAGGCCAGCGTGGTCTCCATCCCGCGCGACACCCTCATCGACCGGCCCACGTGCACGGACACCCAGGGCGATGAGCACCCCGCCGCGCGGAACGTGATGTTCAACTCCGCCTACTCCACCGGTGGGGCCGCCTGCGCCGTCAAGACCGTCGAGTCGATCACCGACCTGCGCATGGACCACTACCTGGAGGTCGACTTCGCCGGCTTCCAGCAGCTCGTCGACGACCTCGGCGGCGTCGAGGTGACCACCACCAAGAGCATCGACGACCCCGACAGCCACCTGAAGCTGAAGGCCGGCACCCACAGACTCGACGGCGAGCAGGCCCTCGGCCTGGTCCGCACCCGGCACGGCGTGGGCGACGGCTCCGACCTCGGCCGCATCCAGCTCCAGCAGGCCTTCATCAAGGCCCTGGTCGCCCAGATCAAGGACGTCGGCGTCTTCAGCAACCCCAAGAAGCTGCTGGACCTCGCTCAGACCGCGACCAAGACGGTGACGACCGACTCCGACCTCGGCTCGGTCGACAAGCTCGCCTCCTTCGCGGGCGGCCTCAAGGGCATCAGCCCCTCCGGGATGCAGATGGTCACCATGCCGGTGGTCTACGACCCGGCCGACCCCAACCGCGTCCTGCTGCAGAAGAAGAAGGCCGACCGGATCTGGAAGGCGCTGCAGGACGACAAGCCGATCCCGGCGGCCGCCACCAGGGGCACGGCCGCGGGCGAGGCCAAGGGAGTCGTGAGCGCCCCGTAACGGGCACGCCCGCAGGGGCGCGGGGAACCGCGCGTACGCCCCACAGGCCCGCGGGGAACAAACGACCGCAACCCCGGTTTTGGGGGATGGCCCCAGTCCTGGCAGACTGGTACGTCGGCCCCGGTTCACGCCCCCGCACCCCGCGGCGGCGACCCGGCGCCCTCCCGAAACCTAGGAGACACCTTGAAGCGCGACATCCACCCCGAGTACGTCGAGACGCAGGTCAGCTGCACCTGCGGCGCGTCGTTCACCACGCGCAGCACCATCGAGTCCGGCAGCATCCGGGCCGACGTCTGCTCCGAGTGCCACCCGTTCTACACGGGCAAGCAGAAGATCCTCGACACCGGTGGCCGCGTGGCCCGCTTCGAGGCCCGCTTCGGCAAGGCCGCCGGCTCCAAGAAGTAGCGAGCCCCATTTCGCCGGTCCGCGGACGCGCCCCCCACCGGGCGCTCCGGGACCGGCGTTTTTGGTCGCTCGCCCTTCACCCCCGTCCGCACACAGGAGCCCCAAGATGTTCGAGGCCGTCGAGGAACTCGTCACCGAGCACGCCGACCTGGAGAAGAAGCTCGCCGACCCGTCGGTCCACTCCGACCAGGCCAACGCGCGCAAGCTGAACAAGCGTTACGCCGAGCTGACCCCCATCGTCGCCACGTACCGGACCTGGACGCAGACGGGCGACGACATCGAGACCGCGCGCGAACTGGGCGCCGACGACCCCGAGTTCGCGGCCGAGGTCAAGGAGCTGGAGCAGCGGCGCGAGGAGCTGACGGAGAAGCTGCGGCTGCTGCTGGTCCCGCGCGACCCCAGCGACGACAAGGACGTCATCCTCGAGATCAAGGCGGGCGCGGGCGGCGACGAGTCGGCCCTGTTCGCCGGCGACCTGCTGCGCATGTACCTGCGCTACGCCGAGCGGGTCGGCTGGAAGACCGAGATCATCGACGCCACCGAGTCCGAGCTGGGCGGCTACAAGGACGTCCAGGTCGCGGTGAAGACCAAGGGCGGCCAGGGCGCCACCGAGCCCGGCCAGGGCGTGTGGGCGCGGCTGAAGTACGAGGGCGGCGTGCACCGCGTGCAGCGCGTGCCCGCGACCGAGTCCCAGGGCCGTATCCACACCTCCGCGGCCGGTGTGCTGGTCACGCCCGAGGCCGAGGAGATCGACGTCGAGATCAACCCCAACGATCTGCGCATCGACGTCTACCGGTCCTCCGGGCCGGGCGGGCAGTCCGTCAACACCACCGACTCCGCGGTGCGCATCACGCACCTCCCCACCGGAGTGGTCGCCTCCTGCCAGAACGAGAAGAGCCAGCTGCAGAACAAGGAGCAGGCACTGCGTATCCTGCGCTCCAGGCTCCTCGCGGCCGCGCAGGAGGAGGCGGAGAAGAACGCCGCCGACGCCCGCCGCAGCCAGGTCCGCACCGTCGACCGCTCCGAGAAGATCCGCACGTACAACTTCCCGGAGAACCGCATCTCGGACCACCGCGTCGGCTTCAAGGCGTACAACCTGGACCAGGTCCTGGACGGCGACCTCGACGCGGTGATCCAGGCCTGCGTCGACGCGGACTCCGCGGCGAAGCTGGCAGCCGCGTAAGGCACGAACGAGCAACTTCCGGAGGACTTGCGTGAATCTGCTGCTCGCCGAGGTGGCCCAGGCCACCCAGCGGCTCGCCGACGCCGGCGTGCCCTCGCCGCGTACCGACGCGGAGGAGCTCGCCGCGTTCGTGCACGGCGTGAAGCGCGGCGAGCTGCACTCCGTCAAGGACTCCGACTTCGACGCCCGCTACTGGGAGGTCATCGCCCGCCGCGAGGCGCGCGAGCCGCTCCAGCACATCACCGGGCGCGCCTACTTCCGGTACCTGGAACTCCAGGTCGGGCCCGGGGTGTTCGTGCCGCGGCCGGAGACGGAGTCCGTGGTCGGCTGGGCCATAGACGCCGTACGGGCCATGGACGTCGTCGAGCCGTGCATCGTCGACCTGTGCACCGGCTCCGGCGCCATCGCGCTCGCCCTGGCCCAGGAGGTGCCGCGCTCCCGCGTGCACGCCGTGGAGCTGTCCGAGGACGCCCTGGTGTGGACCCGCAGGAACGTCGAGGGGTCCAGGGTCGACCTGCGCCAGGGCAACGCCCTCACGGCCTTCCCGGACCTCGACGGCCAGGTCGACCTCGTCATCTCCAACCCGCCGTACATCCCCCTCACCGAGTGGGAGTACGTCGCCCCCGAGGCGCGGGACTACGACCCCGGCATGGCCCTGTTCTCCGGCGAGGACGGCCTCGACCTGATCCGCGGCCTGGAGCGCGCCGCGCACCGGCTGCTGCGCCCCGGCGGCGTCGTGGTCGTGGAGCACGCCGACACCCAGGGCGGTCAGGTGCCGTGGATCTTCGCCGAGGACCGCGGCTGGACCGACGCCGCCGACCACCCGGACCTGAACAACCGCCCGCGCTTCGCCACGGCCCGCAAGGCCCTGCCGTGAGCACCCCGCGGTCCTCGCGGACCGCCCCGTCTTCAACCCCGCAGCACGTGTACGAGGAGGCCAGCTAAAGATGGCACGGCGATACGACACCAACGACGCGACCGACCGTGTGACCGGTCTGCGCGAGGCAGCGTCCGCCGTCCGCCGTGGCGAGCTCGTGGTGCTGCCGACGGACACGGTGTACGGCATCGGCGCCGACGCGTTCTCCTCGGAGGCCGTCGCCGACCTGCTCGACGCCAAGGGCCGGGGCCGCAACATGCCCACGCCCGTCCTGATCGGCTCCCCGAACACCCTGCACGGACTCGTCACCGACTTCTCCGAGCTGGCCTGGGAGCTGGTCGACGCCTTCTGGCCGGGCGCCCTGACGCTCGTCGCCAGGCACCAGCCGTCCCTGCAGTGGGACCTCGGGGACACCCGCGGCACCGTCGCCGTGCGCATGCCGCTGCACCCGGTCGCCATCGAGCTGCTCACCGAGGTCGGCCCCATGGCCGTCTCCTCCGCCAACCTCACCGGCCACCCGGCGCCGGAGAACTGCGACGCCGCGCAGGAGATGCTCGGCGACTCCGTCTCCGTCTACCTCGACGGCGGTCCGACGCCCGGCAACGTGCCCTCGTCGATCGTCGACGTGACCCGCGAGGTGCCGCTGCTGCTGCGCGCGGGCGCGCTCTCGGCGGACGAGCTGAGGAAGGTCGTACCCGACCTCGAGGTGGCGAATTGACGGCCCCTGAGGGGCGTGGCATAGGCAACGGGGAGAGCGCGGCGGAGATCACGACGACGTTCGTGGGGCTACCGCGCGACAGCTTCCGCATCCTCCACGTCAGCACCGGCAACGTGTGCCGCTCGCCCATCACCGAGCGGCTGACCCGCCATTTCGTGCAGGAGCGGCTGGGAATCCTGGGCGGCGGGCTCATCGTCGAGAGCGCCGGCACCTGGGGTCACGAGGGCGCGCCCATGGAGTCCCACGCGGAGACCGTCCTCGCCGACTTCGGCGCGGACGCCTCCGGCTTCACCGGGCGCGAGCTGCTCGACGAGCACGTCATCCGCGCCGACCTGGTGCTGACCGCCACCCGCGACCACCGGGCGCAGGTCATCTCCATGGGCCACTCCGCCGGGCTGCGCACCTTCACGCTCAAGGAGTTCACCCGCCTGGTGAAGGCCATCGACCCGGCGACCCTGCCCTCCCTGGAGGAGGGCGTGGTCGTCCGCGCGCGTGCCCTGGTGCGCGCCGCGGCCGCTCTACGCGGGTGGCTGCTCGCGCCGAACGCCGAAGCGGACGAGGTGTACGACCCGTACGGGGCGCCGCTGACGTTCTTCCGGTCCATCGGGGACGAGATACACCAGGCGCTCGACCCGGTCGTCACGGCCCTGACCGGCGTCCCCGCACGGACGTAACGGCCGAGCGCCCCGCAGGGCCCGGGCCTACATTGGTCGTACGTCACCACGGCGAACCGTCCACCCGCACGCAGCACCCGTCGCCCGGAGCCCACCATGACGGTCACCCCTGCCATCGAGGCCGACGTCCTGCGCCGCCAGGACCCCGAGCTGGCCGACGTGCTGCTCGCGGAACGGGAGCGCCGGGAGACGACGATCCAGCTGATCGCCGCCGAGAACTTCACCTCGCCCGCCGTCCTGGCCGCCCTCTGCTCGCCGCTGGCCGACAAGTACGCCGAGGGCTACCCGGGCGCACGCCACCACGGCGGCTGCGAGATCGCGGACGTCGCCGAGCGGCTCGCCGCCGACCGCGCCACAGCCCTGTTCGGCGCCGACCACGCCAACGTCCAGCCCCACTCGGGCACTTCGGCGGTGCTCGCCGCCTACGCCGCCCTGCTGCGCCCCGGCGACACCGTCCTCGCCCTCGGCCTGCCCTACGGCGGCCACCTCACGCACGGGTCGCCCGCCAGCTTCTCCGGCCGCTGGTTCGACTTCGCCGGCTACGGCGTGGACGCCGAGTCCGGGCTCGTCGACCACGAGCAGGTGCGCACCCTGGCCCGCACGCGCCGGCCGAAGGCGATCGTGTGCGGCTCGATCGCCTACCCCCGCCACTTCGACCACGCCTTCTTCCGCGAGGTCGCCGACGAGGTGGGCGCCTACCTGATCGCGGACGCGGCGCACCCCATCGGGCTGGTGGCCGGGGGAGCGGCGCCGAACCCGGTGCCGTACGCCGACATCGTGTGCGCGACGACGCACAAGGTGCTGCGGGGACCGCGCGGCGGCATGATCCTGTGCCGGGCGGAGCTGGCCGAGCGGGTCGACCGGGCGGTTTTCCCCTTCACCCAGGGCGGCGCCCAGATGCACACCATCGCCGCCAAGGCCGTCGCCTTCGGCGAGGCGGCGACACCGGCGTTCTCCGCGTACGCCCATCAGGTGGTCGCGAACGCGCGGGTGCTCGCGGCCCGGCTGGCCGCGGCGGGCATGGTCGTCACCACCGGCGGCACCGACACCCACCTGATCACCGCCGACCCGGCGCCCCTCGGCGTCGACGGACGCACCGCCCGGGGCCGTCTCGCCGCGGCCGGCATGGTCCTGGACTGCTGCGCGCTGCCGCACGGCGACGCCCGGGGACTGCGGCTGGGTACGGCCGCGGTGACCACCCAGGGCATGGGCGAGGTGGAGATGGCACGCATCGCCGAGCTGCTCACCGGGGTGCTCAGGGGAGTGACGGAGACCACCAGGGCGCGTGAAGAAGTGCGGGAGCTGGCCGGTGGATTTCCGCCGTATCCGCGCTGAGCCCGGGTAGGCGGACCAGGGTGCACAGCCGAGCGTGCAACCATCGTCGCTACCCGGAAGTCCCCACACATATGCGCGCATCGCTAGGGTGTGGGGCTGAGATGGCCAGCGAGACCTGTGGGGAAGCCCGTGCGTGAATACCTCCTGACGCTCTGCGTGACGGCCGCGGTGACGTATCTGCTGACAGGGCCGGTACGGAAGTTCGCGATCGTGGCCGGAGCGATGCCGGAGATCCGGGCACGTGACGTGCACCGGGAACCCACTCCGCGGCTCGGCGGTATCGCGATGTTCTTCGGCCTGTGCGCGGGCCTGCTGGTCGCCGACCACCTGACCAATCTCAACCAGGTCTTCGAGACGTCCAACGAACCCCGCGCGCTGCTGTCCGGGGCGGCCCTGATCTGGCTGATCGGCGTCCTGGACGACAAGTTCGAGATCGACGCCCTGATCAAGCTGGGCGGCCAGATGATCGCCGCGGGCGTGATGGTCATGCAAGGTCTGACGATCCTGTGGCTGCCGGTCCCGGGTGTGGGCTCGGTCGCGCTCACCCAGTGGCAGGGGACCCTGCTCACGGTGGCGCTGGTCGTCATCACCATCAACGCGGTGAACTTCGTCGACGGCCTGGACGGTCTCGCGGCCGGCATGGTCTGCATCGCGGCCACCGCGTTCTTCCTGTACGCCTACCGCATCTGGTACTCGTACGGCGTCGAGGCCGCCGCCCCCGCGACCCTCTTCTCGGCGATCCTGATGGGCATGTGCCTGGGCTTCCTGCCGCACAACATGCACCCCGCGCGGATCTTCATGGGCGACTCGGGCTCGATGCTGATCGGCCTGGTGCTGGCCGCGGGCGCGATCTCGGTCACCGGGCAGGTCGACCCGGACGCGCTCAACCTGTACGTCGGGTCCGAGAAGGAGGCCGTGCACCAGACGGTGCCCGTGTACATCCCGCTGCTGCTGCCGCTGACCATCATCGCGGTGCCGGCCGCCGACCTGATCCTGGCGATCGTGCGCCGCACCTGGCGCGGCCAGTCGCCCTTCGCCGCCGACCGCGGCCACCTGCACCACCGCCTGCTGGAGATCGGCCACTCGCACAGCCGCGCGGTGCTCATCATGTACTTCTGGTCCGCGCTGATCGCCTTCGGCGCCCTGGCCTACTCGGTCAACTCGGCGTCCATGTGGATCGTCCTCGGCGTCGTGTTCCTCAGCGCGATCGGCCTGGTCCTGCTGCTGCTGCCGCGCTTCACGCCGCGGACCCCGCGCTGGATGGAGCGGTTCGTGCCGCCCCGCTACCGGCGCCGGGGCGCGGTCGTGGCCGTCTCCCCGGAGGCCTCGACCCCGGCTGCCGCGACGGAACAGCCCGGCTCCGCCGAGGCGGACAGCCGCACCCCGGTGGCCTCCGGAGTCGCCGGCGTCAACGGGGCGACCGCCATCGGCCCCCGTTCGCGTCTGGCCGATCGGCGCAAGGCCGGGACAAGGTAAGAATCTGACGAGAGCATTGCCAAGTCGTGGGGTTGCTATGGGAGTGTGATGGGAGTGCGAAGCGCCCATTACCAGACATCCCGGTCGGGTTCACGCTCAGACGGGCGTGTTCACTCTCATGTGTGACAGTACGCACACCCTCAGGTAAAGACTGCATCAAATAGTTTGTGATACGGTTCACGAGAACCCCCCGGATAGAGCCGAAGGACCGCAGTGCGACGGTCCATTGGTGTGAGGTCTCCACTCAGCCCGGGACTACGCTCGTCCATGACGACACCCCTGCCCCCTGCGAAAGCGGAGTTGCCGCCATGCCGTCCAATGACGCCCGGAACCTCTTGCAGTGCGCTGTGCCCACAGCCGCTGCCGGTGCGGTCGTGGTCGCCGTCAGTGGCGTGGTGGCCGGAGGCAAGGGAGCCGTCGGAGCGGCCGTCGGCACGGTGCTGGCGATCCTCTTCATGGGGATCGGCCTGTTCGTTCTCCAGTGGACGGCAAAAACGCTCCCGCAGTTGTTCCAGGCCATGGGGCTGATGCTCTATGTCGCCCAGCTCCTGCTCCTGTTGATCTTCGTCGCCCTCTTCAAGGACACCTCTCTCTTCAACGCGAAGGCGTTCGCCATCGGGCTCGTCGTCGCGACGGTCGTGTGGATGGCCGCGCAGGCTCGTGCGCATATGAAGGCCAAGATCTTCTACGTCGATCCGGACTCCGCGAAGAGTGACAGGCCCGAGAAGACCGGGTCGTCGTCGTGACGAGTAGGGGCGCGATAAAGGGCAGTGAGAACTCCTGCTATCGTCCGGTGCCAACTGCGGCATCGCGGGCGCGGGCATCTGAGCTGACGCCTGCTCGAACGCGAGGCTCGATGCCCCTCCGCCGCCCTCACATCCGTAACACCAGTCCGGTGCCGACCCGCGGCTGCGCGCCGCGCCGACACAACGAGGTTGCCGTACCTATGCGTCACACCGAAGGAGCCCGCGGTGAGTGCTGACCAGACCCAGCTCGCCTTCGACTGGAGCTGTCGGATCATGTCCGACGGGTGTGGTTTTCCGGCACCGGGCCTGCACTCGTTCCTCTTCAAGCCGATCGCCACGGTCGGGGGGTTCGAGTTCAACAAGGTGATGCTGCTCGCCCTCATCACCACCGTTCTCGTCATCGGCTTCTTCTACGCCGCCTTCGGCAAGGCCAAGGTCGTGCCCGGCAAGCTGCAGATGGTCGGTGAGGCCGGCTACGACTTCGTCCGCCGCGGCATCGTCTACGAGACCCTCGGCAAGAAGGAGGGCGAGAAGTACGTCCCCCTGATGGTCTCGCTGTTCTTCTTCATCTGGATCATGAACGTCTGGTCCGTGATCCCGCTGGCCCAGTTCCCGGTCTCGTCGATCATCGCGTACCCGATCGTCCTGGCCGCCATCGTCTACATCACGTGGGTCGGTCTGACCTTCAAGCGGCATGGCTTCGTGGGCTTCTTCAAGAACGTGACCGGCTACGACAAGTCGCTGGGTGCCGTTCTGCCGCTCGTCATGATCATCGAGCTCTTCTCGAACCTGCTGGTCCGCCCCTTCACGCACGCGGTCCGACTGTTCGCGAACATGTTCGCCGGTCACCTGATGCTGGTCATGTTCACGGTCGCCTCCTGGTACCTGCTGAACAGCTGGATGATCCCGGCGGCCGGCGTCTCCTTCGTCATGACGATCGCCATGATCCTCTTCGAGCTTTTCGTGCAGGCCGTCCAGGCGTACGTCTTCGTACTGCTGGCCTGCTCGTACATCCAGGGCGCTCTCGCCGAACACCACTGAGCACCCACCCCCCAGCCCCAGATCGTCCGGTGGCCAACCCCCGCCGGTCCGTGAAAGAGAAGGAAGATTCAGCATGGCTGCCACTGAGACCCTCGCCGCTGTCTCCGGTTCGCTCGGCTCCATCGGCTACGGCCTCGCCGCCATCGGCCCCGGCATCGGCGTCGGCATCATCTTCGGTAACGGCACCCAGGCCCTGGCCCGTCAGCCCGAGGCCGCCGGCCTGATCCGCGCCAACCAGATCCTCGGCTTCGCCTTCTGTGAGGCGCTCGCCCTCATCGGCATCGTTATGCCGTTCGTGTTCGGTCGCTAAGTCTTAGCCACCTGACACTTTTCGACGAAAGGCACTGATGTGATCGCCAACCTGGTGCAGCTGGCGGCCGAGGAGGAGCAGAGCCCGCTCGTTCCTCCGGGCCCCGAGCTGCTCGTCGGCACCATCGCCTTCGCCATCGTGTTCTTCTTCTTCTGGAAGAAGCTGCTTCCGAACATCAACAGGGTTCTGGAGGAGCGCCGCGCGGCGATCGAAGGCGGTATCGAAGAGGCCGAGACCATGAAGGTCGAGGCCCAGAGCGTCCTTGAGCAGTACAAGGCACAGCTCGCCGAGGCCCGGCACGAGGCCGCGCGTCTGCGCCAGGAGGCGCAGGAGCAGGGTGCCGCGCTCATCGCCGAGATGCGGGCCGAGGGCCAGCGTCAGCGCGAGGAGATCGTCGCCGCCGGCCACGCCCAGATCGAGGCCGACCGCAAGGCCGCCGCGTCCGCGCTGCGCCAGGACGTCGGCAAGCTCGCCACCGACCTGGCCGGCAAGCTCGTCGGCGAGTCCCTCGAGGACCACGCCCGGCAGAGCCGTGTGATCGACCGGTTCCTCGACGAGCTCGAGGAGAAGGCCGAGGCCGGACGATGAACGGAGCGAGCCGCGAGGCCCTGGCAGCCGCACGAGAGCGTCTCGACGCGCTGACGGACTCCACGTCCGTGGACGCGGGCTCGCTCGCCGACGAGCTGGCCGCCGTCACCGCGCTGCTCGACCGCGAGGTGTCGCTGCGTCGGGTCCTCACCGACCCGGCGCAGGACGGTCAGGCCAAGGCCGAGCTGGCCCAGCGCCTGCTCGCCACCCAGGTCAGCGGCCCGGCCGCCGACCTGGTGGCCGGCATGGTGCGCTCCCGCTGGTCGCGCTCGCGCGACCTGGTGGACGCGCTGGAGTCGCTCGCCGACACCGCCGACCTCACGGCCGCCCAGCAGGCGGGCAAGCTCGACGACGTCGAGGACGAGCTGTTCCGGTTCGGCCGGATCGTCTCCGGCAGCACCGAGCTGCGTGCCGCGCTGACCGACCGCAAGGCCACCACCTCGGCCAAGAGCGGGCTGCTGCGCGGCCTCCTCGGCGGCAGGGCGCAGTCGGCCACCGAGCGTCTGGTGACGCGCCTTGTGACCGCGCCGCGGGGACGTAGCCTGGAGTCGGGACTGGAGTCCCTGTCCAAGCTCGCCGCCGATCGCCGCAACCGCATGGTGGCCACCGTCACCTCGGCGGTTCCGCTGAGCGAGCCGCAGAAGCAGCGCCTGGGTGCCGCCCTCGCGAAGCTCTACGGCCGCCAGATGCACCTCAACCTGGACGTGGACCCCGAGGTCCTCGGCGGGATCCGGGTGCAGGTCGGCGACGAGGTCATCAACGGCTCCCTCGCGGACCGGATCGAGGACGCCAGCCGCCGGCTCGCCGGCTGAGCAGCAACTCAATAGGCACAACGTACTTACGACGGCCCTGGTTGGGCCGTGCAGAAGAATCCTGGGGGTCGCCCCCAGACCCCCTAAGAAACTTCGGGCCCAACAAGGAGAGCAGGGAACCCAGATGGCGGAGCTCACGATCCGGCCGGAGGAGATCCGGGACGCGCTGGAGAACTTCGTCCAGGCGTACAAGCCGGACGCGGCCTCGCGCGAGGAGGTCGGTACGGTCACCTTTGCCGGCGACGGCATCGCGAAGGTCGAGGGCCTGCCCTCGACCATGGCCAACGAGCTGCTGAAGTTCGAGGACGGCACCCTCGGCCTCGCCCTCAACCTCGAGGAGCGCGAGATCGGTGCCATCGTCCTCGGTGAGTTCAGCGGCATCGAGGAGGGTCAGCCGGTCTCCCGTACCGGTGAGGTTCTCTCCGTCGCGGTGGGCGAGGGCTACCTCGGCCGCGTGGTGGACCCCCTCGGCAACCCGATCGACGGCCTCGGCGAGATCGAGACCGAAGACCGTCGCGCCCTGGAGCTGCAGGCCCCGGGCGTCATGGTCCGCAAGTCGGTGCACGAGCCCATGGAGACGGGCTACAAGGCCGTCGACGCGATGACCCCGATCGGCCGCGGCCAGCGCCAGCTGATCATCGGTGACCGACAGACCGGCAAGACGGCCCTGGCCGTCGACACGATCATCAACCAGCGCGACAACTGGCGCACCGGCGACCCGAACAAGCAGGTCCGCTGCATCTACGTCGCCATCGGCCAGAAGGGCTCCACCATCGCCGGCGTGCGCGGCGCTCTGGAGGAGGCCGGCGCGCTGGAGTACACGACCATCGTCGCCGCCCCGGCGTCCGACCCGGCCGGCTTCAAGTACCTGGCGCCGTACACCGGTTCGGCCATCGGTCAGCACTGGATGTACCAGGGCAAGCACGTCCTGATCATCTTCGACGACCTGTCGAAGCAGGCCGACGCCTACCGCGCCGTGTCGCTGCTGCTGCGCCGCCCGCCGGGCCGTGAGGCCTACCCGGGTGACGTCTTCTACCTGCACTCCCGTCTGCTGGAGCGCTGCGCCAAGCTCTCCGACGAGATGGGCGCCGGCTCGATGACCGGTCTGCCGATCGTCGAGACCAAGGCCAACGACGTCTCGGCGTTCATCCCGACCAACGTCATCTCCATCACCGACGGCCAGTGCTTCCTGGAGTCGGACCTGTTCAACGCCGGTCAGCGCCCCGCGCTGAACGTCGGTATCTCCGTCTCCCGAGTCGGTGGTTCCGCGCAGCACAAGGCGATGAAGCAGGTCTCCGGCCGTCTGCGCGTGGACCTCGCCCAGTTCCGTGAGCTGGAGGCGTTCGCCGCCTTCGGTTCCGACCTGGACGCCGCGTCCAAGGCGCAGCTGGAGCGTGGTCAGCGCATGGTCGAGCTGCTGAAGCAGCCGCAGTACCAGCCGATGGCCACCGAGGACCAGGTCGTCTCCGTCTGGGCCGGCACCACCGGCAAGATGGACGACGTCCCCGTCGCCGACATCCGCCGCTTCGAGACGGAGCTGCTGGACTACCTGCACCGCAAGGAGCAGGGTCTGATGACCTCCATCCGTGAGGGCGGCAAGATGTCCGACGACACCCTGCAGGCTGTCGCCGACGCCATCACGGAGTTCAAGAAGCAGTTCGAGACCTCCGACGGCAAGCTGCTCGGCGAGGACGCCCCGGCTGCCGGCAAGTGACGACGGAAGGGACCTGACTCATGGGAGCCCAGCTCCGGGTCTACAAGCGTCGCATCCGATCTGTCACCGCGACCAAGAAGATCACCAAGGCGATGGAGATGATCGCCGCCTCGCGCGTCGTCAAGGCGCAGCGCAAGGTGGCGGCCTCCACCCCGTACGCGACCGAGCTCACCCGCGCGGTCACGGCGGTCGCCACCGGTTCTAACACCAAGCACCCGCTGACCACGGAGGCCGAGAACCCGACCCGTGCCGCGGTCCTGCTCCTCACGAGCGACCGCGGTCTGGCCGGCGCCTTCAACTCCAACGCCATCAAGGCGGCGGAGAAGCTCACGGCGCAGCTCGAGGCCGAGGGCAAGGAGGTCGTCAACTACATCGTCGGCCGCCGCGGTGTCGCCCACTACAACTTCCGCGAGCGCAAGATCGCGGAGACGTTCACGGGCTTCACCGACGAGCCGTCGTACGCGGACGCCAAGAAGGTCGCGGCACCGCTGATCGAGGCCATCGAGACGGAGACGGCCGAGGGCGGCGTGGACGAGCTCCACATCGTCTACACCGAGTTCGTGTCGATGATGACGCAGACGGCGATCGAGGCGCGGCTGCTGCCGCTCAGCCTCGACGAGGTCGCGGCGGAGGCCAAGCCCAAGGGCGAGATCCTGCCGCTGTTCGACTTCGAGCCGTCGGCGGAGGACGTCCTGGACGCCCTGCTGCCGCGCTACGTGGAGAGCCGTATCTACAACGCGCTGCTCCAGTCGGCCGCCTCCAAGCACGCCGCCACGCGGCGCGCGATGAAGTCGGCCACCGACAACGCCGGAGAGCTCATCGAGACGCTCACCCGGCTTGCCAACCAGGCCCGCCAGGCCGAAATCACCCAGGAAATCAGCGAGATCGTCGGTGGCGCCAGTGCCCTGGCCGACGCGACCGCGGGGAGTGACTGACAAATGACCACCACTGTTGAGACGGCCACGGCGACGGGCCGCGTCGCGCGGGTCATCGGCCCGGTCGTCGACGTGGAGTTCCCCGTCGACGCGATGCCGGAGATCTACAACGCCCTGCACGTCGAGGTCGCCGACCCGGCGCTCGCGGGCGAGAAGAAGACGCTGACCCTCGAGGTCGCCCAGCACCTGGGCGACGGCCTGGTCCGCGCCATCTCCATGCAGCCCACCGACGGCCTGGTCCGCCAGGCCCCGGTCGTCAACACGGGTGCGGGCATCACCGTCCCGGTCGGCGACTTCACCAAGGGCAAGGTGTTCAACACCCTCGGTGAGGTGCTGAACAGCGACGAGGTCCACGACGGCGAGCGCTGGCCCATCCACCGCAAGGCCCCCGCGTTCGACCAGCTCGAGTCGAAGACCGAGATGTTCGAGACGGGCCTGAAGGTCGTCGACCTGCTCACCCCGTACGTCAAGGGCGGCAAGATCGGTCTGTTCGGTGGTGCCGGTGTCGGCAAGACCGTGCTGATCCAGGAAATGATCATGCGTGTCGCCAACCTCCACGAGGGCGTCTCCGTCTTCGCGGGCGTCGGCGAGCGCACCCGTGAGGGCAACGACCTCATCGCGGAGATGGAGGAGTCCGGCGTTCTGGACAAGACCGCCCTGGTCTTCGGCCAGATGGACGAGCCCCCGGGCACCCGTCTGCGCGTGGCCCTGGCCGGCCTGACGATGGCGGAGTACTTCCGCGACGTCCAGAAGCAGGACGTGCTGTTCTTCATCGACAACATCTTCCGCTTCACCCAGGCCGGTTCCGAGGTGTCGACCCTGCTCGGCCGTATGCCCTCCGCGGTGGGCTACCAGCCGAACCTGGCCGACGAGATGGGCATCCTGCAGGAGCGCATCACCTCGACCCGTGGTCACTCGATCACCTCGATGCAGGCGATCTACGTCCCCGCGGACGACCTGACCGACCCGGCCCCGGCCACCACCTTCGCCCACCTCGACGCGACGACGGTTCTGTCCCGTCCGATCTCCGAGAAGGGCATCTACCCGGCCGTGGACCCGCTGGACTCCACGTCCCGCATCCTCGACCCGCGGTACATCTCGGCGGACCACTACAACGCCGCGATGCGCGTGAAGAACATCCTGCAGAAGTACAAGGACCTGCAGGACATCATCGCGATCCTCGGTATCGACGAGCTCGGCGAGGAGGACAAGCTCGTCGTCCACCGTGCCCGTCGCGTGGAGCGCTTCCTGTCCCAGAACACCCACGCCGCCAAGCAGTTCACCGGCGTGGACGGTTCGGACGTGCCGCTGGACGAGTCGATCGCCGCGTTCAACGCGATCTGCGACGGCGAGTACGACCACTTCCCGGAGCAGGCGTTCTTCATGTGCGGTGGTCTCGAGGACCTGAAGAAGAACGCGAAGGAGCTGGGCGTCTCCTGAGCCTCGCGCTCGTCATGAGGGGGCGGGCTTCGTCCCGCCCCCTCTGCCACGCCTACTAGACTTGTAACCAACACCCGGCACTCCCGCCGGGTGGTGACCCGAGGAGCCACCTTGGCTGCTGAGCTGCACGTCGCGCTGGTCGCGGCCGACCGTGAGGTCTGGTCCGGCCAGGCCACCCTGGTCGTCGCGCGCACCACGTCCGGCGACATCGGCGTCATGCCCGGTCACCAGCCGCTGCTCGGTGTGCTGGAGTCGGGCCCGGTGACCATTCGCACCAGCGAGGGCGGGACGGTCGTCGCCGCGGTCCACGGCGGGTTCATCTCGTTCGCCGACGACAAGCTCTCGCTGCTGGCGGAAGTCGCCGAGCTGTCGGACGAGATCGACGTCCAGCGCGCGGAGCAGGAGCTGGAGCGCGCGAAGGCGGAGGACGACGCGGAGGCCAAGCGCCGCGCGGACGTCCGGCTGCGGGCTGCGACGGCGGCCCGCTGACCCCGTCCGTGTGAAGACGTCACTCAGCCGCGGCTGGGTACCGGAGAGATCCGGACCCGGCCGCGGCTGAGGCGGATGTGGGTGTTTTTTACGTTCCGTTACCTAGGAGACGAGGAGGTCGGTGCCGATGGTCCTCGCTCTGACTGTGTGCGGAATCGTGGTGGCCCTCGTGGTGGTGGGCCTGTTCGTCTTCGGTCTGCGCCGCCGGCTCATCCAGCGTTCGGGCGGCACCTTCGACGCCAGCCTGCGCTGGGACGCCCCCGAGCAGGGCGACAGCAACGGCAAGGGCTGGGCGTACGGAGTGGCCCGGTACAACGGCGACCGTGTCGAGTGGTACCGGGTCTTCTCGTACTCGCCGCGACCGCGCCGGATCCTGGAGCGCTCCGCGATCGAGGTGGCCGGCCGCCGGGTCCCGGAGGGCGAGGAGGAGCTGGCGCTGCTCTCCGACCACGTGATCCTGGCCTGTCTGCACCGGGGCACGCGTCTCGAGCTCGCGATGAGCGAAGACGCGCTGACCGGTTTCCTCGCGTGGCTCGAGGCAGCCCCGCCCGGTCAGCGAGTGAACGTGGCGTAGCCACGTTCACTCGCCGGGTGGGGGTCCCCCGGACGAAGTCTGGGGGAGTGTCAACGTGGCGTAACCCGCCGAATCTCCTTACGACAGGCCGTTGTGGATCGCGGTCGCCAGCTCTCCGTTCGGGGTGTCACCGCTGAACTCCCAGAAGAACGCGCCGCCCAGGCCCTGGTTCTCGGCCCAGCTCATCTTGCCCGCGATGGTCGCCGGGGTGTCGTACGACCACCAGTTGCTGCCGCAGTGCGCGTACGCGGTGCCCGCGATGGTGCCGGTGGCCGGGCAGGAGTTCTTCAGGATCTTGTAGTCCTCGATGCCCGCCTCGTACGTGCCCGGGGCCGCGCCGGTCGCCGATCCGCCGGGGGCGGACTGGGTGACGCCGGTCCAGCCGCGGCCGTAGAAGCCGATGCCGAGCAGCAGCTTCGCGGACGGGACGCCCTTGGCCTTGAGCTTGGCGATCGCGTCGGCCGAGTTGAAGCCGGCCTGCGGGATCCCCTGGTACGAGGTCAGCGGGGAGTGCGGGGCGGTCGGGCCGTCCTTGTCGAAGGCGCCGAAGTAGTCGTAGGTCATCACGTTGTACCAGTCGAGGTACTGCGCGGCGCCGCCGTAGTCGGCCGCGTCGATCTTGCCGCCGTCGGAGCCGTCGGCGGTGATGGCCGCGGTGACCAGGTAGTTCGGGCCGAACTCGTTGCGCAGGGCCTGGGAGAGGTTCCTGAAGGCCGCCGGACCGGAGGTGTCGCAGGTCAGGCCGCAGGCGTTCGGGTACTCCCAGTCGATGTCGATGCCGTCGAAGACGTCGGCCCAGCGCGGGTCCTCCACGACGGCCTTGCAGGACTTGGCGAAGGCGGCGGCGTTCTGCGCGGCCTGGCCGAAGCCGCCCGAGTAGGTCCAGCCGCCGAAGGAGTACAGCACCTTGATGTGCGGGTACTTCGCCTTCAGCTGGCGCAGCTGGTTGAAGTTGCCGCGCAGCGGCTGGTCCCAGGTGTCGGCGGTGCCGGACACGGACTGGTCGGCGGTGTAGGCCTTGTCGTAGGCGGCGTAGGTGTCGTCGACGGTGCACTGACCGTTCTTGACGTTGCCGAACGCGTAGTTGATGTGGGTGATCTTCGACGCGGTGCCCGACGTCACGAGGTTCTTGACGTGGTAGTTGCGGCCGTAGACGCCCCACTCGGTGAAGTAGCCGAGCTTGATCTTGTCGCCGGTGGGCGGGGGATCGGTGGTGCCGCCGGTGGTGCGGACCCGGACGGCGCCGCTGACCGGGCCGGTCTGGTCGGCGGTGTCGCGGGCCTGGACCGAGTAGGAGTAGTCGGTGCCCTTGGTCAGGCCGGTGTCCGTGTACGAGGTGCTCGT
The DNA here is from genome assembly GCF_040611555.1 of Streptomyces sp. NPDC006624. Taxonomy (NCBI): domain Bacteria; kingdom Bacillati; phylum Actinomycetota; class Actinomycetes; order Kitasatosporales; family Streptomycetaceae; genus Streptomyces; species Streptomyces sp. NPDC006624. The sequence continues at coordinate 29,254 of NZ_JBEXOM010000002.1, read as the reverse complement.
CACGGTGGCGACCTTGGCGCCGTCGCGCAGGACGTCGTAGTTCTTGACGCCCTTGTCGTCGGTGGCGGCGGACCAGGACAGCTTCACCGAGGTGTCGGTGATGCCGGAGGCGGTCGGGGTGCCGGGGGCGCTCGGGGCGCTGTCGCCGGGCTCGGTGGTGCCGCCGTCGCAGCTGCCGCCGTTGAGCTTGCAGTTCGCGGGGGAGCCGGAGCCGGAGCCGTTGAAGCCGAAGGTGATCGAGGCGCCGGGGGCGAGGGTGCCGTTCCAGGACTTGTTCTTGGCGGTCCAGCGGGAGCCGGAGGAGGTGACGTCGGCGTCCCACGCGGAGGTGACCGAGGTGCCGGAGGGGAAGTCCCACTCGACGGTCCAGGAGCTGAGGGTCGTGGTGCCGGTGTTCTTCACCGTCCACTTGCCCTCGAAGCCGGAGCCCCAGTCCTGGGTCTTGGCGTAGGTGGCGGTCGCGGACGTGGCGGCCTGGGCCGGGCTGGCCAGGCCGACGAGGCCGGCGAAGGGGAGCAACAGTGTCGCGAACCCTGCCGCGGCTCTGTGTCTGAAGCGCATGCTGCGCCTCCTTGATGGAGTTGTGGGGGGCGTGACTGAGCCTCACGCCACTCATGGTGCGGTGAGAATAGAAAGGTCTGGACCACCGGTCAATAGGTCTGGACCACCACGACCTGTCCGGATCCGCGCCCGGTCAGATCCCCAACTCCTGTGCCAGCACCGCCGCTTGCACCCGGCTGCGCAGCTCCAGCTTCGCCAGCAGGCGGCTGACGTGCGTCTTCACCGTCGCCTCCGCCATGTCCAGCCGCTCGGCGATGCCCGCGTTGGACAGTCCCTCGCCCAGGCAGGACAGCACCTCGCGTTCCCGCCGGGTCAGCCGGTCCAGCACCGCCGGATCGGCCGCCGGCTCCCGTACGGGCTTCGCGGCGAACTCCGCGATGAGCCGCCGCGTCACCGCCGGGGCGATCAGCCCCTCCCCGCGCGCGACGGTCCGCACCGCCTCCAGCAGCTCCTTCGCCTCGGTGTTCTTCAGCAGGAAGCCGGACGCGCCCGCGCGCAGCGCCCCGAAGACGTACGCGTCGAGATCGAAGGTGGTCAGCACCAGCACGTCCGCGAGCCCCTCGGCGACCACCTGCCGGGTCGCCGACACCCCGTCCAGGCGCGGCATCTGCACGTCCATCAGCACCAGGTCCGGCCGCAGCTCGCGGGCCAGCGCCACCGCCTGCTCGCCGTCCGCCGCCTCGCCGGCCACCTCGATGTCGGGCGCGCTGCGCAGGATGAGGACCAGGCCTGCGCGGACGGCGGACTGGTCCTCGGCGACCAGGACGCGGATCATGCGGGGTCTCCTTCGACGGGGTCGTTGACGGGCAGGGTGGCGTGGACGGCCCAGATCTTGCCGTCGGGCGAGTCCTCGGGGCCGGCCTCGAAGGTGCCGTTCAGCAGGGCGGTGCGCTCGCGCATGCCGACAAGCCCGGCACCCGAGCCGGGGGCGGTGGGCCCGTCGCGGTCGCCGTAGGGGCTGGTCACCCGGACGTCCAGCACCCCGTCGCGCCGGTCGAGGCGGACGGCGACGCGGCCGGGCCCGGCGTGCTTGAGGGCGTTGGTCAGGGACTCCTGGACGATGCGGTAGGCGGCGAGCTCCACGGGGGCCGGGACCGTGACGCGGGCGGCGTCGAGGGTGACGTCGAGGCCGTTGGTGCGCGCGCTCTCCACCAGCGCGGCGAGGCCGTCCAGGGTGGGGGCGACCGGCTCGGTGTCGCCGCTGTCGTCCCGCAGGATGCCGATGAGCCGCCGCATCTCCGACAGCCCCTCCACGCTGTTCTCCCGGATCACCACCAGCGCCTCCTGGGAGGTCTTCGGGTCCTCCAGGGACAGGGCGGCGGTGGAGTGGATGGCGATCGCGGACAGGTGGTTGGCGACCATGTCGTGCAGTTCGCGGGCCATCCGGGCGCGTTCGGCGGTGACGGCCTGGACGCGGTCCATCTCGGCCAGCAGCGCGGTCTGTTCGGCGCGCAGCCGGGCCGCCTCGGCGGCGTCGCGGTGGGTGCGCACGATCAGGCCGGTGGCCGCGGGCCCGAAGGCCACGATGCCGGTGATCAGGCCGATCAGCAGGGCCTCGGGCTCGCGCCACACCGCGAACGGCACCACGGTCCCGGCCACCGAGAGCAGCCCGGTGACCCGGGGGATGCGGTGGGCCGAGGCGGGCGGGCCGTACAGGACGGCCGCGTACATGAGGTCGGTGTACATCAGGATCGTGACCAGGTTGCCCTGCGTGAGCACGTCCAGGACGATCGCCGCGGTGCCGACCAGCAGGGCGGTGCGCGGGGCGGTCCTGCGCAGCAGCTCGCAGCCCGCCATGACGAACAGCGGCAGCAGCACCGGCCAGCGTCCCGGCAGCAGCACGTACACCTCGGTGGCCGGGCGGGTGGCCAGACCGAGGGCCCACAGCAGCAGCCCGCCGAGCAGACTGCCCAGGGCGACGTACACGTCGAAGCGGCGTGGGCGGGGGAGTCGTACGGCCATGGCACCATCCAACACGGCCGCCGTGCCCCTCGCGTGATCCCCGCGGAGGGTCCCCGGCTGCATCTTTCGATGTACCGCGGATTCGTCAGCCGCGACGACGATTCCGGCCGCCCCGCCCGGGAGCCTTGAAGGGTGACCGAGAGGAGCGAACCGTGATCGTCGCCTTGATCGCCGCCTGTGAGATCGGCTTCTGGGTGCTGCTGGCGGCCGGCCTGGGCGCCCGCTACCTGTTGCGCATGCCGCGGCTGGGACTGGGCCTGCTGCTGTGCGAGCCGCTGCTGGAGGTCGTCCTGCTGGTCGCCACCGCGCTGGACCTGAAGAACGGCGCCGAGCCGAACTGGACGCACGGCCTGGCCGCGCTCTACATCGGCTACACCGTCGGGCACGGCCATCGCACGGTGAAGTGGCTCGACGGCCACGCCGCCCACCGGCTCGGCGGCGCCCCGCCACCGCCTGGGCCCCCGCGCTACGGCATGGCCCGGGCGCGCCACGAGGGCAGGGTCTGGCTGGGCACCCTCACGGGCGCCGTCGTCGCGACCGTGCTCCTCCAGCTCGCGATCTGGTACGTGGACGACCCGAGCCGCGTCACCTCGCTGGAGAGCTGGCGCTTCACGGCCTGGCGGGCGGCCGGGATCCACGGACTGGTCGCGCTGAGTTATCTGATCTGGCCGAGGAAGGCCCCCGCGCGGGAGCCCGAGGCCGCCACCCCGTCGAAAGAGAGGCTCCACCCATGAGCAAGGCCAAGCAGTACGCGCTCGAAGGCGTCGTCACCTTCCTGATCGGCCTGGTGCTGTGGCGGTTCACCGGCGACGTGGACGTCCCCGTCGTCACCCTCACGAAGGTCGGCATCGTGATGATGATCGTCGGCGGGGTCCTCTCCGCCAACGGCCTCTGGCACGCCGCGCGAGGCAGAACCTAGCGTTCGCCGCCGGGCACCCACAACACGTCTCCGACCTCCTTGTTCGCCGTCCTCGCGAGGATGAACAGGAGGTCGGAGAGGCGGTTGAGGTAGGTGGCCGTGAGGGGGTTCATCCGCTCGCCGTGGGCTTCCAGGGCCGCCCACGTCGAGCGTTCCGCGCGGCGGACCACCGTGCAGGCCTGGTGCAGCAGGGCCGCGCCCGGGGTGCCGCCCGGGAGGATGAAGGAGCGCAGCTTCTCCAGGTCCTCCAGGAAGCGGTCGCAGTCCGCCTCCAGCTTGTCCACGTAGGACTGCTCGACCCTGAGCGGCGGGTACTCCGGGTTCTCCACCACCGGCGTCGACAGGTCGGCGCCCACGTCGAACAGGTCGTTCTGGACGCGGGTGAGCACCTTGACGACCTCCTCGGGCAGCCGGCCCAGCGCGATCGCCGTGCCGATCACCGCGTTCGCCTCGTTGGCGTCGGCGTACGCCGCGATCCGCAGGTCGGTCTTGGCGACCCGGCTCATGTCGCCGAGGGCGGTGGTGCCCTGGTCGCCGGTCCTGGTGTAGATGCGCGTCAGATTGACCATGCCGCCAGCGTAGTGACGCGCCCGCCGTTCGGAACACGCGTGTGCCCACCGTCACGGACCCGGCCGTGAACCCGAGCGCCACCGGGACGCCGTACAGCATGTGGACGGTCGTGCATCCGCCGACGCGGGGCGTCCCGGACGGCGTCGACCAGGAGCGGAACGGCATGAGGTGGGACAGGGAGTCCAGCCGGCCGGGGCCGAGGGCGGCGACGGGCGGCTGGCCGGCCGGGTCGGTGCCGCGGCCGGTGACGGCGAGGGACGTGCCCCGGGGCGAGGCGCCGGGCGAGCCGCCGTGGCGCGGCTTCAGCGCGCTCGGGGTGCCCTCGGCGGCGACGCCCCCGTCGACGATCACCAGCCGGCCGGGGAGGGCGTCGGCCTCGTCCAGGTGGTTCGTGGTGAGGAACACCGTCGTGCCGTGCTCGTCGCGCAGCCGGCGCGCCAGGTCCCACGGACCGGCCCGGCTGCCCGGGTCCCGGCCGGTCGCCGGCTCGTCCAGGGACAGCACCGTCGGCCGGTGGGTGAGCGCCATGGCGATGTCCAGCCGGCGCCGCCGCCCGCCGGAGAGGGCGGCGCACGCGCGATCGGGCAGCCGGCGCCGCCGCCGACGACCCGATGCCCACACTGATCGCCGGTCAGCTCAACTGGCTCCACCAGACCGTGCGGGGCGCCATCGGCCGCGCGTGGTCGCCGGGCGCGACCGCGGCGAGGTGTCCCGCGAGACGCTGGTGCTGCTCGCAGCGCGAGGCGAGCCCAGGCGGACGAGCGCGTACGCGCAGGCGGTCCGGGCGGGCGAGATGGAGGGGCTGTTGGGCGAGGAGGTGCTCAACTACGCCGTCCGGGGCGCCGCGTGACGCGCGTCTCATCTCGTGAGACGTGAAACGCGTTACTAAGCGCTCACGCCCGCTCTCACGCCCGCTAGTCTCCGCCCGAGAGGCAGACATCAACAGCGCGTCAGGGGAGTCGCACAGTGGCACGGAAGCTCGCCGTCATCGGAGCCGGCCTCATGGGATCCGGCATCGCCCAGGTCTCCGCACAGGCGGGCTGGGACGTCGTCCTGCGCGACGTCACCGACGAGGCGCTGAAGCGGGGCACCGACGGCATCAAGGCGTCGTACGACAAGTTCGTCGCCAAGGGCAAGATGGAGGCGCACGACGCCGACGCCGCCCTGGCCCGCATCACCGCGACCACCGACCTGGACGCCGCGGCCGACGCGGACGTGGTCGTCGAGGCCGTCTTCGAGAAGCTCGAGGTCAAGCACGAGATCTTCCGCGCGCTCGACAAGATCGTGAAGGACGAGGCGATCCTCGCCTCCAACACCTCCGCCATCCCGATCACCAAGATCGCGGCGGCCACCGAGCGGCCCGAACGGGTCGTCGGCACGCACTTCTTCTCGCCGGTGCCGATGATGCAGCTGTGCGAACTCGTCCGCGGGTACAAGACCAGCGACGAAGCCCTCGCCACGGCCCGCGAGTTCGCCGAGTCGGTCGGCAAGACCTGCATCGTCGTCAACCGCGACGTGGCCGGCTTCGTGACGACCCGTCTCATCTGCGCCCTCGTCGTCGAGGCCGCCAAGCTGCACGAGTCGGGCGTGGCGAGCGCCGAGGACATCGACCTCGCCTGCAAGCTGGGCTTCGGCCACGCGATGGGACCGCTGGCGACGGCGGACCTGACGGGCGTCGACATCCTGCTGCACGCCACGAGCAACATCTACACCGAGTCCCAGGACGAGAAGTTCGCGGCCCCCGAGTCGATGCGCCGGATGGTTGACGCCGGTGACATCGGCCGCAAGAGCGGGCAGGGCTTCTACAAGCACTGAAACCGCACATGCCCCGGGGCCATCACACCCCGGGGTGAATTCGGTATCGGTTCGCTTACAGGAAGCAACCTCTGCGTCCTCCACGCAGTCAGAGGTTGCATCACCCTTATCAGAACGCGGAGCACGATTCGCACGCACGGGGAGCGCATATGCACATCAGGGGCGACCACGCCGAGCTGGTCGTCGGGGGCCGCCTCGACGTCCGCAGCGCGGCGGACGCCCGTACGGTCCTGCACTCGGCCGTCGACGGCGGCGTCGGCGACCTGGTGCTGGACCTGTCCGAACTCGACTCCTGGGACGCCACCGGACTGGGCGTGATCATGGGAGCCCACCGGCGGGCGGGCCGCTGCGGCCGCCGCCTGGTGCTGCGCGGCGTCCCGCCGCAGATGCAGCGCCTGCTGGTGGCCACCCGCCTGCACCGGATCCTGGCGATCGAGGGAGGCATCGGGGTGGAGACCCTGCCCCGGGTGTGACGCCCCGTGCGGGTGTGGACCGGGCGACCGGGGAGACCCGGACGGACGTCGCCGAACCGTGCGACGCGCACAATCCTCACGAGACCGTGACGTTATGGACGGCGCGGTACCCCGGACTGTCGTAGATACTGTGCGAAGGTTTAGGGTTCGGCTGCCCGCTGCCACATCACCCTTCTAGCGGGCCCGGACCAGAAGCGACAGCGCGGTGTGCAGCAAGGCCGGGAGGGGCTTGTCCAGGCACACACACGCTTTTGGGGGGCTTTACCGATGGACCCGAACAACCGGGGACCCGAGGAGTACGGCCATGACGGTGACGGCGGGACGCCGCGCCAGCGCCCTCCCAGGGACTCCCTCACACCCGACTTCAGCCAGCACGCGCCCGCGCTCGCCCGCACGGTGCAGCTGGTCTCCGGCGACTTCCTGCTGACCGTCAACCCCGTCGACGGCAGCGAGATAGAGGTCTGCCCGCCCGCCGAACGGCCCGCCCGGCCGGTGAAGCTCACCGCCGCCGAGCGCGCCGAGACCGAGCGCGCGGCCCGGCCGCCCGTCCCGCCCGGGCCCGCGCAGCCCGCCTTGCCGCTGCTGGCCCGCCAGGACGAGCGCGAGCAGCTCGTGCGTCTGCTCGCCCGCGGCCGTTCCGTGCGCCTCACCGGCCCGGCCGGCTCCGGCCGCACCCGGCTCCTCGACCTCGTCGCCGAGGACTGCTCGGACCTCGCGCCCGACGGCGTCGTCCGCCTGAACGGCTTCGGCCGCACCGCCGGCGACCTGCTCCACGACCTGTTCCACGCGGTGTTCAGCGCCCCGCTGTACCGCCCGGACCGGGACGAACTGCTCACCCACGTCCGGGAGATCGGTGCCGTCGTCGTCCTGGACGACGTCGAGTTCGGCGGCGCCGCCCTCGACGAGCTGCTGGACGCCACCCCCGAGTGCGCCTTCCTGCTGGCCGCCACCCCGGACGTGCCCGCCCCCTCCGCCGCGGCCGGCGTCGAGGAGGTCCTGCTCGGCGGGCTGGAGCGGTCGGACGGCCTGGAGCTGCTGGAGCACGCCGTCGGCCGGGCCCTCACCGAGGAGGAGTCCAACTGGGCCGGTGACCTCTGGTTCGAGTCCGAGGGCCTGCCGCTGCGCTTCGTCCAGGCCGGCGCCCTGCTGCGCCAGCGCGACCGGCTGCGCGCCGGCACCGGCGCCGTCGACGAGTTCGGCGTCTTCGAGGACACGCCCCCGGCCGACGCCGTCCCCTACGAGCTCGGCGACGACGTGCCGCTGCCCTCGCTCGGTGAGGCCGCCGCGCCCGCCCCGCTGCTCGCCGCCCGGCTGAGCGCCTCCGCGCGCGCCACCCTGCGGTTCGCCGTCGCCCTCGGCGGCGAGGTGCCGCACCAGGCGCATCTGCCCGCCCTGGTCGGTGACACCCACGCGGACGCCGCGCTCGGCGAACTGGCCGCCTGCGGACTGGTCTCCCCGGTCGGCTCCCGCTACCGGCTCGCCGCGGGCGTGCCCGCACAGCTGGAGGCCGCCGGATACGCCGACACGACCGAGGCCGACGCCCGCAGCGCCGCCCAGCACTACTCCTGGTGGGCCGGGCACCCCTCGGTCACCCCGGAGCGGGTGTGCGCCGAGGCCGACGCGCTCCTCGCGGCCCTGTCCGTCCTCGGACCGGCCTCCCGGCCGCCCGCCGAGGGCGAGGAGAGCGCGGGCGTGCACCTGGCCCGCACCGCCGCCCCCGCGTTCGCCGCCGCGCTGCACTGGAGCGCCTGGGACCGGGCCCTGCGGGCCGGCGCCGAGGCCGCCCGGCTCGCCGGTGACGTCGCCGAGGAGGCCTACTTCCACCACGAGCTCGGCGTGCTCGCCCTGTGCGGCGGCCAGCTCGACCGGGCCCGCGCCGAACTGGAGGCGTCCATCGGCCTGCGCGGCGCCCTGGCCGACAAGCGGGGCACCGTCGCCGGACGCCGGGCCCTCGCCCTGGTCGCCGACCGCTCGGGCACGCCGATCGGGCTCGGGCCGACCGCGGGCGAGGAGGTGCCCGACGCCCGCGACGAGGAGTCGCAGTCCCCGGCCGGCGGGGTCCCGGCGGCCTTCCCGACGCTCCAGCCGCCCTCGTCCCCGGCGCTGGTCACCCACCGCAGCACGCCCGCCGCCACGGACAAGAGCGGCGGCGGCCTCAAGGGGCTGGCGCGGCGCAACCTGGTCGCCTCCGGTGCCGGTGCCCTGCTCGTCGCCGTGCTCGGCACGGTCGTGACGCTGGGCGCCACCTCCGACAACGAGCCCGGCACGCCGTCCGACCGGGTCGGCGTCAACCCGTCCGCCAGCCAGGGCGTCAACGACGGCAGCCTGGGCGCCGACCGGCCCGCCGAGGACGGCGGCGGTGAGGTGGGCGTGGTGACGAGCCGCCCGACGGATCCGGGCCCCGACGGCACACTGGGCACCTCGGACGACCCGACGCCGACGGCCACCCCGAGCGTTTCGCGGGACCCCGAGGACTCGGCGTCCCCGTCCAGGCCGTCGTCCTCGAAGCCGCCGGCGTCGACCAGGCCCCCCACCTCGCCGAAGCCCCCGACGTCGAGCAAGCCGACGACGAAGCCGCCGACGTCGTCCACGCCGGCCCCGACGCCGACGGACACCGGCACGCCCTCGACGCCGACGACGACCCCGACGACGACCAGCCCGTCCACCTCGGACTCCGCCAGCGGCCCGGCGCCGAGCGCGCCCACGGACACCACCGCGAGCGCGTCGCAGAGCGGCAGCACGGAGCAGGTGATCTAGCCTTGCCCCCCGCCGCCGCCGCCGCGGCGACGGCGGCGGGGGACGAGGGACGCGGTCAGAACAGGCGCAGCTTGTCGTCCTCGATGCCGCGGAGCGCGTCGTAGTCGAGGACCTGGCAGCCGATGCCGCGGTCGGTCGCGAGCACGCGGGCCTGGGGCTTGATCTCCTGGGCCGCGAGGACGCCGCGCACCGGGGCGAGATGCGGGTCGCGGTTCAGCAGCTCCAGATAGCGCGTCAGCTGCTCCACGCCGTCGATCTCGCCGCGCCGCTTGATCTCCACCGCGACGGTCCTGCCGTCGGCGTCCCGGCACAGGATGTCCACCGGCCCGATGGCCGTCGGGTACTCGCGGCGGATGAGCGTGTAGCCCTCGCCGAGTGTCTCGATGCGATCGGCGAGCAGCTCCTGGAGGTGTGCTTCCACGCCGTCCTTGATCAGGCCGGGATCCACGCCCAGTTCGTGCGAGGAATCGTGGAGGACTTCCTCCATCGTGATGATGAGCTTCTCACCCGCCTTGTTGACGACGGTCCAGACGCCGGCGTCCCCGCCGGTGCCCTCCTTCAGGGTGCAGGGCGGCGACATCCAGTTCAGGGGCTTGTAGGCCCGGTCGTCGGCGTGGATCGAGACGCTGCCGTCCGCCTTCACCAGGATCAGGCGCGGGGCCGAGGGAAGGTGGGCGGTGAGCCGCCCGGCGTAGTCCACGGAGCAGCGGGCAATGACGAGACGCATGGTCGGCAACGCTACTCGACGGGCGCCTGTCGACGCGATTCGCCCTGGAAAACACGTGTTCGTTATTGGCCGATTGTGTGCAGGGTGTGCTCATCGAGAGTGTCTCATCTGCCCATTCTCCTGGTGCCGTCACCGTCGGTTGCTTACCGTATGAGCGGGAGGTCGCGACGTGTGTACGCAGCGTGTTGGGCATCGCGAACTCCCTTATCTGTCCGGCAACCCCTGCTCAAGCGGGGGTGCGAGAGGAGAACTCATGTCGCTCGACGTCTCACCGGCCCTACTCGAACAGGCCGAGCGAGGCGAGGTCGACGAAGCGGAATTCGTCGACTGCGTCCGGACCTCCCTGCCCTATGCGTGGGAGATGATCAGCTCCCTGGTGGCCCAGCTGAAGGTGGACGGCGGTGCGTTCGCCGACAACCAGACGCCTCCGCCGGACGAGCAGGCACGCGGCCAGCTGCTGCGTGCGCTTGCGAGTGACGCGATACGGGGCGCGCTGCAGCGGCACTTCGGTGTGCGGCTGGCCTTCCAGAACTGCCACCGGGTGGCGGTGTTCCCGCTTGACTCCTCGGTCGACGAGACGCTGGTCCGCTTCACTTCGGTCCGCAGCCAGTTGCTGAACCAGTCACCCGAGTTCCGGGACTGCTGACGCACCGCCGCTTGCTTGCCGCTCCGTACGCGGGAGGTGCAGTTCTGTACCGGAGCGGCAAGCCCGCGTGACGTACCCGGTCGTCGGCCGTCGCCTGTCCGGTGCCCCCGGAACCCTGCCCGGTGCCCCCGGAACCCGGTCCGTTCACCGGAGTTGGGGAAGCACCTCGGCGCCGAGCCGGCGCACGTTCTCCTCGGTCGCCGCGAGGTCCCCGGAGCCCTCGACGAGCAGGGCGAACCGGGAGATGCCGGTCCGCTCGCTGGTCGCCGCCAGCCGGTCGGCGCACAGCCGCGGGGTGCCCACCGGGTGCAGCCCGCAGAGCAGTTCGGTGTACGCCAGCGGGTCGCGCATCCGGCGGGTGCGCCCGTCGACCGTGACATGCGCCTCCAGGCCCTGTTTCAACCAGCCCGGCATCGCCTTGATCAGCGTCTCGGCCGCGTCGACCCGCCGGTCCGCGATCTGGCAGACACCGGCCGACACGTGCGACGCGCGCCGGATCTCCTCCGGCGGCCGGCCGCAGGCGCGCGCGTGCCTGCCCCACAGCGCGACCATCTCGGCCTTCTCCTCGTCCCCCACGTGCATCCCGAGCAGCATCGACAACCCGCGCTCGGCCGCCAGCCGGACACTCGACGGCGAGGTGCAGGCCACCACCAGCTCCGGCCCCGGGACCTCGTCCAGGGCCTCCGACGGCCGTGGCACGACCGGCACTTCGCGGAAGCGGAAACGCTCCCCGTCGGCCGCCACGGACGGATCGCGCAGCCAGCGCGCGAGCAGGTCCAGGGACTCCGGGAAGCCCTTCTCGTAGGCCTCCAGGCCCGCGCCGAACACCTCCAGGTCGACCCACGGGCCGCCGCGGCCGACGCCGAGCGTGAAACGGCCGCCGCTCGTGTGGTGCAGCAGCGCGGCCTGCTCGCCCAGGGCCACCGGGTGGACGGTGGGCAGCACGCTGACCGCCGTACCGACCCGGATGCGGCGGGTGCGGCCCAGCAGCAGCGCGGCCAGGGTGACGGCCGACGGACAGGTGCCGTACGGCACGAAGTGGTGCTCGGCCAGCCAGACCGTGTCCAGGCCGGCCTCCTCGGCCACCTCGGCCGAACGGACCGCGCGGTGCAGCGCCTCTCCCTCGCCCTGACCGGGGAACCGGGCCGCCAACACGAAACTTCCAACGCGCATTGCTTTCCTGCTTCCTTGGCTCCGACACGGAGCTCCCCCACAGCGCATAACCGTCTGACACGTGCCGAGGACACGGCCGAGCGGAGTATTTTGCGGATTGTCTGCAGAATGGGTGCTCTGCAGGGTGGCCGGGCAGGAACCCGGGGGACGAGAACCCGGGGACGCCCCGTCCCGGAGCCCGGGGGAGCGCGGCTCGCCCGGCGGGGGACTTGTGACGATTGGTGCCGTACGCGTACCCGCGTCGGCGCCGCGTAGGCTGGACGCGGCCCGTGCTTCCTGTATAGCCCCGAGAGGTGTCCCGTGTCCCCGCGTCGCAACCGACCCAAGGGCGCCGGTTCTTCCGGCCGGAGCGCCGAGGACGAGCGTCCCGGCCGCTACGGAGGCTGGCAGTCCTCGCAGCACTGGCAGGGCGAGAACTGGAGCGTGCGGCACGTGGCCGGTGCGAGCGCACAGGGCAAGTCGTACCGCTGCCCCGGCTGCGACCAGCTGATCCCCGACGGTGTGCCGCACGTCGTGGCCTGGTCCGAGCACACGGGCGTCGACGACCGCCGGCACTGGCACAAGGCCTGCTGGAACGCGCGGGACCGCCGCACCCCGGGGGTGCAGCGGTCCCGTAACGCGCCCAGATTCTGAGGGAGTCGGTCCCCCGGGGACCTCAGACGTCCCGCTTCTCCAGCAGCGCGAAGGCGGCGCCGAACGCGACCGTCGTCGCGCCGAGGATGATCCACAGCGGGTCCCAGCCGCCCGGGCCCGACTCGCTGAGGGACGCGGCGTAGAACACGCTGAGCTGGCTCGGGATCGAGTACTCGAACAGGGCGTCGCGCACGGCCCGCAGCGACTCCGAGAACATGAAGAGAGCGATCACCAGCGGGGCGAGCACCGCGCCGATCATGATGGTGATGGCGCCCGCCGAGTGCCGGATGATCGAGCCGATGGCCAGCGACAGCAGGCCCAGCAGCGCGACGTACAGCGAGACGCCGACGGTGGCCTTCAGCCACTCCGCCCCGGAGGGCGACTCGGCGCCCGAGCCGTCCAGCATGGCCAGGTGCATGACGGCGACGAGGGTCACGGACACCAGCGTCACGACGAACGCGACCAGGAAGAAGACCACGCCCTTGGCGGCCAGCACCCGGCCGCGGCTGGGGCATCCGACCATCGTGGTGCGGATCATGCCCGTGCCGTACTCCGACGCCGTGGTCAGCACGCCCAGCGTGATGATGCACATGCTGCCCAGCAGCACGCCGAAGAAGCCGAGGCCGAGCGGGCTCTCGCCCTCCAGGGCCGGGTCGGAGCCGGCCACCACCGCGCCGGTCAGCGTGCCGATGCCGACCACGAGCAGCACGAACACGCCGAGCGTCCACATCGTCGAACGCACCGACCGGATCTTCGTCCACTCGGAGGCGATGGCGTGCCCGAGGTGCGTGCGCACCACCGGGATCGGCGAGGTGTAGCCGGGGTACGGCGAGCCGGAGGCGGGGACCGCGGTACCGGCCGCCGCCTGCCAGGCGGGCGCGGCCTGCGGCATCTGGGACTGGGGGCTGCTCATCGGGCGTCCTCGGGCTTGGTCAGGTCAGGGGTCGGAGCGGAGGCCGGCGCACCGGCGGGCGCGGCGGGAGCCGCGGGCGGCTGCGCGGGAGCCTGCGGCGCGGACGGGGCCGGCGCGGCGTCCGCCTGCCCGGCGGGGTCCGCCGGGGCCTGAGGCGTCTGCGGCGCGCTCTGCGGGGCCTGGGGCGCCGGCTGGGCGTACGGGTTCGGCGTGCCCGGCCCGGAGGCGCCCGGGGCGCCCGGAGCCGCTCCGGGGGCGCCGTACGGGCCCGGAGCCTGCCCCGGTGCGCCCTGCGGCGGCATCGAGAACGGCTGGCCGCCCTGCTGGGGCGGCGGCGGGGCGTACCAGCCGGGCTGGCCCTGGCCGGGCACCGGCATCGGCGGCTGGGCGCCGGGCGGCAGCGGCTGCTGCAGGCCTTCCTTCTGGTCGATGGTCGAGCGGTAGTCGACGGCGCTCTGCGTCATCCGCATGTACGCCTCCTCCAGCGAGGCCTGATGCGGCGACAGCTCCCACAGCCGGACGTCGCTGTGGTGCGCGATGTCGCTGATGCGGGGGAGCGGCAGCCCGGTCACGCGCAGCGCCCCGTCCTGCTCGGGCAGCACGTGCCCGCCCGCCTCGGTGAGCGCGGAGGACAGCTTCTCGCGCTGCTGCGGCTCGCTGTCCGGCGTGCGCACGCGCGCGAAGTCCGCGGAGTTCGCGGAGATGAAGTCCTTGACGCTCATGTCGGCGAGCAACTGCCCGCGCCCGATGACGATGAGGTGGTCGGCGGTCAGCGCCATCTCGCTCATCAGGTGGGAGGAGACGAAGACCGTACGACCCTCGGCCGCGAGCGCCTTCATCAGGTTCCGCACCCAGAGGATGCCCTCCGGGTCGAGCCCGTTGACCGGCTCGTCGAACAGCAGCACCTGCGGGTCGCCGAGCAGCGCGGCGGCGATGCCGAGGCGCTGCCCCATGCCGAGCGAGAAGCCCTTGGAGCGCTTCTTGGCCACGTCCTGCAGACCCACGACGCCGAGCACCTCGTCCACCCGTTTGGCCGGGATGCCCGACAGCTGGGCGAGGGACAGCAGGTGGTTGCGGGCGGAGCGGCCGCCGTGCACGGCCTTGGCGTCCAGCAGCGCACCGACCTGACGGGCGGCGTTGGGCAGCTTGCGGTAGGGGTAGCCGCCGATCGTCACCCGCCCGGCCGTCGGGTTGTCGAGCCCGAGGACCATCCGCATCGTCGTCGACTTGCCCGAGCCGTTCGGCCCGAGGAAGCCGGTGACGGCCCCGGGCCGCACCTGGAAGGAAAGGTTGTACACAGCGGTCTTGTCGCCGTAGCGCTTCGTCAGGCCGACTGCTTCGATCATGCTCCGCACCCATCGCAAGGTTCAGGACAGCGGGGCACACGCCCCCGTAAGGGTTAGGAGGATATCGAGGCGCTGACGGTTCCACCCAAGAGCAGGTAAAGGGTCACGCCACACCGGTCCCGCTAGGCGTCCCGCTTCTTCAGCAGCACGTACCCCCCGATCAGGGCCGCGAGCACCCACAGCCCCATGATCCCGAGGCCTCCCCACGGCCCGTACGGCGTGTCGTCGTCCACCGGGGCGACGACCTGCATGATCTTGCTGCCGGCCTGGTCGGGCAGGAACCGGCCGACCTTCTTCGTCGCGTCGACGTTCCCGAGGATGTTGGAGATCAGGAAGAAGAACGGCATCAGGATGCCCAGCGACAGCATCGGTGAGCGCAGCATCGCGGCGACGCCCATGGAGAACATCGCGATCAGCGCCATGTAGAGGCCGCCGCCGAGCACCGCCCGCAGCACCCCCGGATCGCCGATCTCGGCCCGCAGGTCGCCCAGCATCGCCTGCCCCAGGAAGAAGGCGGCGAAGCTGGTGACCAGGCCGACCAGCAGGGCCAGCGCCGTGGCGACCGCGATCTTGCTGAACAGGAAGGACCCGCGGCGCGGCACCGCGGCCAGCGAGGTGCGGATCATGCCGGTGCTGTACTCGTTGGACACCACCAGCACCCCGAACACGATCATCGCCAGCTGACCGAGACTCATCCCCGCGAAGCTGGTGAACGTCGGATCGAACTCCGCCTGCTGCTGCGCGTTCATACCGTCGAACTCGTTCTTCGACAGGGCCGAGATCAGCATGCCGAGGGCGGTCGTCACGACCACCACCAGCGAGAGCGTCCACACCGTGGACGCCACCGACCGGATCTTGGTCCACTCCGACCGTACGACCTGGGTCGTCGCCATGCTCAGCCCTTCTTCCAGCCGTCGCCCCACTGCTGCTGCCGCGCCGGCTCGGCGCTCCTGCCGCTGTGCGCGTGGTACTCCACCGACTCCGCGGTCAGCCGCATGAACGCCTCCTCCAGCGACGCCTGCTGCGGGCTCAGCTCGTGCAGCGTGACCCCGTGCTGCGCCGCCAGCTCGCCGACGTGCTCGGCCTTGCCGCCGTCCACCTCCAGCGCCCCGTCGCCGCCGTCCACGGCCACGATCCCGGCCCGCCGCAGCACATCGAGCAGCTGTTCGCGCTGCGGGGAGCGGATGCGGACGTACGAGCGCGAGTTGCGGTCGATGAAGTCGGCCATGGAGGTGTCCGCGAGCAGCCGGCCCTGCCCGATGACCACCAGGTGGTCGGCCGTCAGGGCCATCTCGCTCATCAGGTGGGAGGAGACGAAGACCGTACGGCCCTGTGCGGCCAGCGACTTCATCAGGGTGCGGATCCAGTGGATGCCCTCGGGGTCCAGGCCGTTGACCGGCTCGTCGAACATCAGGATCCGCGGATCGCCCAGCAGCGCGGCGGCGATGCCCAGCCGCTGCCCCATGCCCATCGAGAAGCCCTTGGTCTTCTTCCGCGCGACCGCCGTCAGCCCGACCGTCTCCAGCACCTCGCGCACCCGGCGGCGCGGAATGCCGTTGCTCTGCGCGAGGCACAGCAGATGGTTGTAGGCGGTCCGCCCGCCGTGCCAGGCCTTGGCCTCCAGCAGCGCGCCGATGTACGTCAGCGGGTCCTTGAGCTGGTGGTAGCGCCTGCCGTCGATCCGGACGTCGCCGGCGGTCGGGTGGTCGAGGCCCAGGATCATCCGCATGGTCGTGGACTTGCCCGCGCCGTTGGGCCCGAGGAAGCCGGTGACGATGCCCGGTCTCACGGTGAAGGACAGGTCGTCGACCGCCACCTTCTCGCCGTAACGCTTGGTCAGCCCCTCCAGCTCAATCATGCGGCCACGCTAGAACGGGACAAAGCCCTCTGCCACCCGGAGGGGCAGAGGGCTTCGCGGAGGTCGGGACTCCGTGTGCCGGGCGTTACCGGGACTGCTGCGCCGGGACCCCGCGGGAGATCGGCTCGTCCTCGGCCGGCGTACCGGCGGCGGCCACCGCGGCGCCCGTGAGCGTCGCGAGCATCTCGCGGACGTTCGTCAGCTGGGCGTTGATGCTGTCGCGGCGGTTGGTGAGGGCGGCCAGCTCGCGCTCGGATTCCGAACGGATGCGGTCGGCCTTGGCGTTGGCGTCGGCCACGATGTCCTCGGCCTGGCGCTGGGCCGTCTCCACCGTCTGGCGGGCGCGGCGCTCGGCGTCCGTGCGCAGCTTCTCCGCCTCCAGGCGCAGCTGCTCGGCACGGTGCTCGATCTCGGCCAGACGCTTCTCGGCCTTGGCCTGACGGGAGGCCAGGTCGCGCTCGGACTGCTCGCGGCGCTTGGCGAGGTTGGTCTCGAAGTCGGCGGCGGCCTGCGCGGCCTTGGCGCGGGTCTCCTCGAAGAGGGCGTCCGCCTCCTCCCGCTTGGACTGCGCGTCCTTCTGCGCCTCGGCGCGCAGCTGGGCGGCGTCGCTCTTGGCCTTCTCGACGATCCGCAGGCCCTCGTCCTCGGCCTTGGCCTTGCGGTCCGCGGAGTACGACTCGGCGTCGTTGCGCACCTGCTGGGCCGCCGACTCGGCGAGCTCGCGGTGCTGCTCCGCCGCGCGCCGGGCCTCCTCGCGCAGGTCCTTCGCCTCCTCCTCGGCGAGGCGGAGGATCTTCTCCACGCGCGCGCCCAGGCCGGCGTACGACGGCTCGGCGTCGGTGACCTGTGCCTGGGCGTTCTGCGTCTCGAGGTGGAGCTCCTCGATGCGCTTTTCCAGAGCGGTGATGCGGGCGAGAGCGCTGTCACGGTCGGAGACGAGCTTGGAGATACGTTCGTCCACCTGAGCGCGGTCGTACCCACGCCGCACAAGCTCGAAGCCGTAGGGGGAAGTGTCGCTCATGGGGTTCCTGTCGAATGAGACCGGTGAGGTGATAGGTGGAATCCTAGGGGCCGAAACGGTGTGTCATCGAGCGGATGCACGTTTGATCTGGAAAATGACACCCCTTTTGGGTGGCTCGCCGCCGGAATGCTTGCCAAAGACATGGTCAAAGCCCCTGGCCCACACCGGTTTCGTCCCGTTTCGCTAGCTTTCCGAGGACTTGCCGCCCGATCGGGGCGCGCCGACCGTGGCGCCCGCCTTGACTCCGCCGTCCTTGGACGCCGCGGGGGCCTCGAAGGACTCCAACGCCTCCAGCACGTCCTGGACACGGGAGATCTCGGCGTTGATGTCCTCGCGGCGGCGGACCAGGACCTCCAGCTCGCGCTTGCCCTCCTCGACCGTGCGCTTCGCCTCGCGGATCGCCTCGGCCTTGAGCTCCTCGGCCTCCCGGACCAGCGTGGACTTCTTCTGCTCGGCCTCCTTGAGCAGCCCTTCCGCCTTCTTCACCGCGGCGATACGGACCTTGCCCGCCTCGGAGTTGGCCTCCGACACGATCTCCTTGGCCTTCGCCTGCGCCTTCGCCAGCTGCTCCTCGGCCGCCTTGATCAGTGCGTCGCAGCGGTCGCCCGCCGACTTCATCGTCTCGGCCGACTCCCGGCGGGCGCGCTCGTGCAGCTGTTCGATCTCCGAGGTGATGCGCTCGCGCAGCTCCTCGGCGCGCTCCCTTATCTGCGTGGCGTCCCGGCGCGCGCCGACCAGCAGCTCGTCGGCGTCCGTACGGGCCTTCTCCACCAGCGAGTTGCCCTCGACCGTCGCCTCGGACACGATCCGGTCGGCCTCCGTGCGGGCCGCGCCCACCATCGTGTCGGCCTGCGACTCGGCCTCCGCGGTGGTCTTGTGCGCCTGCTGCTGCGCCTCGCTCAGCAGCTTGTCCGCCTCGGCCGTGGTCTCCGTGATGAGCTTGTCGACCTGCTCGGCCGCCTCGGAACGCCGCTTGTTGGCGTCCTTGCGGGCCTCGTCCAGTGTGCGCTCGGCCTCCTCGCGGGCACCGGCGACGAGCCGTTCCGCCTTCGCCTCCGCCTCGGCCTTGACGCGCTCGGCCTCACCGCGCAGCCGCTCGGCGTGCTGCTGCGCGGCGCCCACCGTCTCGGCGGCCTCGGCACGCAGCCGCTCCGCCTCGCTCGTGGCCTCGCCGACCAGCTGCTCGGCCGTGGCGACGGACTCGGCCCGCACCCGCTCGGCCTCGCCGGCCGCCTCCGACCGCAGGCGCTCCGCCTCGGACAGGGCATCGGTGCGGACGCGCTCGGCCTCGGTGACCGTCTCCATCCGCAGCCGGTCGGTCTCCTGGACCGTCTCCGTGGTGAGCCGCTCGGCCTCGCTGCGCGCCTCGGTGATGAGGGTGTCCGCCTGCGTCGCCGCGTCCGAACGGATGCGGTTGGCGTCCTCGCGGGCGTCCGCCCGGGTACGCGAGGCGTTCTGCTCGGCCTCGGCGATGGTGTCCGAGGCCTCCGTGCGCACCCGCTGGGCGTGCTCGGAGACCTCCGTGCGGATCCGCTCCGCCTCCGCGATCGCCTCGGACATCGTCCGCTCGGCGAGCGCCTTGGCGGCCTCGGTCTCCTCGTGCGCCTCGCGCCGCAGCCGGCCCGCGTCCTCGCTCGCCCGCTCGCGCTCGGCGTAGGCGTCCGCGCGGACCCGGTCCGCCTCCTCCTGCGCCTCCCGCCGCGTCCGCTCCGCCACGTGCTCGGCGGCGCTGCGCAGCCCGGCGATCTCCTCCTGGGCCTGCTCGTGCAGCCCCGCCACGGAGTCCCGGACCTGCTGCGCGTGCTGCTCGGCCGCCGACACCATCTCGGTGGCCCGCCGGTCGGCCTCCTCGACCAGCCGGACGGCCTCGGTCTGCGCCTCCTCCACGCGCTTGCGCGCCGAGGCCAGCAGCTCCTCGCTCTGCTCGCGGGCCCGCTCGCGCTCCTGGTCGGCCTCCTGCCGGGCGCTGCCGAGGAGCTCCTCGGCCTCGCGGCGGCGCCGGTTGGCCTCGTCCTGGGCGGCGGCCAGCGTCTCGGACGCCTCCGCGGCCAGCCGCTCGGCGGCGGCCTGGGCCTCCGCGCGCATGCGGTCGGCGCTGTCCTGCGCCTCCGACTTCAGCCGCTCGGCCTCGTTCGCGGCCTCCGACCGCAGCCGTACGGCGACGGCCTCGCCCTCGGCCCGCGCGGCC
This sequence comes from Streptomyces sp. NPDC006624, assembly GCF_040611555.1. Taxonomy (NCBI): domain Bacteria; kingdom Bacillati; phylum Actinomycetota; class Actinomycetes; order Kitasatosporales; family Streptomycetaceae; genus Streptomyces; species Streptomyces sp. NPDC006624. The sequence continues at coordinate 9,692 of NZ_JBEXOM010000002.1, read as the reverse complement.
GACGCGTCCGAGGCGGCCTCGTCGCGCAGCCGCTCGGCCTCGGCCTCCGCCTGCTGCCGCAGCGCACGGATCCGCTCGGCGGCCTCCGCGCGCAGCCGCTCGTTCTCCTCGGCGGCCTCGCGGCGGATCCGCGCGGCCTCCTCGCGGGCGTCCGACAGCGCCTGCTCGGCCGCCGTCAGCCGCTCCTCGGCGTCCCTCCGAAGCCGCGTCAGCTCCTCGGCGGCCTCCGCCCGGCGGGCCTCCACGGCCCGCTCGGTCTCCGCGTGCAGCTCGCGCGCCGCGCGCTCGGCCTCGGCCTTGAGCGCCTCCGCCTGCTCGACGACCTCCTCGCGGTGCCGCTCCGCCTCCTGCCGGGTGCGCTGCAGGGTCTCCTCGGCCTGCCGGCGCAGGGTCGTGGCCCGCTCGATGGCCTCCGTGCGGACCTTCTCGCTGTCCGTCTGGGCCGTCGTGCGCAGCTCGTCCGCGTCCGCCTTGGCCTTGGCGAGCAGCTCCTCGGCGGACCTCGCCGCCTCCTCGATCTGCGCCACGGCCTCCTTGCGGGCCTCGGCGCGGATCTTCTCGCCCTCCTCGACGGCGTCCGCCCGCAGCTGCTCGGCCTCGCCGCGCAGCCGGCGGGCCTCCTCCTGCAGCTCGACCGTCTTGGCGCGGTACTCCTTGGTGTCGTCCTTCGCCGCGCCCTTGAGCTGCTCGGCGATGTCGTGCGCCTCGGCCCGCAGCCGGTCCGCCTCGGCCTCGGCCTCCTTGCGGATCCGCTCGGCCTCCTCGGCCGCGGCCCTGGTGGTCTTCTTGGCGTCCTCCGACGCCTTGGTGAGGACCTCCTCGGCGGTCCGCGCCGCCTTGGACAGCTGGGTCGCGGTCTCCTCGGCGGTGAGCGTCCGGGCCTTCTCGGAGGCCTCGGCGACGATCTTCTCGGCCTCGGCGCGGGCGTCCGCGACGATCTGCTCCGCCTCGGACTTGGTGTTCTCGGCCTCCTTCGTGGCCTCCTCGACCAGCCGGGCGACCTGCTCCTTGGCGGTGCGCGTGCGCGTCTCGTTCGCGGACTCGGCGCTCGCCAGGGCCTTGGCGGCGGCCTCCTTGGCCTCCGCGACCAGCTTCTCCGACTCGGCCTGCGCCTTGCGCAGCGCCTCCTCGGCCTCGGCCATCCGCTGCGCGGCGGCCTTGCTGAGCTCCTGGGCCTCGCGGCGCGCGGACTCCGACTCCGTGACGGTGGAGGTGCGCAGCTGCTCGGCGTGGTCGGTGGCCTCCTGGGCCTGCGTGGAGGCGGCGTTGAGGAGCCGCTCGGCGTCCGCGCGGGCGCGCCGCAGGATCTGCTCGGCCTCGGTCCGGGCCTCCTCGGCCGCGCTCGTCAGCCGCTGCCGGGCCTCGGTCGCCAGCCGTTCGGCCTCCGCGCGGGCGGCGGCCAGGGACTGCTCGGCCTCGGCGCGGGACTCCTCCAGCAGCCGGCGGGCCTGCTGCTCGGTGCGGGCGCGCAGCTGCTCGGCCCACGCCACGTTCTCGTTGACGTGCGACTCGACCGTCTGGCGGCGCTCGGCCAGCTCCTGGTCCAGCTGCTGGCGGCGGGTCACCGCCTCCTGGTGCAGCTCCGCCTGCAGCCGGGCCGCCTGCTCGGCGTGCTCCTGGAGGATCCGCTGGGTCTGCGCCCGGGCCTCGCTCAGCTCCCGGTCGGCGTCCGCCCGGATCTGGTCGGCCTGCATCTGCGCGTTGCGCAGCAGCTGCTCGGCCTGCCAGCCGATGTCGCCCCCCTCGAAGGAGGGCCGGGACATGATGGTGCGCCGCGCCTCGTGCAGCTTGGCGCGCAGCACCTCGACCTGGTAGCCGAGGTCCTCGGCGTGCTGGATCGCCTTTTCCCGTTCGGTCTTCAGCCGCTTCATCTCGGCTTCGAACCGAGAGAGGTGGTCGACGTCAGCCGCCGGCTCTCGCTCCTGGCTCTCGTAGCCCCGCACTGCGCGGTCCCATCCGTCCCCTGGTCGCAACTCTTTCCGAACGAGCTCCGTCCATCCGCCGAACGGGGCCCCCGGGGAATGGTGTCAGATCATCGGCGGAGCAGAGGCTGCTGCCCCGACGCTCGTCCCCCGAAACCCGGACCCCGGTGGTCCTGCCGTCGCACGGCGGGACCGCGGTCACCCTGGACTCAGCGGCGACCGCACCCAACCCTACCGGCCCTTATGTACGAGGGTCAGTGCTCAGGTGACTCAACAGGCGCCGAAGTGACCAGTTCTGTCAGTACGCCATGACAGTCCTTGGGGTGCAGGAAGGTGATCCGTGACCCCATGGAACCGCGTCGCGGCTCTTCGTACAGCACGCGTACGCCCTTGTCGCGGATGTCCGCGGCGTCCGCGTCCACATCCGCCGTACCGAAAGCGATGTGGTGGACGCCCTCCCCGTTCTTCGCGAGCCACTTCGCGACGGTGGAGTCCTCGCGGGTCGGCTCGAGAAGCTGCAGGTAGGTGGCCCCGCCGTCGGACGTTTCGTTGATCTTGAGCATGGCCTCGCGCACGCCCTGCTCCTCGTTGATCTCGGAGTGGTACACCTCGAAGCCGTAGGTGGCACGGTAGAACTCGACAGTCTTGTCGAGGTCGTGGCAGGCGATTCCGATGTGGTCGATTCGCGTCAGCATGAATTCAGTGCAGCGCCCCCGCGGTGGTTACGCAACGTGCGCGCGATCACACCGACAGCCCGATGACGGCACGGAGTGCCACTCAGTACATTCGAAGTAAACCCTCGTTCACTCCTCGGCTGTGCAGCCGGTAAGGGGATCGCAGCTCATGACTTCTGGAACATCTGAGGCGAACAGCTCGGTGATCGTCGCGGGCGCGCGGACGCCCATGGGACGGTTGCTCGGTTCACTCAAGTCCTTCTCCGGAGCCGACCTCGGCGGCTTCGCGATCAAGGCCGCCCTCGACCGTGCGGGGATCGGCGGCGACCAGGTGCAGTACGTGATCATGGGCCAGGTGCTGCAGGCCGGGGCGGGGCAGATCCCGGCGCGCCAGGCCGCGGTCAAGGCCGGCATCCCGATGAACGTGCCCGCGCTGACCATCAACAAGGTGTGCCTGTCCGGCCTCGACGCCATCGCGCTCGCCGACCAGCTGATCCGCGCGGGCGAGTTCGACGTGGTCGTCGCCGGCGGCCAGGAGTCCATGACCAACGCCCCGCACCTGCTGCCGAAGTCCCGCGAGGGCTTCAAGTACGGCGCGGTCCAGATGCTCGACTCCATGGCCCACGACGGCCTGACCGACTCCTTCGACGGCGTCGCCATGGGCGAGTCGACGGAGAAGCACAACACGCGCCTGGGCATCGGCCGGGCCGAGCAGGACGAGATCGCGGCGCTGTCGCACCAGCGGGCCGCCGCCGCGCAGAAGAACGGCCTGTTCGAGGCGGAGATCACGCCGGTGGAGATCCCGCAGCGCAAGGGCGACCCGGTGCTGTTCAGCAAGGACGAGGGCATCCGCGGCGACACGACCGCGGAGTCGCTCGGCAAGCTGCGCCCGGCGTTCTCCAAGGACGGCACGATCACGGCCGGCTCCGCCTCGCAGATCTCCGACGGCGCCGCCGCCGTGGTCGTGATGAGCAAGGCCAAGGCGCGCGAGCTGGGCCTGGAGTGGATCGCCGAGATCGGCGCCCACGGCAACGTGGCCGGGCCGGACAACTCGCTGCAGTCCCAGCCGTCCAACGCCATCCTGCACGCCCTGAAGAAGGAAGGGCTGGAGGTCGCGGACCTCGACCTCATCGAGATCAACGAGGCGTTCGCCGCGGTGGCCGTGCAGTCCATGAAGGACCTCGGCGTGTCCACCGAAAAGGTGAATGTCAACGGTGGTGCCATCGCCCTGGGTCACCCGATCGGGATGTCCGGCGCGCGGCTGGTGCTGCACCTGGCGCTGGAGCTGAAGCGGCGGGGCGGCGGCGTGGGCGCCGCCGCGCTGTGCGGTGGCGGTGGTCAGGGTGACGCGCTGATCGTCCGGGTACCGAAGGCCTGAGACCGCGCCGGTCTCCTCGGTCTCTTCGGGTAGGTCCTTTTTCTGAACGGAGCTGTGATGCAGGACGTCTCCACGCTGGTGGCCCAGGCCAGGGAGGGGCGGCCGCGGGCCGTGGCCCGGCTGATCTCCCTGGTGGAGGGGGCGTCCCCGCAGCTGCGGGAGGTCATGGCGGCGCTCGCGCCCTTGACGGGCGGGGCGTACGTCGTGGGGCTGACCGGGTCGCCGGGTGTCGGCAAGTCGACGTCGACCTCGGCGCTGGTGACGGCGTACCGCAAGCAGGGCAAGCGGGTCGGCGTGCTCGCCGTCGACCCGTCCTCCCCGTTCTCGGGCGGAGCGCTGCTCGGGGACCGGGTGCGGATGTCGGACCACGCGTCCGATCCGGGTGTCTACATCCGCTCGATGGCCACGCGCGGGCATCTGGGCGGGCTGGCGTGGGCCGCGCCGCAGGCGATCCGGGTGCTGGACGCGGCCGGCTGCGACGTGATCCTCGTCGAGACGGTGGGGGTCGGGCAGTCGGAGGTGGAGATCGCCTCGCAGGCGGACACGTCGGTGGTGCTGCTCGCGCCGGGGATGGGCGACGGGATCCAGGCGGCCAAGGCCGGGATCCTGGAGATCGGTGACGTGTACGTCGTCAACAAGGCGGACCGGGACGGGGCCGACGCGACGGCCCGCGAGCTGAACCACATGCTGGGGCTGGGCGAGGCACGGGGGCCGGGCGACTGGCGCCCGCCGATCGTCAAGACCGTCGCCGCGCGGGGCGAGGGCGTGGACGAGGTCGTGGAGGCGCTGGAGAAGCACCGGGCCTGGATGGAGGAGCGGGGCGTCCTCGCGGAGCGGCGGATGTCCCGGGCTTCGCGCGAGGTCGAGACGATCGCGGTGACGGCCCTGCGGGAACGGATCGGCGACCTGCACGGGGACCGGCGCCTGGGGGCGCTGGCGGAGCGGATCGTGGCGGGGGAGCTGGATCCCTACCGGGCGGCGGACGAGCTGGTGGCGGGGTTGACGGAGGGCTGAGCGCCGGGGGGCTTTGCCTGCGGCGGCCTGTGCGGCGTGGGCGGGGGTGCGGGTTGCGCCTGCCGGCGGGGTGTGGGGCGGGGCCGCGCCGGGGGGTGTCCGTCCTCGGATCGGCGCGATGGAGTTGTCTATCGGCTGACTGTTCTTTGACGCGCCGACCGCTGCGGGCGGACAGCCCCCGGCACGTCCCCTTCCGTGCGTGCGCGGGTGCGGGTCCGCCCCGCTGCGGGGCGCCGGTCCCGCCTCGCTGCGGGCATGCGTGCCGCTGGGAAGGCACGGGTGCCCGCAGCCGCACTCCGCGCGCCGCCGGGATGCGTATCGCCCCGGCGGCGGCACGGACGCCGGGGCGGTGGAAGCCGCAGTGACCGGTCAGTCCTGGTCGTCCGAGCGGTCCGCCGTGACCTTGCCCGTCTTCAGGTCGATCGTCCAGTCCTGCTCGGCGCCGCCGGACCGGTGGGTCTCGGCCTCCCAGGACGTGTCGCCGCTGTCGTCGTCCAGGTCGACGGACGTCACCACGCCCTTGCCGGCGGCGGCCTTCGCGGCCTCCTCGGCCGTCACCGAGGAGCCCTTCAGCGCCGCCCGCACCTGTGCCGTGTCGTCCTCGTCGTCGGTGTGCGCGCCGAGGACCTTGCCGCTGGACGGGTCGACGCTCACGCTGTGCCAGGTGTCGTCGCCGGACAGGACGTCGACCGTCCAGACCACCTTGTCGCCGTCGTCCTCGTCGTCCAGCTCGGCGGAGACGGCCGTGCCCGGGGTGTGCTTCAGCGCGGAGGCGATCGCCTCGGGCGCCGTGACGTCGGAGGAGGCGGCCCGCGCCGCGTCGTCGTCCTCGCGGTCGTCCCGGGTGCCGTCGCCCGTCTGCCGGGTGTCGGCCGCCTGCCGCGCCGGGCCGTCGTCGTCTCCCGTGGTCGCGAGGGCCGTCGCGGTACCGCCTCCGATCAGAGCGGCGGCGGCCACGGCGGCGATCACGATGTTGCGCTTCATGCGGGTTCCTCCCGAGTCGTTTCGCTTTCGACGTCTTCGACTCTGGCCGAGGGAGGCTGAGAGGAAGCTGAAGGCCCCTGAAGGGATCTTCAGGTTGCCTTTGCCACTCTTGAGGCATGCGCCTGTTGATCGTGGAGGACGAGAAGCGGCTGGCCCTGTCGCTCGCCGGGGGCCTGACGGCCGAGGGGTACGCCGTGGATGTGGTCCACGACGGGCGGGAAGGGCTGCACCGGGCCTCGGAGGGGAGCTACGACCTCGTCATCCTGGACATCATGCTGCCCGGGCTCAACGGCTACCGGGTCTGCGCCGCCCTGCGCGCCGCCGGGCACGAGGTGCCGATCCTGATGCTGACCGCCAAGGACGGCGAGTACGACGAGGCCGAGGGGCTCGACACGGGCGCCGACGACTATCTGACCAAGCCGTTCTCGTACGTCGTGCTCGTCGCCCGGATCAAGGCGCTGCTGCGGCGGCGCGGGCAGGGGGCCGGGGCCTCGCCGGTGCATGTGCACGGGGACCTGAAGCTCGACACGGCCGCCCGGCGGGTGTTCCTCCGTGAGGACGAGATCGCCCTCACCGCCAAGGAGTTCTCCGTGCTGGAGCAGCTCGTGCTGCGGGCCGGGGAGGTGGTGTCCAAGTCCGAGATCCTGGAGCACGTCTGGGACTTCGCGTACGAGGGCGATCCGAACATCGTCGAGGTGTACGTCAGCACCCTGCGGCGCAAGCTGCGCCCGGGGCTGATCCGCACCGTGCGCGGGGCCGGGTACCGGCTGGAGACCTCGCCGTGAGGCGGCTGTTCGGGTCCGTCCGGGCGCGGGCCACCCTCGGTGCCACGCTGGTGGTGGCGGTGGCCCTGGTCGCGGCGGGGGCGGCCGTGCTGCTGTCCCTGCGGTCCAACCTGATGGGCGAGGCCGGTACGCAGGCCGAGCGCTCCGCGCGGGCCGTCGCCTCCGAACTCGCCGCCGGGACGCCGTACGACCAGCTGTCCGGGCTGGACGGGGACATCGGGCCGGTGCAGGTGCTCGACGAGGACGAGCGGCTGGTCGCGGTCAGCGAGGACCTGGAGCGGATCAGCGGCACGGACAGCACACGGGTGAAGCCGCAGCCGGCCGCGGGCGGGGACGGCGACGACGACTCCGACGACTCGGCCGAGCCCCTCGAACCCGGGGAGATCTCCGGGGAGAGCGTCTTCCGGAACGGGTCGGCGACGGTCGACGGGGACACGGAGGACTACCGGTTCGCCGCCGTGGAGGTGGAGACCCACGACCGCGGGCACCTCAAGGTCTTCGCCGGCGCGCCGCTGGCCGCCGAGCACGGGGCCGTGCGGACCGCCCTGACGGTGATGCTGATCGGGTTCCCGCTGCTGCTCGCCGTCGTCGCGGGTGTGACCTGGCTGGTCACCCGGCGGGCCCTGCGGCCCGTGGAGGGCATCCGGCGCGAGATGGCCGCGATCACCCGGTCCGAGGACCTCACGCGGCGCGTCCCCGAGCCGGACACGCACGACGAGATCGCCCGGCTCGCCAGCACCACCAACGAGACGCTCGCTGCGCTGGAGACCTCCGTGGAGCGGCAGCGCCGCTTCGTCGCCGACGCCTCCCACGAGCTGCGCAGCCCGATCGCCTCGCTGCGGACGCAGCTGGAGGTGGCCGCCGCCCATCCCGAGCTGCTGGACCTCGACGGGGCCGTGGAGGACACTGTGCGGCTGCAGCGGCTGGCCGCCGACCTGCTGCTGCTCGCCCGGCTGGACGCGGGGGAGCGGCCCGCGGACGCGAAGGTCGACCTCGCCGGGCTGGCCCGGGAGGAGGCCGAGGGGCGGACCCGTGTGAGCGTGGACGCCGAGGCGGTGGAGGTGGCCGGATCCCGGGGGCAGCTGGGGCGCGTGCTGGCCAATCTGCTCGACAACGCCCAGCGGCACGCCCGTTCGGCCGTCACCGTGACGGTGCGGCGGGAGGGGGACCGGGCCGTGGTCGCCGTGGCGGACGACGGGGAAGGGGTACCGGAGGCCGACCGGGAGCGGATCTTCGAACGGTTCGTACGGCTGGACGCCGCCCGCAGCCGCGACGACGGCGGTGCCGGGCTGGGCCTGGCCATCGCCCGGGACGTGGCCGTACGGCACGGCGGCACGCTCACGGCCGGGCGGGGGCCCGCGGGCGGAGCCCTGTTCGAGCTCCGCCTGCCGGTGGTCCAGGGCCGGTCGCCCGGGTCAGGCCCCGCTTCGGCGGCCTGACCGGGACCGGGCGGGCTACGGGCGCCCGCGCTGGCCGCGCAGGTGCTCCGCGATGGGCTTGAGGGCCTTGTCGAGCTCCGTCAGGGCCTCGGGGGACAGCAGGTCGATGAAGTGCCTGCGCACGGACGCCACATGGTGGGGCGCGACCTTCTGCATCGTCGCCATGCCGTGGTCGGTGAGGACCGCGTAGAGCCCCCGGCGGTCCGACTCGCAGTTCTCCCGCCGGACCAGGTGCGCGTTCTCCATGCGCGTGATCTGGTGCGAGAGCCGGCTCTTGGACTGGAGGGTGGCGGAGGCGAGGTCGCTCATCCGCATCCGCTGGTCGTCGGACTCGGAGAGATTCACCAGGATCTCGTAGTCGTTCATTGTCAGGCCGAACGGCTGCAGGTCCTTCTCGAGCTGGTATGTCAACAGCTTGTTGACCTCCAGGTGGGTGCGCCAGGCGCACTGCTCCGCATCCGTCAGCCAGCGGGTGGCCGTCTCGGTCTCCATGAATGAAGTCTACCTAAAAGGTTGAAAGGCGAACTAGTGAGGGGTTGCGTGTGACGGCGCACACCTGCCGAACAGTGGTGCTCAGGCGTTCGATGTCACACTCCGCAGACTACCGCTCACAGCCCGAAGCGACGCTGGAGGTCCCCCAGCTGTCCGGGAAGGCGCGGTACCCCCGACTGGCCCGCCTGGGGGCTGTGCGCCCCGCCGCCGGGCACCCCCGGCTGGTGCGGAACGGCCCCCGCGGCCTGCTCGGCCATCAGGGTCTCGGAGGACTGCAGCAGCACCGTGCCGGCGCCCACGAACTCGAACTGGTGCTCCTCGCCGGAAGCCCCGCCGAGGCCAGTCAGCGCACGTAGACCGCCCATGACGCCGGTCATGTACCCGTGGTCGTAGTGGTGGCAGGGCGAGGGGCAGTCCGCCCAGCCGACCAGGGCCTGGGGGTCGACCCGGACGGGGGGTTCCATGAACACCACCGGCCCGTTGGACGCGGCGACGAACTTCCCGGTTCCGATGAGGGTCAGGAAACCCGGCACGATCGATTGCTTCAGCGACAGAGTTGGCTGAAAAGCGAGCAGATTGCCGGAGCGAATGGTCAGGTTGCCGTCCTCGAGGTCGTACGAATTCACATCGAAGGCCCGGTCGGCGAGGAGCATCTTGCCCGAGCCCTCCGCCACGACCCAGTCGCTCGCGTGCAGTGGCGAATGGAAGGATGTGCGCACCAGACGGTCCAGCCGGCCGTGCCCGACGCCGTTGAAGTCCATCGAGCCGTAGTAGGCGATCATCTTCCCCTTCTGCAGGAACCACTGGCTCCCCTTGAGCTCCACGCAGAAGGCGTAGGGGGTGACGTTGTCGTCGGACGGCAGCGTCGCCGGGTCGAAGACCGCGGGGCCGGCCCCCGGAGTTCCGTAGGTGCTCATTAGAGGACCATCCCTTCTGCAGCCCTCACGGGTAGGGTTGTGACCTCTCGGTCCCGGTGGGTGCATGGCTTGGCGTGCGCGCTGCGT
>NZ_JBEXOM010000001.1:624149-797353 GCF_040611555.1 Streptomyces sp. NPDC006624 | reverse complement strand
TTGAGTTCTCAAGGAACGGTCGCTTCCTTTGTACTCACCCTCTCGGGCTTTCCTCCGGGCGCTTCCCTTCGGTCTTGCGTTTCCGACTCTATCAGATCCTTTTCGATCCGATTCCCTGTCGGCGGGATTTGCCTTAGGCCCCCGGCTTTCGCTCGTCGGCATTTCGACATTCACTACGTTAGCGGATTCCCCGCCCGACTCATAATCGAGTCCGTCGGCGTCGAATTCAGACATGCGGGCACGTCGAATTCGCCCCGGTTGAGGGGAGTCGCTGGGTAGTGGTTTGGCCGCTTCCGGCTGCAGGCGATCGCCGTACCCGGTTCAAGCGGCTCGGGCTACATTACGCATCTCGTCCGGCCGAGTCAACTTCGGCGGCGCCTCGGGACATGGGCCCGGTAAGGGCTGACGGTCGGGTCGTCGGCGACCCAGAAGCGCCAGGGGTGCACGGCTCCGTCGCCGCTGACTCCGGTGCGGGGACCGTTGAGCACCTGGTCGGAGGGGACGGCGGTGCCGGTCAGCATGCGCAGTGGGGTGTCGTCGGGGGTGCACGCGTCCGTGCCGTCGAGGGAGCGGTCCACGCCCAGGGCCGTGGCCAGCCGGGCCGGGCCTTTGGCCAGTTCCTTGTCGTTGCGGGCCGAGAGCCGACGGGTGCGTGCCAGCTCGGCTCCCTCGATGATCTCGCCGGCGCGGAGCAGGACCGCGCCCGCCCTGCCCTCGGGACCGCACACCAGGTTCATGCAGAACCACATGCCGTAGGTGAAGTAGACGTACACGTGACCGGGCGGGCCGAACATCACGCCGTTGCGGGCCGTGCGGCCGCGGTAGGCGTGCGAGCCCGGGTCGTTCTCCCCGTCGTAGGCCTCGACCTCGGTGAGGCGGAGGGCGATCGGACCGTCCGGGGTGGTGCGGACCAGGATGCGGCCGAGCAGGTCGGGGGCGACCTCGAGGACGGGCCGGTCGAAGAACTCCCTGGGCAGGGGCGTACGGTCGGGGGTCGCGATCATGCCGTCCGAGGGTACTGGAGACGCGTGGTGCGCTGGGCTGGCCTCAGGGCGCGGGCCTTGTCAGGGTGAGGACGTGGAACCGGCCACGGCCGGATCGCGTTTACAGGGATCAGGGATCCACCCGTAGTGGGCGAGAGGGAGAGTCATGGCGTTCAAGAAGCTGCTCGCGAGCCTGGGGGCCGGCGGGGCTTCGGTCGAGACGGTGCTGCACGAGGTCAACGTCGTCCCGGGCGGTGTCGTGCAGGGCGAGGTGCGGATCCAGGGCGGTTCCGTGAACCAGCAGATCGAAGGGCTGTCGGTCGGGCTGCAGGCCAAGGTCGAGGTGGAGAGCGGCGACCAGGAGTACAAGCAGGACATCGAGTTCACGAAGTCGCGGCTGGGCGGTGCCTTCGAGCTGCAGGCGAACGCGGTGCACGCGGTGCCGTTCGGGCTGGAGATCCCGTGGGAGACCCCGATCACGATGATCGACGGTCAGGCGCTGCGCGGTATGAACATCGGGGTGTCCACGGAGCTGGAGATCGCGCGTGCGGTGGACTCCAGTGACCTGGACCCCGTGAACGTGCACCCGCTGCCGGCGCAGAAGGCGATCCTCGACGCGTTCATCCAGCTGGGCTTCCGGTTCAAGAACGCGGACATGGAGCGCGGGGTCATCCGCGGTACGCGGCAGCGGCTGCCGTTCTACCAGGAAATCGAGTTCTACCCGCCGCAGCAGTACCGGGGGCTGCACCAGGTGGAGCTGAGCTTCGTGGCCGACCAGAACGCGATGGACGTCGTCCTGGAGATGGACAAGAAGCCGGGGCTGTTCAGCGAGGGCAGCGACACCTTCCGGTCGTTCCAGGTGGGGCTGAACGACTACCAGGGGACCGACTGGACGGCGTACCTGAACCAGTGGCTCTCCGAGGTCGGCAGCAAGCGCAACTGGTTCTAGGACAGGGCCTAGGCTCGGGGTCGACTGCACGAACCGATCAGGAGGTACCGAGGTGACCGAGCTCGAGCGGCGGCCGCTCCCCCACGACTTCCATCCGCCCGTGGCGTCCTTCACGGTGACGAGTGAGGACGTCAAGGAAGGGGCGACGCTCAAGGACGCTCAGGTCCACGCGGCGGGCAACACCTCGCCGCAGCTGCGGTGGGAGGGCTTCCCGCCGGAGACCAAGAGCTTCGCCGTGACCTGCTACGACCCCGACGCTCCGACGGGCAGCGGGTTCTGGCACTGGGTGCTGTTCGACATCCCGGCGTCGGTGACGGAGCTGCCGGCGGGTGCGGGCAGCGGCTCGTTCGAGGGACTGCCCGAAGGGGCGGTTCACGCGCGTAACGACTACGGCAGCAGGGACTTCGGCGGGGCCGCGCCGCCGCCCGGGGACGGGCCGCACCGGTATGTGTTCACGGTGTACGCCGTGGACCAGGAGAAGCTCGGGCCGGACGCGGACGCGTCCCCGGCCGTCGTGGGCTTCAACCTGCGGTTCCACACGATCGGGCGGGCCCAGCTGATCGGCGAGTACGAGGTGCCCGCCGAGGACTGAGCCGAGCCGCCCGCGCTCCGGGTGTTCACGCGACGTTTGCCCGCTCCTGGTCTTGGAATTGATCAGGAGCGGGCATTTTTGTTGCCGGGGGTCGCGGGGGTCACCCCCCGCGGGAGCAGCAGATATTGCGTTGTCCATCCCGGCGTGCCCGGCCAGAGTTGATCCCAGCCCGCCAGGGGGTGGGCCGGTGCACACGGGAGGTGGGCTGGTATGCGGGACACGCTGGTACTGAACGCGAGCTTCGAGCCGTTGTCGACGGTGACGCTGAACCGAGCCGTCGTTCTGGTGCTTCAGGACAAGGCCGTCGTCGAGCAGGCCCACCCCGAACTGCGGATGCGGGGAGCCGCGGTGGACATACCCGCGCCCCGGGTCATCAGGCTCTGCCAGTACGTACGGGTGCCGTTCCGAAGACGAGCGCCGTGGTCGCGGCGGGGGGTGCTGGTCAGGGACCGGCACAGGTGCGCGTACTGCGGGAGGCGGGCGACGACCGTCGACCACGTGGTGCCGCGGTCGCAGGGCGGGCAGGACACGTGGCTGAACACGGTGGCCTCGTGCGCGCAGGACAACCACCGCAAGGCGAACCGGACTCCGGAGGAGGCGGGGATGCCGCTGCTGCGGCAGCCCTTCGAGCCGACGCCGGCGGACGCGATGCTGCTGGCGCTGGGGCAGGACGACTTCGACGCGCTGCCGCAGTGGCTGGCTCAGCCCGCGGCCTAGGCGTCACGCGCAGGGGGCCCGCTTCCTCGGGAAGCGGGCCCCCTGCGCGTGTGCCGGGTCAGTCGATGGACGGCCTTTCGCGGCGCTCCTGGGCGGGTACGCCGCCCTGGGACGCGGTGCCGTTGCCGTTGCCGCCGGAACCGCCGCCGATGCCGCCGAAGTTGCCCATGGCGCCGGAGAGGCCCTTGAGGGCGTCGCCGATCTCGCTGGGGACGATCCAGAGCTTGTTGGCGTCGCCTTCGGCGATCTTGGGGAGCATCTGGAGGTACTGGTAGGAGAGGAGCTTCTGGTCCGGGTCGCCGGCGTGGATCGCCTCGAAGACCGTGCGGACGGCCTGGGCCTCGCCCTCGGCGCGCAGGGCCGCGGCCTTGGCCTCGCCCTCGGCGCGCAGGATCTGGGACTGCTTCTCACCCTCGGCGCGCAGGATCTCGGACTGCCGGACACCTTCGGCCTGGAGGATGGCGGCGCGCTTGTCGCGGTCGGCGCGCATCTGCTTCTCCATCGAGTCCTGGATGGAGGTGGGCGGTTCGATCGCCTTGAGCTCGACGCGGTTGACGCGGATGCCCCACTTGCCGGTGGCCTCGTCGAGGACGCCGCGCAGCGCCGCGTTGATCTCCTCGCGGGAGGTCAGGGTCCGCTCCAGGTCCATGCCGCCGATGATGTTGCGGAGCGTGGTGACGGTGAGCTGCTCGATCGCCTGGATGTAGCTGGCGACTTCGTAGGTCGCGGCTCGCGCGTCGGTCACCTGGTAGTAGATGACGGTGTCGATGTTGACGACCAGGTTGTCCTGGGTGATCACCGGCTGCGGCGGGAACGGGACGACCTGTTCGCGCAGGTCGATGCGGTTGCGGATGGTGTCGATGAACGGGACGACGATGTTGAGGCCCGCGTTGAGTGTCCGTGTGTAGCGGCCGAAGCGCTCCACGATGGCCGCACTGGCCTGCGGGATGACTTGGATCGTCTTGATCAGGGCGATGAAAACCAACACCACCAGAATGATCAGGACGATGATGACCGGTTCCATCGTCGTTCCCCGTACCCTTCTCCGCCTCGGCGCCTTGGCAGATCTTATGGTTGTCGAAGATCTTGCTGGTCGAGTCTGACAGACCGTCGCGAACCACGCGAGGTCTTCCTCCAGTTACGTCGTGCGAGGTCACATGACGATCGCGGTGGCTCCCTCGATGTCCACGACGTCGACTTCCTGGCCCACCTCGTAGGCGCGGTCCGTGTCGAGGGCGCGGGCGGACCAGACCTCTCCGGCCAGCTTGATCCGGCCGCCGGAGGCGTCGACGCGTTCCAGGACGACGGCTTGTCTGCCCTTCAACGCGTCCACGCCCGTGGCGTGTTGGGGTAGCTGGGCGCGATGCCGGTTCGCGATGGGGCGTACGACCGCGATGCCCGCGGTCGATATGACGGCGAAGACGGCGACCTGCGCGACGGCTCCGCCGCCGAAGACGCCGGTGACCACCGCCGCGGCGATGGCGCCCACCGCGAGCATGCCGAGTTCCGGCATCGCGGTGATCACGAGCGCGATGCCGAGCGCGGTCGCGCCGATCAGCCACCAGAGCCATGCGTCGATGTCCACCTGGTCATGGTAGGACCGACGCCCCTGTCGCCGACAGGGCGCCCGGCGGGTGAAATGCCGTTCTCAGGACGGGATTTGCCCCGGGAGGGGGTGGGTCAGGTCAGCGGGAGGCCCTGGGCGGTCCAGCGCTCGCCCGACTGTTCGACGACGAGCGGGAGGCCGAAACAGAGGGAGAGGTTGCGGGAGGTCAGTTCGAGCTCCAGCGGGCCGGCGGCGAGGACCTTGCCCTGGCGGATCATGAGGACGTGGGTGAAGCCGGGCGGGATCTCCTCGACATGGTGGGTGACCATGATCATCGAGGGGGCGATCGGGTCACGGGCGAGGCGGCCGAGGCGGCGGACGAGGTCCTCGCGGCCGCCGAGGTCGAGGCCGGCGGCGGGCTCGTCGAGGAGGAGCAGCTCGGGGTCGGTCATCAGGGCGCGGGCGATGAGGGTGCGCTTGCGCTCGCCTTCGGAGAGCGTGCCGAACTTGCGGTCGAGGTACTCGCTCATGCCGAGGCGGTCGAGGAAGGCGCGGGCGCGCTGCTCGTCGATCTCCTCGTAGTCCTCGTGCCAGGTGGCGGTCATGCCGTAGGCGGCGGTGAGGACCGTCTCCAGGACCGTCTGGCGCTTGGGGAGCTTCTCGGTCATCGCGATGCCGGCCATGCCGATGCGGGGGCGCAGCTCGAAGACGTCGGTGCCGGGCCTGCCGAGGGTCTCGCCGAGGATGCTCGCCGTGCCGGAGCTGGGGTAGAGGTAGGTGGAAGCGAGGTTGAGGAGGGTGGTCTTGCCGGCGCCGTTCGGGCCGAGGATGACCCAGCGCTCGCCCTCCTTGACCGACCAGGAGACCTGGTCCACCAGAGCCCGGCCCTCACGGACCACGGATACGTCCTGAAGCTCCAGAACATCGCTCATGAGCGCGTTGTCTCCCCTTGCAGTGTGGCCGGTCTCGGCTGTCGCGTACGCCTGTGGCTCGGTCCGCCGCGCCGGTGGGCGCAGCCCTCCATGAAATCTACGCCACCGGCCGACCGGGGCATTCCCTCGGTCCGGCCCTTGGAGGGTCCTAGGGTTGAGGGCATGCTCACGGAACCACGCGCTGGACGTCTCGCAGCTTGGGGAAATGCCCTTTTGGCCGGACTTGTCTCTCCGGACGACGCCGTGCTCGCCATCGTCGGCGAGGACGCGGTGCACCGGGTGGAGGGGTTGCCGGGAGAGCCGGGGCAGGTCGGGCTGACGCTCGCGCTGGGGCGGCTGCGGACGCTCGGCGTGACCGGACTGCGGGTGGCGCTGCCCGCACCGGGTCATCCGCTGGGGCTGAGCGGACCGCCCGAGTTCAACGCGCGGGCGCTGGAGGCCGAGGAGGCGGTGGTCTGTCACGGGGCACCCTTCGGGCTGGTGCCGGACGTGTACGAGGCCGGGCCCGAGCATGTGCGGGACGAGGTGGTGTGGCACGTGCTGCCCGTACGGGAGGCGCCGCCGGCGGACGTGCCGTCGCTGGGCGAGGCGGAGCGGGAACTCGCGGAGGCCCTGCGGGAGGCGACCGAGGCGCTGACGCGGCTGGACGTGGCCGGGTCGGGGCCGGTGGCGGAGGCGGCGGTCGACGCGTACCGGGCGCGGGCGGAACGGGGGCGGGAGGTGCTGGCTCCCGGATATCCCCCGCGCGCGGTGCGGGTGCTGGAGTTGGCGCAGCGGGTGGGGACGCTCATCACGGTGGCGACGGAGAGTGGGCACGGGGGCGCGGTGAGCGCGTCCGAGATCGCCGCGCGCCGGGAGGCGCTGCGGCCGGTGGAGCGGACGGCGCGGCGGGCGCAGGTCGCCGCGTACAACTCCGTTGTGGAGGAGCGGGAGCGGGGCGTGCGGTGACTGGGGCTTCCGCTGGTGCTCGGTGTTGGTGCTGAGCCGGGTCGGATGCGCTGGCTGGGGGTTGTGTGGTGTCCGGCGCCTGCGCTGGGCGCGTGGCATCCCGCGGCCCGGCGGCGCGGGGTACCGCCGCGCCCACCCGTGCCGCCCCCAGGCGGCACGCAAGCCCGCGGAACGACCGACCGGCCTCCCGGGCACATACGGGAGGCCGGTGTCACCTCCGGCTCGGAGACGGAGGCGGAGCGTCAGTGGTTGACGGCGAGGTTGCCGAAGGCCGGGTTCAGCACGCCCACGACGTTCACGCTGTTGCCGGACACGTTCACCGGGACGTGCACCGGGGCCTGGACGACGTTGCCCGAGCCGACGCCCGGGGAGCCCACGGCCTGGCCGTCGGCGTGCGCGCTGGTGGCGGAGGCCATGCCCGCGCCCGCGGCGAGCAGACCGCCGGTCATCATCGTCACGGCCGCTGCCTTCTTCAGGTTCTTCACTTCTGAGCCCTCCTTGCGATGGCCGCGGCAGGCGCAGCGGCACGCACTGGAGAACGGCCGGGATCCCCTGAGGATGCGCCATCCGGGGGACATTCCCACGACGGTATGAATCTCAGACCGGAACGCAACCGTCCGTGAGACCGGCGGGGAACGCGTCAGCCCGTCACTCCGTGGCGAACGGCCCACAGGGCGGCCTGGGTCCGGTCGGCCAGGTCGAGCTTCATCAGGATGTTCGAGACGTGGGTCTTGACGGTCTTCTCGGAGAGGACGAGGGCGCGGGCGATCTCGCGGTTGGAGCGGCCGTCCGCTATCAGGCCGAGCACCTCGCGCTCCCGGTCGGTCAGCGAACCCGCCCTTCCGGGACCGGAGTTGGCCCCCTCCTGGGAGAGCAGGGCGCCGGCGACCTCCGGCTGGAGGAGGATGTGCCCGGCGTGCACCGAGCGGATGGCTCCGGCCAGGGCGTCGGGGTCGACGTCCTTGTACACGTAGCCGGCGGCGCCCGCGCGCAGGGCCGGGACCACCGTACGCTGCTCGGTGAAGCTGGTGACGACCAGCACACGCGCGGGGTTGTCCAGCTCGCGGAGCCGGCGCAGGGCCTCGACGCCGTCCATGCCCGGCATCTTGACGTCCATGAGGATGACGTCGGGATGCAACTCCCCGGCCCGTTCGACTCCTTCGGCGCCGTCGGCCGCCTCGCCGACGACCTCGATGTCGTCCTGCACTTCGAGGAACGTGCGCAGGCCCCGGCGGACGACCTGGTGGTCGTCGACGACCAGCACCCTGATCGCGTCAGCCACCGGGCACCTCCATCTCGATCGTGGTGCCCTTGCCGGGCGCCGATTCCACGGTCAGCGTGCCGCCCGCGCCGCTCGCCCGGTCCCGCATGGAGACCAGGCCGAGGTGGCGCCCCGCGCGGCGGACCGCGCCCGGGTCGAAGCCGCCGCCGTCGTCCGTGACCCGCAGGACGGCTCCGTTGCCGCGGCGGTCCAGGGTGACGTCGACGCGGGAGGCGCCGGAGTGGCGCAGGGCGTTGTGCAGGGCTTCCTGGGCGACGCGCAGGACCGCCTCCTCCTGGGCGGCGGGCAGGGCCCTCACGCCGTGGCCGGTGAAGGTGACCCGGGCGCTGTGGGCGCGGTCGAGGACCTGGATCTGGGTGCGCAGGGTGGCGACCAGGCCGTCCTCGTCGAGGGCAGCCGGGCGCAACTCGACGACCGCCGCGCGCAGTTCGTCGGCGGCCTCGGCGGCGAGCGCGGCCACCTGGTGCAGCTCGCCCTTGGCGCGGGCCGGGTCGCGGTCGACCAGGGCGGTGGCGGCCTGGGCCGTCAGGCGCAGGGAGAACAGCTTCTGGCTGACCGCGTCGTGCAGTTCGTGGGCGAGGCGGGAGCGCTCCTCGGCGATGGTGAGTTCGCGGCTGCGCTCGTAGAGGCGGGCGTTGGTGAGGGCGATCGCGGCGTGCTGGGCGAGGATGCCGAGCAGTTCCTCGTCGTCGGCCGTGAAGCCGCAGCCGCCCTCGGGCCCGGTGCACGCGGGGTGGGCGCCGTCGGGACGCAGCTTGTTCGCGAGGAACAGCGCGCCGATGACCTCGTCGCCGTCGCGGACCGGCAGGCCGAGGAAGTCGACCAGGTCCGGGTGGGCCTTGGGCCAGCCCTCGAAACGGGGGTCCTTGCGGACGTCGGCGAGGCGCTCGGACCTGGCCTCGTGCAGCATCGCGGCGAGGATGCCGTGCTGGCGCGGGAGGGGGCCGATGGCCTTCCACTGCTCCTCGCTGACGCCGTCGACCACGAACTGGGCGAAGCCGCCGTTCTCGTCCGGGACGCCGAGCGCGGCGTACTGCGCGTCGAGCAGCTCGCGGGCCGAGGCGACGATCGTCTTGAGGACGTCGCGCACCTCGAGGTGCCTGCTCATGGCCAGCAGCGCGGAACTCACCGCGGCGAGGCCGGACCGGGGGCCGTGACTCATGTCCTCACGGTACCGGCGGGCCGTGACGGCG
Organism: Streptomyces sp. NPDC006624; assembly: GCF_040611555.1. Taxonomy (NCBI): domain Bacteria; kingdom Bacillati; phylum Actinomycetota; class Actinomycetes; order Kitasatosporales; family Streptomycetaceae; genus Streptomyces; species Streptomyces sp. NPDC006624. The sequence continues at coordinate 788,211 of NZ_JBEXOM010000001.1, read as the reverse complement.
CGGATCGGGCCGCCGGACGCGGGAGACCGGTCCGGTGGGCCTAGGTCCGGGGGCGGAGGCGGCGGGGCGGTGGCGTAGGCCAGCCGGGGTGACGGCGTAGGCCTGCCGGGGTGGCGGGGAGGGCCCGGGGCCGGGGCGGCCGGACGCGGGGCGTAGGACCCGGGACGCCGGGCCGCCGGTGTAGGGCCAAGGGACCCGCCGCTCTGCGGCCCCGGTCGGAGGCGGCGTGATCGCCCCCGTTCCTACGTTGAGGGCGACGCGATCACGACGAAGGAGCGGATCATGCCGGTTGCGATCATCACCGGGGCATCGAAGGGGCTGGGCCGGGCGCTCGCTCAGGCGCTGGCCGGGCGGGGCTGGGACCTGGTGCTCGACGCCAGGGGCGCCGAGGCGCTGCGGGAGACGGCCGGGGCCGTCGCGGGACACGGCACGCGGGTGACCGCCCTGCCCGGGGACGTGACGGACGCCGCCCACCGGGCCGCGCTGGTGGCGGCGGCCTGGCGGCTGGGCGGTGTCGACCTGCTGGTGCACAACGCGAGCGCGCTGGGCGCGGAGCCGCTGGTGCGGCTGGAGGAGCTGCCCCTGGACGGGCTGCGCCGGGCGCTGGAGGTGAACCTGGTGGCGGGGCTGGGCCTGGTGCAGGAGGCGCTGCCGCTGCTGCGTGCCTCGCGGGCGGGCACCGTCATGGTGGTCAGCTCGGACGCCGCGGTCGAGGCGTACCGGACGTGGGGCGGCTACGGGGCGTCCAAGGCGGCGCTCGACCATCTGGTGGCGGTGCTGGGCGTGGAGGAGCCGGGGCTGCGGGTCTGGGCGGTGGACCCGGGCGACATGGCGACGGACCTGTATGCGGCGGCCGTACCGGACGATCCGGATCCGCGGCCGGAGCCGGCGAGCGTGGTGCCGGGGTTCCTGCGGCTGCTGGACGAGCGCCCGGCGAGCGGGCGGTACGTGGCCGCTGTGCCGGCGGACGGTGTGCGATGACGCTGGCCGTGCGGGTGCCCCCGGAACTGTCGGCCCGGGTCCCGGTCGAGCAGCGGGGGCCCGGTCGTGAGCGGGACTCCGTGCGGATGCTGGTGTCGCGGGGGGCCGAGGTGACGCACCACGCGTTCACGGACCTGCCGGGGCTGCTGCGGGCGGGGGATCTGCTGGTGGTCAACACCTCGCCCACGCTGGCGGCGGCCGTCGACGGGCGGCTCGGGCACGCGCGCGTGGTGGTGCACTTCTCCACGCGCGGGGACGACGGCCGCTGGGCGGTGGAGCTGCGGGATCCCGACGGGCGGGGCACCACGCGCGCGCGTGCGGGGGCGCCCGGTGACGAGGTGGGCCTGCCGGGGGGCGTGCGGCTGGTCGTGGAGGAGCCGCTGAGCGAGCGGGGTGAGCGGCTGTGGTGGGCGCGGGTGTCCGGGGCCGGGGTGCCGGGGCTGCTGCGGGAGCACGGCCGGCCCATCCGCTACTCCTATACCGAGCGGGACCAGCCGCTGTCCGTCTACCAGACGGTGTTCGCGCTGCCGTCCGCCGACGGGGCGGGCAGTGCGGAGATGCCGAGCGCGGCGCGGCCCTTCACCGCGCGGATGGTGGCGGAGCTGGTCAGCCGGGGGGTGCAGTTCGCGCCCGTCACGCTGCACACGGGGGTGGCGTCGGCGGAGGCGCACGAGCCGCCGTATCCGGAGCGGTTCTCGGTGCCGGAGGCGTCGGCGCGGCTGGTGAACGCCGCGAGGGCCGGTGGGGGCCGGGTGGTGGCGGTGGGGACGACGGCGGTGCGGGCCGTGGAGTCGGCCGCCGTCGCCGGCGGTGTCGTACGGGCGCGGGCGGGGTGGACGGATCTGGTGGTGACCCCGGAGCACGGGGTACGGGTGGTGGACGGGCTGCTGACCGGGCTGCACGAGCCGGAGGCCTCGCATCTGCTGATGCTGGAGGCGGTCGCGGGGCGGGTCGCGGTCGAGCGGGGGTACCAGGCCGCGCTGGAAGGGCGCTACCTGTGGCACGAGTTCGGCGACGTGCATCTCGTACTGCCCTGACGGGGCCTCACTCTGAGCATCGCTTGTGCAACCCGCGGTGAGACCGGACGCCGCCCGATGTGAGCCCTCGCATAGGACCCACGTCACGTACGAAAGTGCATAGGAGACAAACCAGGCCTCATGAGCGGCGCGGATAGTCCAGTCTGCCCGTATTTGCCCCTCCCTGATCCACTATCTTCCTTCGTACGTCACACCTTTGCCACGCCATTTTGCGGCCGCTAAGAATGGCTGCCGTCGCTCAGCGCCGTGGGTTCTGCCCCGCGGCGTTCGTGTCGGAAACACACCGAGTCCAACGCCGGACGCCGAGCGACTCCCGCGCTATTCGAAGAGGTCCACACCACCATGCCCAAGAACATCTTCAGCCGTGATCGCAGTCCCCGCCTGACCCGTCACCACAAGATCGCCATGGCGGGTGTCGCCACCCTCGGCGCCGCCGCCATCGGCTTCTCCGCGGTGCCGAGCGGCGCGTCGACGAAGACCACGACCGAGGCCGCTCAGCCGGTTGCGGTGGCGTTCAGCAACCAGCAGATCAAGGACGTCAAGGCCAGCGTCACGGACCAGATGGCCGGCGCCAGCGTGAAGGCGGAGCAGATCGCCGCCAAGAAGAAGGCGGAGGCCGCCGCCGCGGCGAAGAAGAAGGCGGCCGCCGCTGCCGCCGCCAAGAAGCAGGCCGCCGCCGAGGCCGCGAAGAAGAAGGCCGCAGCCGAACGCCAGGCCAAGGAGGCCGCGAGCCGCGCCGCCAAGCGCGCCGAGGCGAAGAAGGCCGCGAAGAAGACCTACCCGAACAACCTCGACGGCTGGATCCGCGAGTCGCTCGACGTCATGAAGAAGCACGGGATCCCCGGCTCCTACGAGGGCATCAAGCGCAACATCATCCGGGAGTCCTCGGGCAACCCGCGGGCGATCAACAACTGGGACATCAACGCCATCAACGGCATCCCGTCGAAGGGTCTGCTGCAGGTCATCCCGCCGACCTTCAAGCACTGGCACGTCCCCGGCACCTCCTGGGACATCTACGACCCGGTAGCCAACATCACCGCCGCCTGCAACTACGCGGCCGACAAGTACGGCTCGATGGACAACGTCAACAGCGCGTACTGAGGCTGGCGCGGACCTCTGCTTCGCTGAACGAACGCCGAAGGGCGGCACCCTCCTGACGGGGTGCCGCCCTTCGGGCGCGGTGGAGCGGTGCCTACTTGCGCATGACCTCGGGCTCGTGGCGGCGCAGGAAGCGGGCCACGAAGAAGCCGCAGATCACACCGAGCAGGAGCAGCGCGCCCATGTCCATGGCCCAGGTCCCGGCCGTGTGCTCCCACAGCGGGTCGGTGTCGCCGGCCGTCTCGGGCGGGCTGATCTTGTTGAAGTCCAGCGTGGCGCCGGAGGCGGCGACCGCCCAGCGCGACGGCATCAGGAACGAGAACTGGTTGACGCCGATCGAGCCGTGCAGCGCGAACAGGCAGCCCGTGAAGACGACCTGGATGATCGCGAACATCACCAGCAGCGGCATGGTCTTCTCGGCGGTCTTCACCAGCGACGAGATGATCAGGCCGAACATCATGGACGTGAAGCCCAGAGCCATGATCGGGATGGAGAGCTCCACGAGGGTCGCGCCGCCGAGGACCAGGCCCTCCTCGGGGATCTCCCGGCTGGAGAAGCCGATGACGCCGACCAGCAGGCCCTGCAGCACGGTGATCATGCCGAGCACGAACACCTTCGACATCAGGTACGCCGAGCGGGACAGGCCGGTCGCGCGCTCCCGCTCGTAGATGACCCGTTCCTTGATCAGCTCGCGGACGGAGTTGGCCGCGCCCGCGAAGCAGGCGCCGACCGCGAGGATCAGCAGGACCGTGGTGGCCGTGCCGTTGGGGATGATCCGGCCGGTCTGCGGGTTGGGCGGGTTGGGCAGCAGGCCCCGGTCCGCGTCGATGAGCAGGCTGACCGCGCCGAGCACGGCCGGCAGGATCACCATCAGGGCGAGGAAGCCCTTGTCGGACGCGATGACGGAGACGTAGCGCCGCACCAGGGTGACGAACTGGGACATCCAGCCCTGCGGCTTCGGCGGCTTCATCGCCTGCATGGGCGGGATCTGTACGGACTGCGGCGCGACGGCGTCGATGTCCGCGGCGTACATCTGGTAGTGCTGCGAGCCCTTCCAGCGGCCCGCCCAGTCGTAGTCGCGGTAGTTCTCGAAGGCGGAGAAGACATCGGCCCAGGTGTCGTAGCCGAAGAAGTTCAGCGCCTCCTCCGGCGGGCCGAAGTAGGCCACCGAGCCGCCGGGCGCCATCACCAGCAGCTTGTCGCACAGGGCCAGCTCGGCCACGGAGTGCGTGACGACGAGGACCGTGCGGCCGTCGTCGGCGAGACCGCGCAGCAGCTGCATGACGTCGCGGTCCATGCCCGGGTCGAGACCGGAGGTCGGCTCGTCCAGGAAGATCAGCGACGGCTTGGTCAGCAGCTCCAGGGCCACCGAGACGCGCTTGCGCTGGCCGCCCGAGAGGGACGTGACCTTCTTGTCCTTGTGGATGTCGAGCTTGAGCTCGCGCAGCACCTCGTCGATGCGGGCCTCGCGCTCGGCGGCCGTGGTGTCCGCCGGGAAGCGCAGCTTGGCCGCGTACTTGAGGGCCTTCTTGACGGTCAGCTCCTTGTGCAGGATGTCGTCCTGCGGGACCAGACCGATGCGCTGGCGCAGCTCGGCGAACTGCTTGTAGAGGTTGCGGTTGTCGTAGAGCACCTCGCCCTGGTTGGCGGGCCGGTAGCCGGTGAGCGCCTTGAGCAGGGTGGACTTTCCGGAACCGGACGGGCCGATGACCGCGATCAGCGACTTCTCCGGGACGCCGAAGGAGACGTCCTTGAGGATCTGCTTGCCCCCGTCGACCGTGACGGTCAGGTGGCGGGCGGAGAAGGACACCTCGCCGGTGTCGACGAACTCCTCCAGCCGGTCGCCGACGATCCGGAACGTCGAGTGGCCGACGCCGACGACGTCGGTCGGGCCGAGCAGCTGCGAGCCGCCCTTGGCGATCGGCTGGCCGTTGACGTACGTGCCGTTGTGGGAGCCGAGGTCGCGGATCTCCATGCGCCCGTCGGGCGTGGCGTGGAACTCCGCGTGGTGCCGGGAGACCTGCAGGTCCGAGACGACCAGCTCGTTCTCCAGGGCACGGCCGATGCGCATCACGCGGCCCAGGGAGAACTGGTGGAAGGTGGTCGGGCTGCGGTCGCCGTAGACCGGCGGTGCCCCCGCGACACCGCCGGCGCCCTGCTGCTGCGGGATGTGCGCGGCGGCCTGCTGCGGCTGCTGCCATCCGGCCTGCGGGGCCTGCTGCTGGGGAGGCTGCCGGTCGGGAGCCTGCTGCCCCCAGCCGGGGTTCGCGCCCTGCGCCGCGTACGGCTGCTGCTGGGGCGTGGCCTGCGGCGTGGCGACCGGGGCCTCGGCGCCGGAGAGGTTCAGGCGCGGTCCGTCGGTCGCGTTGCCCAGGTGCACCGCCGAGCCGGGGCCCAGCTCCATGTGATGGATCCGGTGCCCCTGCACGAACGTGCCGTTGGTGCTGCCGTGGTCCTCGATGACCCAACTGCGGCCGTTGAAGCTGACCGTGGCGTGACGCCAGGAGACCCTGGCGTCGTCGAAGACGACGTCCCCCTGCGGATCACGTCCGAGGGTGTATGACCTGGACGGATCGAGCGTCCAGGTGCGTCCGTTTGTTTCCAGTACGAGTTCCGGCACTCCATGCCCCACTGAGTTGTCCCCCGATTTACCCCCGGCATGGGGAGTCTAGGGATGTCGAACATCGGGGGGAACTATTTCAGGAGCGGCCCCCTGACCGAAAGTCGGACCTTGTGAAGAGCGCGCGGCAACGCTTCGGCCGATCCCGTTGACGGGGTTGAAAACGGGCCGGAGAGTGGTATTTCGACGCGAGGGGGACATGCGCGGTGTTCCGCCGCGGAGCGGATCGGGGGGTCTGCCATGGGTGCTGCCACAGGTGCCGGGCCGGCGAGGGGCGGTGGGCGCGTGCCGTGGGGGGACGTGCTGCTGTCCGCCGTCGCGGCCGTGAGCTGGGCGTTGATCGCGATGGCGGGGACGGCGGCCCTGGGCCTGAGGCTGCTGGAGGCGGAAGCGGCGGGCTCGTGGGGGCCGATGACGGCGGCGGTGGTGGCGCTGGGGGCGGGGGGTTCGGTCACACCGTCCGGTGACGTCTCGGCGTTCGGCCTGTCGGGCGCGCAGGCGGAGACGGCCATCGAGATCACGCCACTCGGGGTGAGCCTGGCCGGGGCGCTGGTGCTGTCGTGGTTCTTCCTGAGGTCCTTGCGGGCGGCGGGAGTTGTGATCCCGCCGGCCGAACTCCTGGCGCGGGCGGGCGCGGTGGCCGCGTTGTTCGTGGGGATGCTGGGCGGTCTCGCCTGGGCGGGGCACGACGTCGTCACGATCGACGGCGGCTCACTGGGGCTGGACGACGTCACCGGCGGGGACGGCGGTCTGGAGGTGCCCGGCCTGGGGGACGTCGGCGGGCTGCTGCCGGACCGCCTCGGCGACCTCGTCGACGCGCGGGCGTCGGTCGGTTTCACGGTCGACACCGCGCCCACGCTGCTCGGCGGGCTCGGCTGGTCGGCGGGGGTCCTCCTCATCGCCCTGCTGGCCTCGCGCCGCACACCGCTGCCGCCCGGCTGGGAGGCCGTGCACCGGGTCGTACGGCCGGCCGTGTCCGCGGTGGTGACCGTGCTGCTGGTCGCGGTGGCGGCGGGGCTCGCGGCGGCCGGATACGCGGCGATCGGCGACGACCACCCGAAGCGCATCGCCGGGGCGGCCCTGCTGGGGGCGCCGAACGGGGTGTGGACGGGCCTGCCGATCGGCCTGTCCGTGCCGTGGGACGGCCGTGCGACGGGCGAGCTGACCCGTGTCCTGCCGGACCCGCTCGACGACCTCCTCACGCTGCGGTCCGACCAGCCGGTGACGCTCGCGCGGCTGGCCGAGCTGGACGGGCGGGTGTGGCTGCTGGGGGTCGCGGCGGGCCTGCTCCTGCTGCTGGCGGGGGTGCTGACGGCGGTGCGGACGCCGGTGGCGGCCGGGGCCCGAGCGGCCGGTGACGCGGTACGGGATTCCACCCTGCCGGGTTTCGCGGGCCGGTGCGCGCTGCGGCTGGGTGTCGTGACCGCGCTCGCCCTGCCGTCGCTGTCCTGGCTGACGGAGGTCTCCGTGACGGCGTCGCTGTCGGTGCTGGGCTTCGACGCGTTCGGGGCCGGACTCGAACTGCACGGCCACCTCGGCACGGCCCTGCTGCTGGGCGCCGTGTGGGGCGCGGCCGCCGGGGCGCTGGGCGCGTCGCTGACGTGGGCGACCGGGGCGGCCGGGCGGTTCGCGACGGGGGCGGCTCTGGCCGGGGCCGGAGGGACGGGGGTCGCGTCCGGGGGGTCCGGGAGCGGGTACGGCGGTGGGGTGGGGGGCGGGTACGGCGGTGGAGCTGGTGAGTACGGCGGCGGGATGGGGAGCAGGTACGGCGGTGGAGGGGGCAGCGGGTACGGCGGTGGGACGGGCGGGTTCGACGGTGGAGCGGGGAGCGGGCACGGCGGCGAGGCGAGGAGCGGGACCGGCGGTGGAGGGGGGAGAGGGTACGGCGTTGGGACCGCCGGGTCCGGCGGTCGAGCGGGGAGCGGGTACGGCGGCGAGGCAGGTGAGTACGGGGCGGGGGCCGGGCCGACGGGGGCCGGGGGCGGCTCCGCGGGGGCACCGGGCGACAGGGCTGGGCCGGTGGCGGGCGGGGGCCCCGGGCGGGCTCGGAGTCAGGGAGCCACGGCCGGGCAGTCCGGACCCGCGACCGGCCGGGACAGCGGGCCGGCGTCGCAGCCCGGCGGTTCGGGACCGTACGTGCCGGGTGTGCCGTACCGGCCGCCGAACCCGGCGACCAATCCGTACCTGCGGGTCCCGGACGGGCTGCGGGAACCGGAGGACGCACGGCCCGGCGGCGAGGACCGGACCCCGGACGCCCCGCCGGAGTACGGCGAGGAACGGCGGGCGTCCGCCGCCCCGGAGCCCCGGGACGCGGCACGGCGGGACGACCCGACCCGGCCGCGCCACCAGCGCGCCGCCCACGGGGAGGCCGGGGACGGCGGGGAGGCCGGGGACGGCGAAGACGGCGGAGTCGGCGACGGCGGCATCTACGCCGCCCCCACCGTCGCCCGCCCCGTCGGCCCCCCGCCCCGCGGCCCGCGGCAGTCACCCGGGCCGAGGCACGGCAACGGCCCGCCGTCCCGGCCCGACGAGTGGCCGCCGCCTCCGCCGCCCCCTCCCCCGCCGCCGCGCAGGCCCCGGGGCGGGAGGTGACCCGGGCCTCCCCGAAGCGGGGACGCGCACCTCGTGCGTTAGATTCACGCCACGGACACGACACCCACTGTTCGCTGTCCGCCAGACGGACCTCAGGGGCGGTACGCCCTGCCCGCCGGATACGGTGGAAGCACCATGAGCGCTTCGCAGACCTCGTCTTCCGACGTCCCTGCCGACGTCCCCACCCTCCTTGTGAAGATCTTCGGCAAGGACAGGCCCGGCATCACGGCCGGCCTCTTCGACACCCTCGCCGCCTACTCCGTCGACGTCGTCGACATCGAGCAGGTCGTCACCCGTGGCCGGATGGTGCTGTGCGCGCTCGTGACCGAGCCGCCGACCGGCCTCGAGGGGGATCTGCGGTCGACCGTCCACAGCTGGGCCGAGTCGATGAAGATGCAGGCGGAGATCATCTCCGGCCTCGGCGACAACCGGCCGCGCGGACTGGGCCGCTCCCTGGTCACCGTGCTCGGGCACCCGCTCACCGCGGAGGCCACGGCCGCCGTCGCCGCGCGGATCACCCGGACCGGCGGCAACATCGACCGTATCTTCCGGCTGGCCAAGTACCCCGTGACCGCGGTGGAGTTCGCCGTGTCCGGCGTGGAGACCGAGCCGCTGCGCACCGCGCTGGCGACCGACGCGGCGAAGCTCGGCATCGACGTGGCGGTCGTCGGCGCCGGGCTGTACCGGCGCGCGCAGCGCCTCGTCGTCATGGACGTCGACTCGACGCTCATCCAGGACGAGGTCATCGAGCTGTTCGCCGCGCACGCCGGATGCGAGGACAAGGTCGCCGAGGTGACGGCGGCGGCGATGCGCGGGGAGCTGGACTTCGAGCAGTCCCTGCACGCGCGCGTGGCCCTGCTGGAGGGGCTGGACGCCTCGGTCGTCGACAAGGTGCGCAGCGAGGTGCGGCTGACGCCGGGAGCCCGCACCCTGATCCGCACGCTGAAGCGGCTCGGCTACCAAGTCGGTGTCGTCTCGGGTGGGTTCACCCAGGTCACGGATGATCTGAAGGAACGGCTCGGGCTGGACTTCGCCCAGGCCAACACCCTGGAGATCGTCGACGGCCGGCTGACGGGCAGGGTCACCGGGGAGATCGTCGACCGCGCGGGCAAGGCGCGGCTGCTGCGCCGGTTCGCCGCGGAGGCGGGGGTCCCGCTGTCGCAGACGGTGGCGATCGGTGACGGCGCCAACGACCTGGACATGCTGAACGCGGCCGGTCTCGGGGTCGCCTTCAACGCCAAGCCGGTGGTGCGCGAGGCCGCGCACACGGCGGTGAACGTCCCCTTCCTGGACACCGTCCTGTACTTGCTGGGCGTCACCCGCGAAGAGGTCGAGGCAGCGGACACCGTCGACGCGCTCTGAGCGTCCCGGCCGACACGGTCAGCGGCCGACGCGGTCTGAGCGTCCCGGCAGGGCCCGGCGCGGCAGGTGCCGGGCGCTGCCGGGGAAGCGGGCGGCTCACCCGCGCGGCAGTCGGCTACTCGGCCGGGGCCCAGTAGTCCTGGAGCGTGCCCACGGCCGGCTCCAGGCTCTTCCACGGGCCGCTGAAGGACAGGACGGCGAAGGCGGCGGCCGGGAACCCGCGGCGTGCCATCCGTTCGCGGGGTTCGCCCTCCGCCGACCCGGCGAGGACCTCGGCGAGGCCCTGGATGCCGGGGTTGTGGCCGATCATGAGGACGTTCCGCGCGTCGTCGGGCGTCTCGTTGAGCACGGCGATCAGCTCGCCCGGCGAGGCCTCGTAGACCCGCTCCTCGTAGACGGTTTTCGGCCGCTGCGGGAACTCCTGGACGGCGAGCTTCCAGGTCTCCCTGGTCCGGACCGCGGTGGAGCACAGGGCCAGATCGAAGGGAATGCCGGTGTCGGCGAGCCTGCGCCCGGCCTCCGCTGCGTCTTTGCGGCCCCGGTCGGCGAGCGGACGCTCGTGATCGGTCACCTGCGGCCAGTCGGCTTTCGCATGGCGGAAGAGGACAATCCTGCGGAGTTCTGCGACGCTCATGAGATCCAGCTTCGCATGAAACACGCCACAGGGCGCAGGGAGTTGACCAGCGGATCCGGCCGTGCTCAGCGCCCGATCAGCTGCCGCAGCCACTGGAAGAGCTGCGTGACCGCGGGCTCACCGGCGGCCGCGTGGGCGTCGGAGGGGTGCACGATCAGGGCGAGCAGGGCGGTGAAGGCGAACACCGGCAGGGCCAGGGCCCACCAGGGCAGCCGGCCGTCGGCACCGGCCCGGGACGCCGGGCGGGTCCGGGTGTGCACAGGAGCCGACATGGATGCCTCCGCTCGTCGAGTGACCGGTGACCCGTCTGCCGTGGTCACGTCTCGACGCTACGGAAAGCGCGGGCGCCGCCCCATCCGGTGATCCACCCACTTGACCCTGACCCTCACCCCCTAGGGGACAGGGGGGCCAGCCCCACCATGGCCCCAGGGAGCGCTGCTCAGGGGGCCGAGACGGTCACGCCGGTGACAGCGGTGACGGCGCTGCGCCCACGGCGGTCACGGCGGTCACGGCGAGGCGATGATCGCGATGATCGCGATGACGATGAAGATCGCGAAGAAGGCGCCGAAGACGAGCAGCATCTTCTTCTGACCGTGCTGGGGGTTCGGGTCGAGCACTGGCATGGGCCCAGTGTCCCACCCGCCGGGCGCGGCGGGCGTCCCGGGGTGGCCCGGGCCGCGCGGTTACGGGGCTCAGCGGGCCGCCTCGTCCTCCACCGTGCGGTCGCGGCCCGCCAGGAAGCCGACCGCCATCTGCGGGATCATCAGGGCGGCCATCAGCGCGAGCGGCAGGCCCCAGCCGCCGCTGTGCTGGTACAGGACGCCCACCAGGAGCGGCCCCGGGATGGAGATCAGATAGCCGGTGCTCTGCGCGAAGGCCGACAGCTGGGCGACGCCGGAGCCGGTCCTGGCCCGCATGCCGACCATGGTGAGCGCGAGCGGGAAGGCGCAGTTGGCGACGCCGAGCAGCAGCGCCCAGGCCCAGGCGCCGGCGGCCGGGGCGAGGTACAGCCCGGCGTATCCGGCGAGGCCGCAGACACCCAGGGCGAGCACGATGGGGCCCTGGTGGGGAAGCCGGGTGGCCAGCCGGGGTATGACGAAGGCCAGGGGCACGCCCATGACCATGGTGAGCGCCAGCAGCAGCCCCGCGGTGCCCGCCGGGACCCCGGCGTCCCGGAAGATCTGCGCCATCCAGCCCATCGTGATGTAGGCGGCGGTGGCCTGGAGCCCGAAGAAGACGGCGAGGGCCCAGGCGGTGCGGCTACGGGTGATCCGCAGCCGCGGGGCGGCCCCGCGCGCGGGATCCGCGGCCGCGGGGGGACACGCCCCGGACGCGGTGCCCTGCGCCCCGGTCCCGGCGTCCTCCGCCCCGGTGGCCGCGCCCCGCGCCCCGGACACGGTGCCCCGCGCCGGCTCGTCCTCGGCGGTCCCCGGCTTTCCGGCCCGGTCCTGGTCCCCCGCCCCCGGCGGCGTGACGCGGCCGCGGACGAACGGCAGCCACGGCAGGATCGCCGCCACGGCGAGGCTCGCCCACAGCGCCAGGCCCGACTGCCAGCTGCCGCCGAGGGCGTCGGTCAGCGGCACGGTGACCGCGGCCGCGAGGGCGGTGCCCAGGGCCAGGGCCATCGAGTACAGGCCGGTCATGGAACCGACGCGGTCGGGGAACCAGTGCTTGACGATGACCGGCATCAGGACGTTGCTGACCGCGATGCCCATGAGCGCCAGGGCGCTGCCGGCGAGGAATCCGGCCGTGCTGCCGGCGTACGGCCGCAGCAGCAGGCCGCCGGCGATGGCGGCCATGCCGGCGCACACCACGGCGCCCGCGCCGAAGCGGCGGGCGAGCCGCGGGGCCATGACGCCGAAGACGGCGAAGCACAGCGGCGGCACGGAGGTCAGCAGTCCGGCCACGCTGCCGCTCATGCCGAGCCCGTCGCGGACCTCCTTCAGGAGGGCGCCGAGGCTGGTGATGGCGGGGCGGAGGTTCAGCGCGGACAGCACGATGCCGGCCACGAGCAGCCGCATCGTCCACGCGCGCGTGGCGGACCCGCCCGGTCCCCGGGCGTCCGGCGCGGCCGAGCTGCGGACGGTCGAGGACGTCAGAGTCCGCGTTTCCTCACTAGCCATGAGCCCCATCATAGAATCATGGGATGATTGCCTGTCCATCCCGGCCGTGCGAAGGTGAGACATGCCTCTGAGCCATCCCCGACGGTCGGCACTGTCCGAGCAGGTCATCGCCGCGCTGCGGGCCCAGATCGCCTCGGGTGAGTGGCCCGTCGGCGCCCGGATCCCGACCGAGCCGGAGCTGGTCGAGCAGCTGGGCGTCGCCCGCAACACGGTCCGTGAGGCCGTCCGGGCGCTCGCGCACAACGGGCTGCTGGACATCCGCCAGGGCTCGGGCACCTACGTGGTGGCGACGAGCGAGCTGGCCGGTGTGATGCAGCGGCGCTTCGCCGACGCCGACCCGCGGCACATCGCCGAGCTGCGCTCCACGCTGGAGTCCGCCTCGGCCCGGCTGGCCGCCGAGCGGCGCACGGAGAAGGACCTCAAGCAGCTGGACGCGCTGCTGCTGCGCCGCGAGGAGGCCTGGGCCTCGGGTGACGCGGAGGCGTTCGTGACGGCGGACGCGACCTTCCACCTCGCGGTGGTGGCGGCCTCCCACAACGACGTCATGACGGCCATGTACGCGGACCTGGGCGAGGTGCTGCGGGACTGGCTGCGCGAGGACGTCGGCGAGGAGCTGACGCCGGAGACGTACATGGAGCACGGGCGGCTGCTCGACGCGATCCGCGCGGGCGACGCGGACGAGGCGGCCGCTGAGGCCGCGCGCTACCCGTTCCTGTGCCGGACGGGCGGGGTCAGCGCACCCGCCGGTGGCTGATCCACGCCTCGCCGACCTCCTTCCAGCAGCGTCCGGTCAGGCGCACGGTCTGCGCGGGCCGCGCCTCGACCGGGGCGCTGTCGGTGTCGAGGTCCCACCAGCGGGCGCACTCGACGTGCAGGCTGACGCGGTCGATCTCCGGATAGGGGTTGTGGCAGAACGCGGTCACCCGGGAGCCGGTGACCCGGATCCGGCAGGCGGCGCCGAAGGGGTCGGCGGACGGGCGCTCGTCGGCGGGCACGCGCGCGTGGGGCAGCGCCGCGGACGCCGGGGTCATCGCGAGAGCGACGGCGAGGGACAGTGAGGCCGTTCGGCGGGACAAGCGCACAAGGGGACCTCCTCGGCCGTGCTGGGGAGGGGCTCGCGGGGTGAACGCGAACTCCAGCGTGCCCAGTTACGGCCCGGACCGCCCGGCCTGCTGAGCCGAACGGGTGACGCCCCGCTCCCCGCGCGGTGCGGGGAACGGGGCGTCGACGAGGTGAGGCGGGTCAGGCGCCGATGGCGTGCAGACCGCCGTCCACGTGGATGATCTCGCCCGTGGTCTTCGGGAACCAGTCGCTCAGCAGCGCGACGATGCCGCGGCCGGCCGGCTCGGGGTCCTTCAGGTCCCACTCCAGCGGGGCGCGGGTGTCCCACACGGAGGCCAGCTCGCCGAAGCCCGGGATGGACTTGGCGGCCATGGAGCCGATGGGGCCCGCGGAGATGAGGTTGCAGCGGATGTTCTGCTTGCCCAGGTCACGGGCCATGTAGCGGCTGGTGGCCTCCAGCGCGGCCTTGGCCGGGCCCATCCAGTCGTACTGCGGCCAGGCGTACTGCGCGTCGAAGGTGAGGCCGACGACCGAGCCGCCGTTCTGCATCAGCGGCAGGCAGGCCATGGTCAGCGACTTCAGGGAGTACGCCGAGACGTGCATGGCGGTGGCGACCGACTCGAACGGCGTGTTGAGGAAGTTGCCGCCGAGGGCGTCCTGCGGGGCGAAGCCGATGGAGTGCACGACACCGTCGAGGCCGCCGAGCTCCTCGCCGACGATGTCCGCGAGCCGCCCGAGGTGCTCGTCGTTGGTCACGTCGAGCTCGATGACCTTGGTGGGCTTCGGGAGCTTCCGGGCGATGCGCTCGGTCAGCGTGGGCCGCGGGAACGCCGTGAGGATGATCTCGGCGCCCTGCTCCTGGGCCAGCTTGGCGGCGTGGAAGGCGATGGAGGACTCCATCAGCACACCGGTGATCAGGACGCGCTTGCCCTCGAGAATTCCGCTCATGGTGATCAGTGACCCATTCCCAGTCCGCCGTCAACGGGGATGACGGCTCCAGTGATGTACGAGGCGTCGTCCGAGGCGAGGAACCGCACCGCGGCGGCGATCTCCTCCGGCTGCGCGTACCGGCCGAGCGGCACCTGCGACACGATGCCCTTGCGCTGCTCGTCGGTGAGCACCTTGGTCATGTCGGTGTCGACGAAGCCGGGCGCGACGACGTTGAAGGTGATGTTCCGCGAGCCCAGTTCCCGGGCGAGGGAGCGCGCGAAGCCGACCAGGCCGGCCTTGGAGGCGGCGTAGTTGGCCTGGCCCGCGGAGCCGAGCAGCCCGACGACCGACGAGATCAGCACGACCCGGCCCTTCTTGGCGCGCAGCATGCCGCGGTTGGCGCGCTTGACGACCCGGAAGGTGCCGGTGAGGTTCGTGTCGAGGACCGAGGTGAAGTCCTCCTCGGACATGCGCATCAGGAGCTGGTCCTTGGTGACGCCGGCGTTGGCGACGAGGACCTCGACGGGGCCGTGGGCCTCCTCGATCTCCTTGTAGGCCTGCTCCACCTGCTCCGCGTCGGTGATGTCGCACCGGACGGCCAGGAAGCCGGCGGGCGGCTCACCCGAGCGGTACGTGATGGCGACCTTGTCGCCGGCATCGGCGAAAGCACGGGCGATGGCGAGGCCGATGCCCCGGTTGCCTCCGGTGACGAGAACCGAGCGGCTCAACGGATCACCCTTTCCATAGCGTCTGGTACCCGCCCGGGCGCCTGGACGACAGGCGGCGATGACAGGCGGCTTCCTCGAAAACCTATCGGTCCGGGCAGGCCCGCGGACAATCGGGCACCGACAGTGGCGTACGGGACTCACTGTCGGGTCCCTACAGAAAGCGGCCGCCCCGGGGCCGGAAAGTCGTGGCCCGCGTGCTCCCGGGACGACATGATCGGACCAGTCACGCGGGACGGCGATCACGCCCCGCCACCAGCGCGGCGACCACGGTCACTCGACAGAAAGAGACGGCGGTGCCTCATACCATCGACGAGGCCTTCACGGCCCTTCCCCTACGCGCCCTCGCCGACGCGGCCCTCGCCCGCGCGCGGGCGCTCGGCGCCGCGCACGCGGACTTCCGGTTCGAGCGGGTGCGCGGCGCCTCCTGGCGGTTCCGGGACGCCAAGCCCGCCGGGTCCTCGGACACCACCGACCTCGGGTACGCGGTGCGCGTGGTGCACGACGGCGCCTGGGGCTTCGCCTCCGGCGTCGACCTCAGCATGGACGCCGCCGCCCGGGTCGCCGGGCAGGCGGTGGCGATGGCCAAGCTGTCCGCGCAGGTGATCAAGGCGGCCGGGTCGGACGAGCGGGTGGAGCTGGCCGACGAGCCGGTGCACGCCGACAAGACGTGGATCTCGTCCTACGAGATCGATCCGTTCACCGTGCCCGACGAGGAGAAGGCCGGGCTGATCGCGGAGTGGAGCGCGCGGCTGCTCGCGGCCGACGGGGTGGACCATGTGGACGCCTCCCTGCTGACCGTCCACGAGAACAAGTTCTACGCCGACACGGCCGGCACCGTGACCACGCAGCAGCGGGTGCGGCTGCACCCGGTGTTCAACGCGGTGTCGGTGGACGAGTCGAGCGGCGAGTTCGACTCGATGCGCACGCTCGCGCCGCCCGTGGGACGCGGCTGGGAGTACCTGCGGGGCACCGGCTGGGACTGGGAGGACGAGCTGGGGCGGATCCCGGAGCTGCTCGCCGAGAAGATGCGCGCGCCGAGCGTGGAGGCCGGCCTGTACGACTTGGTCGTCGACCCGTCCAACCTGTGGCTGACGATCCACGAGTCCATCGGGCACGCCACGGAGCTGGACCGGGCGCTGGGCTACGAGGCCGCCTACGCCGGCACCTCGTTCGCCACCTTCGACCAGCTGGGCAAGCTGCGCTACGGCTCGGAGCTGATGAACGTCACCGGCGACCGCACCGCCGAGCACGGGCTCGCCACCATCGGCTACGACGACGAGGGCGTCGCGGGTCAGTCCTGGGACCTGGTCAAGGACGGCACGCTGGTCGGCTACCAGCTGGACCGGCGGATCGCGCGGCTGACCGGCTTCGAGCGTTCCAACGGGTGCGCCTACGCCGACTCCCCCGGCCATGTGCCGGTGCAGCGCATGGCCAACGTGTCGCTGCGGCCGGACCCGGCCGGGATGTCGACCGAGGACCTGATCGGGAGCGTGGAGCGCGGCATCTACGTCGTCGGCGACCGGTCCTGGTCGATCGACATGCAGCGCTACAACTTCCAGTTCACCGGGCAGCGCTTCTACCGGATCGAGAACGGGCGGCTGGCCGGGCAGCTGCGGGACGTGGCCTACCAGGCGACGACCACCGACTTCTGGGGCTCGATGGCCGCGGTGGGCGGGCCGCAGACGTACGTCCTGGGCGGCGCCTTCAACTGCGGGAAGGCCCAGCCGGGCCAGGTCGCGGCCGTGTCGCACGGCTGCCCGTCGGCCCTGTTCAAGGGCGTCAACATCCTCAACACCACTCAGGAGGCCGGTCGATGAGCGGGCGCACCAGCAAGCCGCACGAGGTCGTCGAGCGCGCCCTCGAACTGTCCCGGGCGGACGGCTGTGTCGTCATCGCCGACGAGCAGTCCACCGCCAACCTGCGCTGGGCGGGCAACTCGCTGACCACCAACGGCGTCACGCGCGGACGCACCCTCACCGTCGTCGCCACGGTCGACGGCAACCAGGGCACGGCCTCGGGGGTCGTGTCGCGGTCCGCCGTGACCGCCGACGACCTGGAGCCGCTGGTGCGGGCCGCCGAGGCCGCCGCGCGCGGTGCCGGGCCCGCCGAGGACGCGCAGCCGCTGGTGACGGGCGTGGACCGGTCGCCGGAGTTCACCGAGGCGCCCGCCGAGACCTCCTCGGCGGTGTTCGCCGACTTCGCGCCGGCGCTCGGGGAGGCCTTCGCACGCGCGCGGGCGGGCGGCCGGGAGCTGTACGGGTTCGCCAACCACGAGCTGGTGTCGACCTACGTGGGCACCTCCACGGGCCTGAGGCTGCGGCACGACCAGCCGAACGGGACGCTGGAGCTGAACGCCAAGTCGCCCGACCGGACCCGGTCCGCGTGGGCCGGGTGCTCCACGCGGGACTTCAAGGACGTCGACCCCGCCGCCATGGACGCGGAGCTGGCCGTGCGCCTCGGGTGGGCCGAGCGTCGGGTGGAGCTGCCCGCGGGCCGGTACGAGACGCTGCTGCCGCCGACGGCCGTGGCGGACCTGCTCATCTACCAGATGTGGTCGGCGTCGGGCCGGGACGCGGCGGAGGGCCGCACGGTGTTCTCCAAGCCGGGCGGGGGCACGCGGGTCGGCGAGCGGCTGACCGAGCTGCCGCTGACCCTGCGCAGCGACCCGAACGAACCCGGCCTGGAGTCGGCACCGTTCGTGATCGCGCACTCCTCCGGCGGCGACCAGTCGGTCTTCGACAACGGGCTGCCGCTCACGGCCACCGAGTGGATGCGCCGGGGCGAGCTGCGGCACCTGACCACCAGCCGGCACAGCGCGGGGCTGACCGGGCTGCCCGTGGCGCCGGTCATCGACAACATCGTCCTGGACGGCGGCGACGACCGCTCCCTGGACGAGATGGTCGCCGCCACCGAGCGCGGGCTGCTGCTGACCTCCCTGTGGTACATCCGCGAGGTCGATCCGGCGACGCTGCTGCTGACGGGCCTGACCCGGGACGGCGTGTACCTCGTGGAGAACGGCGAGGTGACGGCCGAGGTGAACAACTTCCGCTTCAACGAGTCGCCGATCGGCGTGCTCGGCCGGGCCGCGGAGGCGGGCCGGACCGAGAAGACGCTGCCCAGGGAGTGGAGCGACTGGTTCACCAGGGCGGCGATGCCCGCGCTGCGGGTCCCCGATTTCAATATGAGCTCTGTCAGCCAGGGCGTATAACCTCGTAGGCGTTCGCAGCCGGCCCTCACCCGGCCGGCCGAAGATCATCCGAGGAGACATGAGAACCGTGACGGACATCGTCGACGAGCTGAAGTGGCGCGGGCTGTTCGCCCTGTCCACTGACGAGGACGCTTTGCGCAAGGCGCTCGCGGACGGTCCCGTCACGTTCTATTGCGGTTTCGACCCGACGGCCCCGTCGCTGCACGTGGGGCACCTGGTGCAGGTGCTCACCGTGCGCCGGCTCCAGCAGGCCGGGCACCGGCCGCTGGCGCTGGTCGGCGGCGCCACGGGCCTGATCGGCGACCCCCGCCCGACCGCCGAGCGCACGCTGAACGACCCGGAGACGGTCGGCGGCTGGGTCGACAGGCTGCGCGCCCAGATCGAGCCGTTCCTGTCCTTCGAGGGCGACAACGCGGCCGTCATGGTCAACAACCTCGACTGGACGCAGCACCTCTCCGCGATCGAGTTCCTGCGCGACATCGGCAAGCACTTCCGCGTCAACAAGATGCTGACGAAGGACTCCGTGGCCCGCCGCCTGGAGTCCTCCGAGGGCATCAGCTACACGGAGTTCAGCTACCAGCTGCTGCAGGGCATGGACTTCCTCCAGCTCTACCGCCGCTACGGCTGCACGCTCCAGCAGGGCGGCAGCGACCAGTGGGGCAACCTCACGGCGGGCCTGGACCTCATCCACCGCCTGGAGCCGGACGCGACCGTGCACGCGCTGGCGACGCCGCTGATGACCAAGGCGGACGGCACCAAGTTCGGCAAGACCGAGGGCGGCGCCGTCTGGCTCGACCCGGAGATGACGACGCCGTACGCGTTCTACCAGTTCTGGCTGAACGTGGACGACCGGGACATCTCCCGGTACATGCGCATCCTGTCCTTCCGCTCCCGCGCGGAGCTGGAGGAGCTGGAGGAGCAGACGCAGGAGCGTCCGCAGGCCCGGGCCGCGCAGCGGGCGCTGGCCGAGGAGCTGACGACGCTGGTGCACGGCGCCGACCAGACGGCCGCCGTGATCGCCGCGTCCAAGGCCCTCTTCGGCCAGGGCGAGCTGGCGGAGCTCGACGAGCGGACGCTGGCCGCGGCCCTGTCGGAGGTGCCGCACATCCGGGTCGCCGAACTCGGCCCGGTCGTCGACCTGTTCGCCGAGGTCGGCCTGGTGGCGAGCAAGTCGGCCGCGCGCCGCACGGTCAAGGAGGGCGGCGCGTACGTGAACAACGCCAAGGTCGCCGGCGAGGACGCCGTCCCCGCCAAGGAGGACCTGCTGCACGGCCGCTGGCTGGTGCTGCGCCGGGGCAAGAAGAACCTGGCGGCGGTCGAGGTCACGACCGGCTGAGCGTCCGGGGCTCGGGGGCGGTTTCCGGTGCGGAGACCGCCCCGTCCCGTGCGCCCGCCGTCCCGCGCCGTCATCTGGGGACGCCGCGTCGCCCGAGGGCGGCGCGGCCGGGCCCCCGGTCTCGTGGCTGTCCCGGACGCGGCGTAACGTGGGACTTGTCCCGGTCCAGGGTCCCCGGCCGGCCGAGGGCGGACATGGGCGGGGAAGGTCCGATGCGGGCGGATGGTGGAATGCGATGCGGAAACAGCACGGCGGCAACGTCCAGGTGTTCCGGATCACCGGCGCCCGGACGGGGCTCCAGGAGGACGTCCGGGGGCGGCAGCGCCGCTACGTGATCTCGATGACGGTCCGCACGGTCTCGGTGATCCTCGCGGCCACGTTGTGGAACGTCGAACGACATGTGGCCATCGTGGCCCTGGTGCTCGGGCTGGTCCTGCCGTACATCGCGGTGGTGATCGCGAACGCCGGGCGCGAGAACGCGCCGTCTCTGCCGTCGACCTTCGTGACACCGCCGGCGCGCCCGATGATCGCTCCGCCGCAGGCGGCGGACGGCCGGGCGGAATCCGTCCCGGAAGACGCCGCGTCCGGCCCGGTGCCGGGGGCGCGGAGCGAGCCGGGCGAGCGGTAGGGCACCGCGGAGCTGACGGGAAGCGCGCACAAACGGAAGACCGAATCCCGCCAAGCTCAAGAAAAGCTCAGATCAATCATGTTGTTCCGGTGCCGGGCGCGGGGTTACCCGTGACATACTTCGTACGCGCTCCGCATCCCCCGTCGGAGCGACGGACCGACGCCGGGCAGCTCCCCCCGTGGCTGCTCGGCGTCGCCTTTTCTGTGTGCAGTGGTGAGACGAAGCTGTGAGTGACGAGACGCCGATCTGTTCCGCGAAGGGCTGCCGCGCCGACGCCGTGTGGGTGCTCGCGTGGAACAACCCGAAGCTCCACACGCCGGAGCGGCGCAAGACGTGGCTGGCCTGCGAGGAGCACCGCGAGCACCTGTCGCAGTTCCTCGGTGTGCGCGGCTTCCTGAAGGACGTGGTGCTGCTCCGGGAGTGGGAAGCCGGACGCGTCTGAGGGTCAGCCGCCGATCGCCGACATCGGGCGGTCCGGCTGGACGAACGACGGGTCGTCCAGGCCCGCCCCCGCCTTCTTGCCCCACATCGCCAGGCGCCAGATGCGGGCGATCTCCTCGTCCGGGGCGCCGGAGCGCAGGGCGGCGCGCAGGTCCGTCTCCTCGCGGGCGAACAGGCAGGTGCGGACCTGGCCGTCGGCGGTGAGGCGGGTGCGGTCGCAGGCCGCGCAGAACGGGCGGGTGACCGAGGCGATGACACCCACCACGTGCGGGCCGCCGTCGACCAGCCAGCGCTCCGCCGGGGCCGATCCGCGCTTCTCCTCGCCCTCGGCGGTCAGCTCGAAGCGGGTGCGCAGCGAGGTGAGGATGTCGCCCGCCGTGATCATGCCGTCGCGCTTCCAGCCGTGCTGGGCGTCCAGGGGCATCTGCTCGATGAAGCGCAGCTCGTAGTCGTGCTCCACGGCCCAGGCGAGGAGGTCGGGGGCCTCGTCGTCGTTGAGGCCCGGCATCAGGACCGAGTTGACCTTGACCGGGGTGAGGCCGGCGTCGCGGGCGGCGTGCAGGCCCTCGATGACGTCCTTGTGGCGGTCGCGGCGGGTGAGGGTCTTGAAGATGTCCGGGCGGAGCGTGTCGAGGGAGACGTTGACCCGGTCCAGGCCCGCCGCCTTCAGGGCCGCCGCCGTGCGCTTGAGGCCGATGCCGTTGGTCGTGAGGGACATCTGGGGCCGCCGGTCCAGGGCGGCGACGCGCTCCACGATGCCGACCAGTCCGGGGCGCAGCAGAGGCTCACCGCCGGTGAAACGGACCTCCTCGATCCCGAGGGACGTGACCGCGATGCCGATGAGGCGGACGATCTCGTCGTCCGTCAGCAGATCCGGCTTGGCCAGCCACTGCAGCCCTTCCTCGGGCATGCAGTAGGTGCAGCGCAGGTTGCAGCGGTCGGTCAGCGAGACCCTCAGGTCGGTGGCCACTCGGCCGTAGGTGTCGATGAGCACGTGGGCCCCCTCCCTCGACGCGGACGTGCCCGGAGGCAGTGTTCCCCCTCCGACCCCTGTGAGCCTACGTGACGGCACCGACATCGCCACAGGCGTCGATCCCACGACGCGCGGCGCGGCCGCCCCGCGGGGACCTGGAGGTTCCTACGAGGCGGCCGCGCGCAGCCGGTCGTGCTCAGTGGGCGCCGGTGCCGGTCAGGGACCTGACCTCCAGCTCCGCGTACTTCTTGACGTCGGGCTCCTCCTTGGACAGGACCGTGCCGAGCCAGCCCATGAGGAAACCGAACGGGATGGAGATGATGCCCGGGTTCTTCAGCGGGAACCAGGCGAAGTCCACGTCGGGGAACATCGCCTTGGGGTCGCCGGAGACGACGGGCGAGAACAGCACCAGGCCGACGGCGACGATCAGGCCGCCGTAGATCGACCACAGGGCGCCCTGGGTGGTGAAGCGCTTCCAGAACAGGCTGTAGAGGATCGTCGGCAGGTTGGCGGAGGCGGCGACCGCGAAGGCGAGCGCGACCAGGCCGGCCACGTTCAGATCGCGGGCGAGGGCGCCGAGGCCGATGGAGACGACGCCGATGAGGACGGTCGCCCAGCGGGCGGCGCGGACCTCCTCGGCGCCGGAGGCCTGGCCCTTGCGGATGACGTTGGCGTAGATGTCGTGCGCGAAGGAGGACGACGAGGCGAGGGTGAGGCCGGCGACGACGGCGAGGATCGTCGCGAAGGCGACCGCCGAGATGGTGGCGAGCAGGATCGCGCCCCAGGCCGAGTCGACGCCGCCCAGGTGCAGCGCGAGCAGCGGGGCCGCCGTGTTGCCGGACGGGTTGGACGCGATGATCTCGTCCTGGGAGATCAGCGCGGCGGCGCCGAAGCCGAGGGCGATGGTCATCAGGTAGAAGGCGCCGATGATGCCGATGGCCCAGTTCACCGACTTACGGGCGGCCTTGGCGTTGGGCACGGTGTAGAAGCGGATCAGGATGTGCGGCAGTCCGGCGGTGCCGAGCACCAGGGCGATGCCCAGGGAGATGAAGTCCAGCTTGGAGGTGCCGGTCGCGCCGTACTGGAGGCCGGGCTCCAGGAAGGCGGCGCCCTTGCCGCTGTTCTCGGCCGCCGTGCCGAGCAGGTCGGAGATGTTGAAGTTGAACTTCAGCAGCACCAGGAAGGTGATCAGGATGGTGCCGCCGATGAGCAGCACGGCCTTGACCATCTGCACCCAGGTGGTGCCCTTCATGCCGCCGATGGAGACGTAGACGATCATCAGCAGGCCGACCAGGGCGACGATGAGGATCTTGCCGGCGTCGGAGGTGATGCCGAGCAGCAGCGAGACGAGGACGCCCGCGCCGGCCATCTGGGCCAGCAGGTAGAAGATCGACACGACGATCGTGGAGGTGCCCGCCGCGGTGCGGACCGGGCGCTGGCGCATGCGGTAGGCGAGGACGTCGCCCATGGTGTAGCGGCCGGAGTTCCTGAGCGGCTCGGCCACCAGCAGCAGGGCGACCAGCCAGGCGACCAGGAAGCCGATGGAGTACAGGAACCCGTCGTAGCCGAAGAGGGCGATGGCGCCGGCGATGCCGAGGAAGGACGCGGCGGACATGTAGTCGCCGGAGACGGCGAGGCCGTTCTGGAAGGCGCTGAACTGGCGTCCGCCGGCGTAGAAGTCGGCGGCGTCCTTGGTCTGGCGGCCTGCCCAGACGGTGATGGCGAGGGTCGCGACGACGAACAGCGCGAACAGGGTGATGATCAGCGGGCGGTGCTCGCTGGCCTCGTTCGCGGCGAGAAGGGTCTGCTGTGCGGTGCTCATGCGCCGCCCTCCATCCGGGACTTGATGGCCTCGGCCTTGGGGTCGAGCTTCGCGGCGGCGTGCCGCGAGTACCACCAGGCGATGAGGAACGTGGTGACGAACTGGGCGACGCCGAGGACGAAGGCGACGTTGATGTTGCCGAACAGCTTGGTGCCCATGAAGCCGCCCGCGTAGTTCGACAGCAGGACGTACAGCAGGTACCAGACGATGAAGCCGACGGTCAGCGGGAAGGCGAAGGAGCGGTAGGAGCGGCGCAGTTCAGCGAACTCCGCGCTCTGATGCACCTCCGCGAACTCCTCCGGTGAGGGGAGTTTGTGCTGCTCTTTCGACGGGGGCGGTGCGTCGGTGGCCACGGAGTCTCCTCGCGAATGACGGAAGCGGTGTTGACGGGGGCGGGAGGCGAGTGTCCTCGCGCTCCTTGTTCAACGTCACGGCGGCACGCGAGGAGCGGTTCAACCGGCCGGCGTTCTTTCCGAAGTCGTTGTGGCAAAACATTGCTGGCCAGCGACAGCGCGGGATAGCTTCACCCTGCACCACCTCGTCATGTACCTGCCCGAGCACCACCTGTGCCTCGGGCCGGTTTCGTTTCCGGAGGATGTGGAGACCCCATGTCTCATCTGCGTTCCAGACGCCGGCTCGCTCTCGCCGTGCCCGTCGTCCTGTCTCTGACGGCCTCGCTCGGCTTCCTGCCGGCGGCCGCGTCGGCGGCCCCGCACCAGGAGCCGGCCACCCGGGCGGCGGACGGCCCGAAGCTGTCCTACGTCGTCAACACCGCGGTGGACCGGCACACGATCGCGTCGGTGAAGAAGGCCGTCGGGAAGGCCGACGGCTCGGTCGTGGCCACCTACGAGCGGATCGGCGTCCTCGTCGTCCACTCCTCGAACCCCGACTTCGCCGCGTCCATACGCAAGGCCCGCGGGGTCCGGTCGGCGGGTGCGACGCGCACGGCGCCGCTGGCCCCGGCGGGCACCACGGAGCAGGGCGCCGTCGAGTACCTGACGGACGCCCAGGCGGAGCGGACCGAGGCCGCGTCCGCGCAGACGCCCGGCAGCGAGCCCCTCGAAGCCGACCAGTGGGACCTGCGCGCGATCGGCGCCGACCAGGCCGCGAAGATCAACCCGGGCAGCGGCAAGGTCACGGTCGCCGTGATCGACACCGGCGTGGACGACACCCACCCCGACATCGCGCCGAACTTCTCCGCGGCGCAGTCCGCGAACTGCGCCGGCGGCAAGGCCGACACCAGCGAGGGCGCCTGGCGGCCGTACACGCCGGAGGACTACCACGGCACGCACGTCGCCGGTGAGATAGCCGCCGCCCGCAACGGGGTCGGCGTGGCCGGCGTCGCTCCCGGTGTGAAGGTGTCCAGCATCAACGTGACCGACCGGGCGAGCGGCCTCTTCTACCCGGAGAGCGTCGTCTGCGCGTTCGTGTTCGCCGCCGACCACGGCGTGGAGATCACGAACAACAGCTACTACGTCGACCCGTGGCTGTACAACTGCATGGACGACCCGGACCAGCGGGCCATCGTCGACGCGGTCAACCGGGCGCAGCTGTACGCCCAGCGCAAGGGCACGCTGCACGTCGCCTCGGCGGGCAACTCCAACCACGACCTGGACGCGGACGCGATCCTGGACGACTCCAGCCCGAACGACACCACGCCCGTCGAGCGCACCATCGACCCGCACGAGTGCTTCGACGTCCCGACCCAGCTGCCGGGCGTCGTCACCGTCAGCGCGACCGGCGTCCACAACGTCAAGTCGTACTACTCCACCTACGGCGAGGGCGTCGTCGACGTCGCCGCGCCGGGCGGTGACCGGCGCTACCAGATCCCGGACACGCCCTCCAAGGACGGCCGCATCCTGTCCACCATGCCGAACGGCGCGTACGCCTTCCTGCAGGGCACCTCGATGGCCGCGCCGCACGCCTCCGGTGTCGCCGCGCTGCTGAAGTCCAAGCACCCGTGGGCCTCCCCGGCGCAGCTGCAGGCGCTGCTGAAGGCGCAGGCCGACGAGACCGCCTGCCCCACCTCCTACGACCAGGACGGCGACGGCACGCAGGACGCGGTGTGCGAGGGCGGCGAGCGCCTCAACGGCTTCTACGGACACGGCATCGTCGACGCGCTGCGCGCGGTCAAGTGACCCGGCGTGCCTCTGAGACAGCCCGCACCGTCAGCTCGTACCGCGAACGAACTGGAGACACCATGACTGCGCCGCACGCGCGCTACCGCCGCGCCGTCGCGATACCGGCCGGGATGGCCATGGCCACGGCCCTCGCCTTCCTGCCGAACACCGCGGCCACGGCCGCCGAGGACGCCCCCGCGGCGGTCTCGGCCGACGCCACGCCGCTCAGCTACGTCGTCAACGTTAAGCCGGGTCACGGCACTTCGGCACACGTGAAGAAGGCCGTCGGCAAGGCCGGCGGCACGATCGTGACGTCGTACGACCAGATCGGCGTCCTCGTCGTCCACTCCTCGAACCCCGACTTCGCCCGGACGATGCGCGCGGTGCGCGGGGTGCAGTCGGCGGGGGCCACCCGCACGGCGCCGCTGCCCTCGGCGGCGACGACCGACCTGGGCACGCCCAGGACGCTGAGCGCGGCCGAGGTCGCGGACGCGGAGGCGGCGGCCGGCCAGGACCCGCTGCAGTCCCTGCAGTGGGACCTGCCCGCCATCAAGGCGGACCGGGCGCACGAGAAGTCCCTGGGCAGCAGCGAGGTCACGGTCGCCGTGATCGACACCGGCGTCGACGACACCCACCCCGACATCGCCCCGAACTTCGACCGCGAGGCGTCCGTCAACTGCGTCTCGGGCAAGCCGGACACCGCCGACGGGGCGTGGCGCCCGGCCGCCTCGGAGAGCCCGCACGGCACGCACGTGGCCGGTGAGATCGCCGCCGCCAAGAACGGCGTCGGCATGACCGGTGTGGCGCCCGGCGTGAAGGTCTCCGGCATCAAGGTGTCCAACCCGGACGGCTTCTTCTACACGGAGGCCGTGGTCTGCGGCTTCGTGTGGGCGGCCGAGCACGGGGTCGACGTGACGAACAACAGCTATTACACCGACCCCTGGTACTTCAACTGCAAGGACGACCCGGACCAGAAGGCGCTCGTGGAGGCCGTCACGCGCGCCTCGCGGTACGCGGAGCGCAAGGGCGCGGTCAACGTCGCCGCGGCGGGCAACGAGAACTACGACCTCGCCGCCGACGAGATCACCGACCCGTCGTCCCCGAACGACACCACCCCGGGCGAGCGGGTCGTGGACCCGTCGGAGTGCCTGGACATCCCGACCCAGCTGCCGGGTGTCGTCACGGTCGCCTCGACGGGCGCCAAGGGCATCAAGTCGTCCTTCTCCAACTACGGCCTGGGCGTGGCCGACATCGCCGCCCCGGGCGGTGACTCGACGGCCTACCAGAAGCCGGAGCCGCCGGCCACGAGCGGGCTGATCCTGGGCACGCTGCCGGGCGGCAAGTGGGGCTACATGGCCGGTACGTCCATGGCGTCCCCGCACGTCGCGGGCGTCGCCGCGCTCATCAAGTCGACGCACCCGTACGCGCCGCCGGCCATGGTGAAGGCGCTGCTGTACGCGCAGGCGGACGGCAAGGCGTGCACGGACCCGTACGACATCAACGCCGACGGCAAGATCGACGCGGTGTGCGAGGGCACGAAGAACCGCAACGGCTTCTACGGCTGGGGCATCGCGGACGCGCTGGACGCGGTGACCAAGTAGAGCTCGTGTGAGGACGGTCGGGCCGGGCGGGGACACCTGCCCGGCCCGCTTCGTGCCTGCGGCAGGATTCTTTGTCATGGACGTGTACGAAGATCCGGCGGCCTGGACCGCCGAGCCGGTCAGGTCCCGCCGGCAGTTGGCCCTGCGGTTCGCGGGGAGCGTGGTGTGGTTCCCGGTGGTGTGTGTGCTGTGGGCGGCGCTCGCGGTGACGTTCGTCGTCGTCGGCATGTTCGCCGAACTGATCACCGCGTTCAGCAGCTCCCTCGAACGCCGCCTCGTCGACTCCGTGGAAGCGCCGCTGAACCGCGTCGCCCGCCTGGCCTCCTGGTGCGTGTCCTGGCCGGAGCTGCGCCATGAGGGTGATGCCGGGTTCTACCGGGCGCGGGTGGACAAGGCGGTCGCGAAGCGGACCGCGCAGGCCTCGGCACCGGTCGGGCCGGGCCGGCCGAAGCCACCGTCGGAGTGCGCGATACCGCTGCGTGCCTACCGGGGCGTCGGCGGGTGGTACGTCGCCGAGGTGGCGCTGGCGCAGGGCTGGGAGCTGCGGCCGAGCGACGTCGGCAGGGAGGTGCGGCTGCGGTGGCCGGCCGCGTCCGGGGCCGGCTGAGTTGTTCTGGTTCTGTCCCGGCACCCGTTCTGGACTTGCCGCGCCCTGTGAAGGCTGGTGAAGATCCTGGGGTGACCTTGACAAGACCCACGGACGGGACTGCCGCCACGCACCGGGCCGTGCGGCGGGCCGGCGCGGGCCGTGCCGTCGCCGTCCTGGTGCTGGTGGCGCTGGGCGCGCTGATCCCGCTGCTCGGCCCGTCCAC
Organism: Streptomyces sp. NPDC006624; assembly: GCF_040611555.1. NCBI lineage: Bacteria > Bacillati > Actinomycetota > Actinomycetes > Kitasatosporales > Streptomycetaceae > Streptomyces > Streptomyces sp. NPDC006624. The sequence continues at coordinate 760,103 of NZ_JBEXOM010000001.1, read as the reverse complement.
CGCGCTGCACGGCACCGGGGAGGCCGGAGCGCCCGGCGCCGGGGGCATAGCCCTGCTGCGCACGGTGCTGTTCGCGGCGCTGTGCATACCCGTCGGCGAGCTGTTCGTGAACCGGCTGGCGCGGTCCGTGCGGGGCCCGTTCCCCGAACCGGCCGTCACTCCCCCGGCCGTGCCGGGCACCACTCCCCCGGCGGCACCCCGCAGCTGGTCGGCGTACGCGGCCGTCGCCGGTTTCCTCGCCGCCCTCGCACTCGCCTCGGTGGTGGCCACGGGCAATCGCGTGCCGAGCGGTCCTTCGGACATCGACGTCGGCGGGCTGTACGCCTCCCGGGAGGGCACGCTCGCCCTGATGGAGGTCAACGCGTTCCTCGTGGCGGGGATGTGCGCCGTGTCGCGCCGACCGGGGACACAGGTCTGGCCGCTGGCCGCCGTCATCGTCGCCGAGGCCCTGCGCGCCCACCCCACGACCGAGTACACGCCGCTGACCGGCTCCGCCCTCACCCTCGTCCATCTGACCTGCGCGTCCCTGTGGGTGGGCGGTCTGCTGCACGCGCTGCGCACCCTGCGGCTGTGGCGGGGCGGGCACGGCCGGGAGGCGGGCGCGGCGCTGCTGGGCCTCTACGCGCGCGTGGCGGCCGTGCTGCTCGCCGCCATCACCGCGACGGGCGTGTGCAGTTCGCTGCGGCGGATGCCGCCCGGGACGATCCTGGAGCAGCTCACGACGACGGCGTACGGGCGCGTCCTGGTCGCCAAGGTGCTCCTCGTGGCCGTGGTCGCCGCGCTCGCCCTCGCCGCCCGGCAGCGGCTGCGCCGGGCGGCCGATCCCCTGACCGCCTGCGCGCCGGCCCGGGCGGAGGTCGTCGTCCTGGGGCTGGTGGTCGCGGTGTCCGCGCTGCTGACGGCGCTTCCGGTGCCCATCCGCTGGTGAGGCGGCGGCCTCACGCCACCCGCATCTCCCCGTACGTCACGGCAGGCGCCCGGCGGGCGTTGAGCGCCCCGAGCGTGCCGCCGGCCAGCAGCGCCTGCGCGGCGAGGTACGTGAGCATGATCCAGAAGTCGGGCCGGGGCGGCTGCGGCCAGGCGGCGACGCCGGTCGCGATGAGCGTGTCGGAGAGCAGGAACAGCGCCCCGCCGATCCCGGTGTAGAGCCCGAGCCGGAGGGCGGCGCCGTAGGCCATGGCGGTGAGCAGCAGGCTGTATCCGGCGACCGGCACGCGCAGGTCCGCAGGGAGGTCCGGCCACAGCAGCGCGACCGTGGTGACGAGCGCGGCGGCGTAGCCGAGGGCGAGGAGACCCGCACGCGCGCGTGGGACGGCGAAGCGGCTGCCGTACGCCGAGAAGAGGACGAGGTAGCAGACGTGCCCGGCCGCGAAGCAGGCCATGCCGGCGAGGAAGGCGGGCTCGGCGCCGGACAGCAGCAGGACGTCACCGCCCCAGCCGAACAGCAGGGCGGCCACCAGCGGCCGGGGTGCCCGGCGTACGGCGGCCCACAGCGCCAGGAGCGGCATCAGCAGCGGCTTGGCGACGGTGTGCCCGGCGTCGAAGCCGGCCGCGAGGCAGACGAGGTCGACGGCGGCGGCGAGCGCGAAGGCGGCGAGGAGGAGGCGGGCGGGGTTCACGCGGACGTGCCCTCGCCGACCTGGGCGCGTTCCCCGCCGGCTGCGCCGGCCGGAGCCGGGGCCGCGGGTGACGCCGCAGCCGTTGCCGGCGCCGGGACCGGCGCGGGCCCCCAGCCCGGACCGCGGAACACGCGCCCCGCGCGCTCCCGCCAACTCCGCGCCGCCCTGAGGTCCTTGGCGATGGAGACGTACTCGTGGGTCGCCACCTTGAGCAGGTTGTAGGTGTCGATGTTCTTCGTCAGCCCGTACCGGGGCCGCTCGGTCTCGGCGACGAAGGATCCGAACAGCCGGTCCCAGACGATGAGGATGCCCCCGAAGTTGCGGTCCAGGTAGCCGCCCTGGGAGGCGTGGTGGACGCGGTGGTGCGAGGGGGTGTTGAAGGCGAACTCGAACCAGCGGGGCAGCTTGCCGATGCGCTCGGTGTGGATCCAGAACTGGTAGACGAGGTTCGCGGAGGAGCAGAACGCGAGGGCGGCCGGGTGGACTCCGGCGAGCACGAGAGGCACGTAGAACGGCCAGGAGGTCAGGGACGTCCAGGGCTGGCGCAGCGCGGTGGTGAGGTTGAACTTGCGGCTGGAGTGGTGGACGACGTGGCAGGCCCACAGGATGCGGACGACGTGGTGGCCGCGGTGGGACCAGTAGTAGAAGAAGTCCTGCCCGAGCAGCATCAGCGGGACGGTCCACCACAGGACGGGCACCCGCAGGGGCGTCAGTTCGTACAGAACGGTGTAGAGCGCGACGATCGGTATCTTCCACAGGAAGTCGAAGGCGAGGCTGCCGAGCCCCATGCCGACGCTCGTCGCGGCGTCCTTCGCCTCGTAGCCCTCGGCGTCCTCGTCGGGGTGGAGACGGTAGCTCACCATCTCGACCACGGTGAGCAGCACGAAGGCGGGGATCGACCACAGCACGACATCGGGCAGGTTCGGCATGCAAGCACCGTAGGACCGCCGCCCCACTCCCGGCCAGACGTTGTTACCGACAAGTATTACCGACGGTACGCGCTTGCTTCTTGGCGATCTCCGCCAATCGCGCGGAACCGGCGGTCCCTCACCCCGGGGCCTGAGCATCGGTCAGACGTACGCCTTACGAACGGACAGATGGGACAAGACGCCTGAGGGGGCATCGGAAGGGGCGGGCGGACGCCCCTGGCCGACCGCGGTGTCAGTCGCGGCCCGTATCCTCAGGGACCATGCTCGAAGACCTCACGACCGCAGCGTTCTCCCCCACGTCGTGGCCGGCCACGTACCCCGAGGGATACGCGGTCGTCGACGTGGAGACCACGGGCCTGGCCCGGGACGACCGCATCATCTCCGCGGCCGTCTACCGGCTGGACGCGCGCGGCGAGGTCGAGGACCACTGGTACACGACGGTCAACCCGGAGCGCGACCCGGGCCCCGTCTGGATCCACGGGCTGACCAGCGAGGCGCTGGAGGGCTCGCCCCTCTTCCCGGACATCGCCGAGGAGTTCACGTCCCGGCTCCAGGGACGCGTGCTCGTCGCGCACAACGCCGTCTTCGACTGGCAGATGATCGCCCGGGAGTACGCGCGCGCCCAGCGCGAGGCGCCGGTGCGGCAGCGGCTGTGCACCATCGCGCTCTCCAAGGAGCTCGGGCTGCCCCTGCCCAACCACAAGCTGGAGTCGCTCGCCGCGCACTTCGGCGTCGTCCAGCAGCGGGCGCACCACGCGCTGGACGACGCGCGCGTGCTCGCGGAGGCGTTCCGGCCCAGCCTCCTGGCCGCGGCGGCGAACGACGTCCGGCTGCCGCTGCACGAGTGCCGGCCGCTGACCGAGTGGACGGACCGCCCGGCCACGCCCCGGATCGGGCAGCAGGCGGGGTACGGCGGCTACCGGCCCACGAGTTGGCGCCCCGCCCGCAAGCGGCCCGCCTGCCCCTACCCCAACCCCGGGCGGTACGAGCCGGGCGGGCGGCTCAAGCAGGGCATGCGGGTCGCCTTCTCCGGTGACACCTCGACCGAGCGGGAGCTGCTGGAGGACCGCGCCACCGAGGCCGGGCTGCACGTGGCCACGAGCCTGTCCCGGCTGACGAGCCTGCTCGTCACGAACGACCCGGACTCGGGCACCTCCAAGGTCGTCAAGGCCCGCCAGTTCGGCACGCCGGTCGTGGACGAGGCGGCGTTCGGGCAGCTCCTCGCGGACGTGGAGCCGGCGTCGCAGGAGTGACACGGGCGCCGGGGCCCCGACCGTACGGACGGGTGATTGCCGGGCGACTCGCCCGGCGCCCGCTCGCCCGGGCCGGGGGCCGCGGCTCACCCTGTGGCGCATGGCGACCTGTGAGGTTTGTGGCAATCAGTACGGAATGACCTTCGAGGTGCACGCGCAGGGCGTGGTGCACGTCTTCGACTGCTTCGCCTGCGCGATCCACCGCATGGCCCCCATCTGCGAGCACTGCCGGGTGCAGATCATCGGGCAGGGCGTGGAGGCCGAGGGTCACTGGTACTGCGGCGCCCACTGCGCCCGCGCGGAGGGAAAGGCGGGAATTGTCGACAAGGTGTAACCCCGTACCCGCCTGAATGCACCCCACGACCGAGTTGTACGGTCGTGGGGTGTACCGCTTCCTGTTGTCCCGGCAGTGGGTGATCCTCACGCTGGTCGCCCTGCTCCTCATCCCCACGATGATCAGGCTGGGCATCTGGCAGATGCACCGCTACGACGAGCGCACCGCCCGGAACCAGCGCGTCGCCGACGCCCTGGCCGCGAAGCCGGTGCCCGTGGAGACGCTGACCGGGCCGGGGCACACCGTCACCAGCGCCGAGCGCTACCGCACGGTGACCGCGACGGGCCGCTTCGACGCCGAGGACGAGGTCGTCGTCCGCCGCCGCACCAACTCCGACGACAAAGTCGGCTACCACGTCCTGACCCCCTTCGTCCTCGGCGACGGCAAGGTCCTGCTGGTCAACCGGGGCTGGATCCCCGCGGACCGCGCCGGCCAGACCGCCACCCCGAAGATCCCCGCCCCGCCGGCCGGCGAGCTGACGATCAAGGGCCGGCTGATGCCCGACGAGACGACCGAGGCCAGCGGCATCAAGAACCTCCAAGGGCTCCCCGACCGGCAGATCATGCTGATCAACAGCGAGCAGGAGGCGCGGCGTCTGGACGCCCGGGTGCTCGGCGGCTACCTCGCCCAGACGGCCCCCGAGCCCCGCGGCGACACCCCCGAGCTGCTGGGGAACCCCGGCAAGGAGGACGCCGCGCTGAACTACGCCTACGCCGTCCAGTGGTGGCTGTTCGCCGCGGCCGTCCCGGTCGGCTGGGTGATCCTGGCCCGTCGCGAGGCCCGCGACCGGGCCCAGGCGTCCGCCGCCCCTGCGGGGGACCGTGAGTCGGAGCCGGCCACGGCGTGACGCCGCCGGCCCGGTGTGCCGGCCGTGGTCAGCCCGCCCGGTGTGCCGGCCGTGGTCAGCCCGCCCGGTGTGCCGGCCGTGGTCAGCCGGCCCGGCCGTCCCGCCAGTAGAGGAAGGTCCGTTCCGGTTCGGGCAGCAGGTTCCACGGATGACGCGTCATGTGGCGGCCGACGCGCCGCAGGACGAGTGCGGCGTCGGCCGGGCGGTGGGCACGGGTCAGGGCGAAGGCCAGGAGGTTCAGGTCGGCCACCGCTTCGGCATGGGGCGTGACGGGCGCGTGGAACCAGCCGGCGAGGGCCCGGTCGAGCTCGTCGGCCGCCCGGAGCTCGTTCCAGTGACCGCCCGCGCCGACGGCGGCGAGGCCCGTCAGGCCCTGGCGATGGGCGGCGAGTTCCACACGGGCCGCCACCGGCAGCACGGCGAGCGGCGAGCCCTGCGGGGCCTGGGCCGCGCTCTGCCAGGCGAAGTCCAGCATGTCGGGCAGCGTGCCGTGGGCGCGCGGCGACAGGTAGCGCAGCATCCGGTGGTAGGCGCCCCGGTGCCACGGTGCGCGGTTGACGGCCTCGGTCCACACGGGCACGGCGTCACGGACGGGCACGGCACAGGCGTGCATGAGCGAGAGCAGAGCCAGCCAAGGGGTCGGGTCCCCGGGGCAGGCGTCGGCAGCGCGCAGACACGCCCGTTCGGTCTGGCGCGCGGTGGCAGCGTCACCGGCCGCGACCCTGGCCACCGCGGCGCAGGCGGACAGCAACAGCGCGTCGCCGTCGCCCGGCCGGTCGGCCGCCCAGCGCTCGGGGATCACGGCCGGTATGTTCCGGGCGAGGACCGACACCCGGTGGGCCCTGCGGTCCCAGTCCCATCCCGTGGCGCGCAGCAGCCGGGCCGCGGGCTCCCAGACGGGCCGGCTGCTGCCCGCGCCGAGCCCGTGCAGCTGCGGAGCCGGCCGCAGCTCGGTGAGGGTCGCGTGCAAGAGGTCGTCGTCGAGGGCGGGGCGGACCAGCGGGGAATGACGGCGTCTGAACATCTCGGTCGGAACATCTCCGTCTCGGCGGCGGTGGAGCGGAGCGAGGTCGGGTGCGCGACGGGCGTGCCGTCAGGGCTGGGTGGGGGCACGCCCGCCGCGCGGCCGGGAACCGCGCGGCGGGGGAACGCCGTGCGGGGGTCAGCAGCAGCGGCCGGGCGACTCGCACTCGCGCCGCGTGGTGCGCATCCGCTGGTACTCGCGCCGGGTCGGCAGCGGAGCGTGCGGGTGGTGGCGCCGGTGCCGCTCGCAGTAGCGGTCGTACTCCGTCTCGCCGCTCAGCTCGCGCACGTACCAGAGCACGATGCCCAGCATCCTGCGCACCGTGTTCACGGGCCTGCCTCCACCAGCGGCTCGGTGCCGCGCTGTTCGGGGACGTCGATGCGGGAGGCGACGTACGGGGCCTCGGTCGTCGGCAGGGGCTCGGAGGACCGGACGGCGCGGACGCACACCACCGCGCAGTTGACCAGGACGATGAGGACCAGCAGCAGGAAGATCGCCATGATCACGCCGTCGACGGTGTTGTTGAGGACGATGGTGTGCATGTCGTCCATGTCCGTGGCGCCCGGCAGCAGCGTGCCGGCCTCGATGGCGTCCGCGTAGACGTCACGCTGGGCGAAGAAACCGATCTTGGGGTCGTCGGAGAAGATCTTCTGCCAGCCGGCGGTGAAGGTGACGGCGACGTCCCAGGCCAGCGGGATGCCCGTGACCCACGCCCAGCGCAGTTTGCCCGCCTTGATCAGCATGGTGGTGGTGACGGCCAGGGCGACCGCGGCCAGCAGCTGGTTGGCGATCCCGAACAGGGGGAAGAGCTGCTTGATGCCGCCGAGCGGGTCGGTGACTCCGGCGTACAGGAAGTAGCCCCAGGCTCCGACGACCAGAGCGCTGGTGATCCAGATGCCGGGCTTCCAGGTGACGCGGCCGATCGGCTTCCAGACGTTGCCCAGCATGTCCTGGAGCATGAAGCGGCCCACGCGGGTGCCCGCGTCCACCGTGGTGAGGATGAACAGGGCCTCGAACATGATGGCGAAGTGGTACCAGAAGGCCTTCATCCCCGCCCCGCCGAACACCCCGGCGAAGATCTCCGACATCCCGACGGCCAGCGTGGGCGCACCACCGGAGCGGCCGACCAGCGTCTCCTCCTCGACGGCCCGGGCGGCCGCGGCGAGTTGGTCCGGGGTGATGCTGAAGCCGAGATTCTTCACCGCTTCCGACGCGGTCTCCACCGTCGGGCCGAGCAGCGCGGCAGGGGAGTTCATCGCGTAGAACAGGCCCGGTTCCAGGACACAGGCCGCGATCAGGGCCATGACGGCGACGAAGGACTCCGTGAGCATGGAGCCGTACCCGATCAGCCGGACCTGGGACTCCTTCTGGATCAGCTTGGGGGTGGTACCGGAGGAGACCAGCGCGTGGAAGCCGGACAGGGCGCCGCAGGCGATGGTGATGAACAGGAAGGGGAACAGGGATCCGGCGAAGACCGGTCCGGCGCCCGTCGAGGCGAACTCGGTCACCGGCTCCGCCCTGAGGTTCGGAGCAGCGATCACCACACCCACGGCCATCAGGGCGATGGTGCCGACCTTCATGAACGTCGACAGGTAGTCACGCGGCGCCAGCAGCATCCACACCGGGAGCACCGAGGCCACGAAGCCGTAGCCGATGAGGCAGAAGACCAGGGTCTCGGGGCTCCAGACGAAGTACTGGGCCAGTGAGGACTCCTGGATCCAGCCGCCACCGAGGATGGCGAGCAGCAGCAGTGCCACGCCGATGAAGCTGGTCTCGACGACCTGCCCGGGCCGCAGGTAGCGCAGGTAGAAGCCCATGAAGAGGGCGATGGGGATGGTCATGGCGACCGAGAAGGTGCCCCAGGGCGACTCGGCCAGCGCGTTGACGACGACCATGGCCAGCACCGCGAGCAGGATGATCATGATGGCGAAGACACCGATCAGTGCCGCCGCACCGCCCACCCTGCCGATCTCGTCCCGGGCCATCTGGCCGAGGCTCTTGCCGTCCCGGCGCATGGAGAGGAACAGGACGATCATGTCCTGGACCGCGCCGGCGAAGATCACGCCCACGATGATCCAGATCGTGCCCGGCAGATAGCCCATCTGCGCGGCCAGCACCGGACCCACCAGCGGACCGGCGCCGGCGATCGCCGCGAAGTGGTGGCCGAAGAGCACCCGGCGGTCGGTCGGGTGGTAGTCGACTCCGTCCTCCAGCCGCTCGGCCGGGGTGGCGCGGGTGTCGTCGACCTCCAGGACCCGGCGGGCGATGAACCGCGAGTAGAAGCGGTAGCCGATGGCGTAGGAACCGAGGGCCGCCATCACCAGCCACACGGCGGAGATCTCCTCGCCGCGGGAGAGCGCGAGGACTCCCCAGCCGACCGCGCCGGCCAGCGCGACGGCCGTCCAGGTGAGGATCGATCCGGGGGTCGTGCGGGACCGCCGGGGCGGTGGGCCGTCCGCCGCCGGCGGAGCGGATCCGGGCATGGCTGACGTAGGCATGGCGACTCCTCACCTGGAAGGTGTGTGGGACGGTGCGCGAGGTGTTCCGAAGCGGTATGCGGAGCGTTACGGGTGCGGGCGGTGGCGCGGGTCAAGGGCCGTGACGGTCGTCGCGCCGGCTCAGCGCGTAGGCCGCCAGCAGGCAGAGGCCGCACCCCGGCACCCAGGCGAGCTGGTACCAGTAGAAGAACGGCGTTCCCGCCAGCCGTGGGCTCTCACCGGCGTACCAGGGGACCCACAGCAGTCCCGCAGCGGGGGCGAGCAGCAGCAGGGTGACGGCTACCCGTCGTAGCCGCGGATGTCCGATCCGTGCCATGACCTGTGCTCCTCTCCCGTCAGCTGTCGGTCTGTGCAAGAGTTGCGCGGTCGCTGAGAACGGTTGACAGCGGATTTCCAGAAGATTTCCCGCCGTTTCTCCGTCCTCCCCTGTCCTCCGAACCGGCCGCCCGCGCAACCAGCAGGCGAGGGCCCAGGCACACCAAGGACGGTGACCCATGGCGGATGGCGCCATGACCACGACGTTTCTCGCCGTGATAGGCGGAGCGTCGCTGCTCGCCGTCACCGCGCGCCGTCTGCGCCCCGTGGACCGGCTGCCGTCCCTGGAGGGCTGGGCGCTTGCCGACCGCAGCCTCGGTCCGGTGTGGACCTGGCTGCTGCTGGGCGGCACGATCTTCACCGCGTACACGTTCACCGCCGTCCCCGGCCTGGCGTACGGCAACGGCGCGCCCGCGTTCTTCGCCGTGCCGTACACGGTGGTCGTCTGTCCGCTCGCCTTCGTTCTGCTGACCCGGCTGTGGTCGGTGGCCCGCCGCCACGGGTACGTCACGGCCGCCGACTTCGTGCGCGGGCGGTACGGTTCACCGCCGCTGGCGCTCGTGGTGGCGCTGACCGGGATACTCGGGACGATGCCGTACCTGGCGCTGCAGCTGCTCGGCATACGGGCCGTGCTCACGGCCGGGGGCCTCTACCCCCGGGGCGCGGCCGGCGACCTGGTGATGGTGGCGCTCTTCGCGGGGCTGGCCTTGGCGACATACCGGCACGGGCTGCGTGCGCCGACGGTGATATCAGCACTCAAGGCGGTAGCCGTGTTCGTCTCGCTCACCGCCGTGTGCTGGCTGGTTCTGGAGCGGCTCGGCGGGCCCGGCACGGTGTTCGAGGGAGCGGCACGACGGCTGGGTGGGACGGACACAGCCCGCTCCGCCTTGTTGCTCTCCCCCGATCAGCAGCCCGCCTACGCCACGCTCGCGCTGGGCTCGGCGCTCGCGCTGCTGATGTACCCGCACGTGCTCACCGCCGGGTTCGCAGCCGACGGTCCGCGCACCGTACGCAAGGCCGCCGTGGCGCTGCCCGCCTGGACGGCGCTGCTCGCCCTCTTCGGGTTCCTCGGCCTCGCGGCGCTCGCCACGGGGGTGCGAGCGCCCGAGGGCGGGGCCGAGTCCGCCGTGCCGATGCTGGTCGACCGGCTGATGCCGGGGCCGCTCGCCGGGCTGGTGTTCGGGGCGATCACCGTGGGCGCGCTGGTCCCGGCCGCCGTGATGTCCATCGCGGCCGCCACGAGTTTCGTGCGGAACGTGTACGTCGAGTACGTCCATCCGACGGCCACACCCAAGCGGCAGGTGCGCATCGCCAAGGCGGTGTCACTCACTGCGAAGGTGGGGGCCGTGGCGTTCGTCTTCGGGCTGCGCGACCAGGACGCCGTCAACCTCCAGCTCCTCGGCGGCGTGTGGATCCTGCAGATCTTCCCGGCCGTCGCCGTCGGGCTGTTCACCGGTCGGCTGCACGCGCGGGCGCTGCTCGCCGGGTGGGCCGTGGGCATGGCGTCGGGCACGTACCTGGTCGTGCGCGAGGGGTTCTCCTCGGTCGTACCGCTCGGCACCGGCACCGGGCCGCTGGAGATCTACGCAGGGCTCGCCGCCCTGCTGCTCAATCTGACCGTCGCGGTGGCCGGCACCGCGGCCCTCGAACGCCTCGGCGTCCCGCGCGGCACCGACTCGACCGACCTGCCGTTCCGCCTGACCGTCAGGCGGAGTCCGGAGACGGGAGCGAACCATCCATGAGACGCAGACCGCACCCCACGCTGCCGCCGGCACCGGCACCGGCAGGGGCACCGGCGCCGGCCGAGCCGCTCGCCGTCCCGGCCGGCGACCCCGCCGACCTGGAGCGGGAGGCCGGTGTCGCCCGCCTCTTCGAGCTGCACTACTCCTCGATGCTGCGCCTCGCCGTGCTGCTCGGCGCCGACGATCCGGAGAACGTGGTGGCCGAGGCGTACTACCAGATCTACCGCAAGTGGCGGCGGCTGAAGGACGTCGCCGCGGCGGAGGCGTATCTGCGCTCCACCGTCTGCAATCTGACCCGGATGCGCATCCGCCACCTCCAGGTCGCCCGCAGGCACACGGAACGTCCGTCCGAGGAACTGGTCGCCTCAGCCGAGAACGCGGCGCTGCTCCGCGACGACCAGCGGGTGCTGATCGACGCGCTCCAGCGGCTGCCGGCCCGGCAGCGCGAGGCCCTGGTGCTGCGGCACTGGCTCGGGCTCAAGGAGAGCGAGATAGCCGCCGCCATGGGCATATCGGGCGGCTCCGTCAAGACGCACACGGCACGCGGCATCGCCGCCCTGACCCAGGCGATGGAGGCCCGGCGATGACGCATCGAGACGCGACGGAATCGCGTGGCACCAGTCCGGACCGACCCGGGCACGGCCGGACCGAGCAGGAGCTGCGCGAGGCACTGCGGGCCATGGCGGGCGGGGTGCTCCCCGACCCCGACGCGTACCGCGCGGCGCGCGGCGACTGGCTGCGGCGGGAACGCCGGCGGCGGCTCGTGCTCGCCGTACTGATCGCGGTGGTCTTCACGCTGGCCACCCTCATCGGCCTGTGGGTCCTCAACCAGGCCCCGTCGGATCCCGGTGTGATCTTCTCCGGCAGCGCGGCACCGGTCGCCGACGCCACGTCACCCCCCTGGCCCTGACCGGATTGCCGCGCCGACTTGCCGGGCATCCGCACTCCGTGCACCCCCGTATCGAGGACTACGCGCTCATCGGCGACGAACAGACCGCGGCCCTGGTCGGCACGGACGGTTCGGTCGACTGGCTGTGCCTGCCCCGCTTCGACTCCGCCGCCTGCTTCGCGAAGCTGCTCGGCGACGAGGACAACGGCCACTGGCGCATCGCCCCCGTGGGGGCCGACCGGTGCACCCGGCGCGCCTACCGCCACGACACCCTCGTCCTGGACACCGAGTGGGAGACCGAGCACGGGGCGGTCCGGGTCACCGACCTGATGCCCCAGCGCGACGAGGCGCCCGACCTCGTCAGGATCGTCGAGGGCCTGGACGGCGAGGTGACGCTGCACAGCGTCCTCAAGCTGCGCTTCGACTACGGCTCGGTCGTCCCCTGGATGCGCAGGACCGACGGCCACCGCGTCGCCGTGGCGGGACCGGACTCCACCTGGCTGCGCAGCGAGCCGGAAGTGCGCAGCTGGGGCGAGGACTTCGGCACGCACGCCGAGTTCACGGTGCGCAAGGGCGAGAAGGTCGCGTTCGTCCTGACCTGGCACCCCTCCCACGAGCCGCGCCCCCCGCTCGTCGACCCCTACGAGGCGCTGCGCCACAGCGTCGAGGACTGGCGGGCCTGGGTGGCGCACTGCCGCTACGACGGGCCGTACCGGGACGAGGTCGTCCGCTCCCTGATCACGCTGAAGGCCCTCACCTACGCCCCCACCGGCGGCATCGTCGCCGCCGCCACGACCTCGCTGCCCGAGGAGCCGGGCGGGGTGCGCAACTGGGACTACCGCTACTGCTGGCTGCGCGACTCCACCCTCACCCTGGGCGCGCTGCTGGCGGCGGGCTACCAGGCCGAGGCCGAGGCCTGGCGGAACTGGCTGCTGCGCGCGGTCGCGGGCGATCCGGCGGACCTGCAGATCATGTACGGCCTGGCGGGCGAGCGGCGGCTGCCCGAGTTCGAGTTGCCGTGGCTGGGCGGCTTCGACGACTCCTCCCCCGTCCGCATCGGCAACGACGCCGTGAACCAGCTCCAGCTGGACGTCTACGGCGAGGTGATGGACTCCCTGTCGCTGGCCCGCGCCTCGGGCCTGTCCGCCCAGCCGGACGTGTGGGCGCTGCAGACGGCCCTGATGGACTTCCTGCGCAGCAACTGGCGGCAGCCCGACGAGGGGCTGTGGGAGGTGCGCGGCGGCCGGCGCCAGTTCGTGCACTCGAAGGTGATGGTGTGGGTGGCCGCCGACCGGGCCGTGCGCACCCTGGAGGAACATCCGGAGCTGGGCGGCGACCTGGACGGCTGGCGCGAGCTGCGCGACGAGGTGCACCGCGAGGTGTGCGAGAAGGGCTACGACGCCGAGCGCAACACCTTCACGCAGTACTACGGCTCCCGGGAACTGGACGCCGCGCTGCTGCTCATCCCGCGCGTCGGCTTCCTGCCGCCGGACGATCCGCGGGTGCTGGGCACCATCGAGGCGGTCCGCGAGGAGCTGGACCACGGCGGCTTCCTGCGCCGCTACAGCATCCGGGACACCGGCGACAGGGACGTCGACGGGCTGCCCGGCAGCGAGGGCACCTTCGTGGTCTGCTCCTTCTGGCTCGCCGACGCGCTGCACATGACGGGCCGGACGAAGGAGGCCCGCGAACTGTTCGAGCGGCTGGTGGCACTCGCCAACGACGTCGGCCTGCTGTCGGAGGAGTTCGACCCGTTCTCCGGCCGGCAGCTCGGGAACTTCCCGCAGGCGTTCAGCCACATCGGGCTGGTGAACACCGCCCTCGCCCTGTACGGGGCGGACGGGGCAGGATAGGCCCCATGGATCTTGGACTGAAGGACCGGGTGTACGTCGTCACGGGAGCCACGCGCGGCCTCGGCAACGCCACCGCGCGTGCGCTCGTCGCGGACGGGGCGAAGGTGGTCGTCTCCGGCCGGGACGACAGGACCGTCGCCGAGGCGGCGGCGGAACTGGGCCCGAACGCGGTGGGGGTGGCCGTCGGCAACGCCGACCCCGAGGCCGCGGCCCGGCTGATCGGGGCCGCGCGGGAGCACTTCGGCCGCTTCAACGGCGTCCTCGTCAGCGTGGGCGGGCCGCCGGCCGGGTTCGTCGCGGACAACACGGACGAGCAGTGGCAGGAGGCGTTCGAGTCGGTGTTCCTCGGTGCGGTGCGGCTGGCCCGCGCCGCTGCGGCCGAGATGGAGGCCGGGGGTGTCATCGGCTTCGTGCTGTCCGGCTCGGTGTACGAGCCGATCCCGGGGCTGACGATCTCCAACGGGCTGCGGCCGGGGCTGGCGGGCTTCGCGAAGTCGCTCTCCGACGAGCTGGGACCGCGCGGGATCCGGGTGGTGGGGGTGCTGCCCGGGCGGATCGACACGGACCGGGTGCGGGAGCTGGACGCGCTGTCGGCGGATCCGGAGGCGACCAGGGCGGCCGCCGAGTCGAGGATCCCGCTGCGGCGGTACGGGACGCCCGAGGAGTTCGGGCGGGTGGCCGCGTTCCTGCTGTCGCCGGCCGCGTCCTATCTGACGGGGGTCATGGTGCCCGTCGACGGCGGAGCGCGGCACGGTTTCTGACGGCGCCGCGCTCCCCGGCCGCGGGGTCAGCTCACCCTGGCCTCGCCGTGCTTGACGCCCCTCAGCCGCACCTCCGCCGGAAGCGAGTCCAGGCCCGCCGAGTTCTTCGCGTGGGTCAGGGCGCCGGCGGTGAAGTCGGTCAGGGCCGTGCCGGGGTCCACGTGCGGCTCCAGTGTGAGCCGTACGTGGGCCTCGGGGGCGTTGCGGCGGCCCCTGAGGTGGGCGCGCGGCCGGTCGACGCCGTCGATATGGGCGGCCTCCTCGGTGAGGACGTTCTCCAGGGCCCGGCCGCGCAGCAGCGCGCCGTCGCCGTCGCCGGTGTCGACGAGGACCTCGGCGAGGCGGCGCCTGCGGAGCACGGCGACGAGCCACCACAGGGCGAGCAGCAGCAGGATCGCGAGGGCGGCGATGACGACCGGCCACCACCAGCCCTCGTCCTGCCAGCGGGTGCGCTCGGCGTCGCTCAGCAGCACGTCGCTCTTGCTGTCGTGGATCCACCACGAGGGCACCGGCGCGCCGAGGCCGACGGCCAGCACGGACCCGCCCAGCACCAGCAGGACCAGGCCCACGAGGCCGAGGAACACGCGGTTGACGACCCTGAGCACGGCTGCCTCACCCCTTCCGGCCGGGGCGCCGGACGTGCACCGACAGCGCGGGCGGCCGGGCGAGCCCCAGTCCGCTGATCGCGTCGGCCAGCACGGCGTCCAGGTCGGTTCGTACGTCGTCCAGTTCGCGGAAGTGGGACACGGCGCGCACGTCCGCCCGCCTGCGGCGCACCCGTACCCGCGCCGTCTGGACGCCGGCCACCTCCATGGCCCGGTCGCGCAGGGCGGAGGCGGCGGCGTCCCGGTGCAGTCCGGCGCGGACGTCGGCGTGCGTGCGCCGCATCGGGAGCACGCCCCGCAGGCCCGGCGTGGCGGCCAGGATCAGCAGCCAGAGGCCGAGGGCGGCGGCGACCCCGGCGCCGACGAGCACCCAGGTGTCGTCCAGGGGCCGTTCGGCGAGTTGCCGGGCCAGTTCCTTGCGCCAGGCCATGCCGGGGCGGCCGGCGCGCACGGACACGATGTCGTAGAGGAACAGCCCGGTCAGGCCCAGGAGCAGCAGGGCGACGATGCCGGCGGGGACGCGGCGCACCGACCAGAAGCGGCCCGCGCCGCCGCCGCCGTCGTCGGGCGCGGGCGGCGGACCGTACGCGGACGACGACGCCGACTGGTCGAGTGCGGTGCCGTTGTCGTCCGTCCCGGACTGGTCGAGGACGGGCAGGCGCCGGGTCGTGCCGTCGGAGGGTTCCGTGCCCCGGGGTTCGCTCATCGCGTCCTCCCCTGTGCCGCGCCGCGTGCCGCGACGAGGTGCAGCCGCTCCACCTGGACGACGACCTCCGGCACCTGCATGCCCACCAGGGTGCCTACCCGCTCCACGACACGGCGACGCACCCGGCGGCAGCGGTCGCCGATGTCGCAGGGGTAGTCGAGTTCGATCTGGACCCGGACGTGGGCGACCTGGTGGTGGACGGCGACGGTGGCGTGAGGGCTGCCGGCGTCCGGGGGCAGCTTCCCGATCGCCTCGTGGGCCGCCTGCGAGGCGATCTTCGCGACGACCCGGTCGGCGATCCGGGTCGCGCCGCGTTCGCCCGGCGGTACGACCGTCAGCGGTCTGTCGAGTTCACCGGCCCCCGTGCTCACGGGCGTCACCGCCGCCGTTCGTCACGGGACCGGAAGAAGTCGCCGAAGTCCATGTCCCCCTCCAGGAACCGGCCGACGACGAAGCCGACGGCGCCCAGCGCCGCCACCAGCAGAAAGGCTCCGAATCCGCCGAAATACCCGGCGAAGGCCAGCGCCATGCCGGCGATCATGCCGGCAACGCCCATGCTCATGCGGTCCTCAGCTCCTCAGCGGCTGTGTCGTCCGGTGGTCGGTGCCTCACTGGATCCGGCGCTCCGGTTCCTCTTCCTCCTCGTCCGGCAGCTTCACGTCGCTCACCGCGATGTTGACCTCGACCACCTCGAGGCCCGTCATCCGCTCGACGGCCGTGATGACGTTCTCCCGTACGTCGCGGGCCACATCGGCGATCGACACGCCGTAGTCGACGACGATCTCCAGGTCGAGGGCCGCCTGCACCTCGCCGACCTCGGCCTTGACGCCGCGGGTCACCGACTTGGCGCCGCCGGGCACCCGGTCGCGCACGGCGCCGAAGGTGCGGGACATGCTGCTGCCCATGGCGTGCACGCCGTCGACGTCGCGGGCGGCGAGGCCGGCGATCTTCTCCACGACGCCGTCCGCGATGGTGGTCCGGCCCCGGGAGCCCGGGTCCCCGCCGCTGCGCTTGACCAGCGGGCTTCTGCGCGCCGCCGGCGATTCGCTCTCCCCGCCCCGGTTCTCGGTCATGTCTGTCATCGCCGTACGTCCTTTTCGGTCGTCGTCCTGCGACCACCGTAAGCACGGTTACGTGGGAGCGCGCCCCTGATACGGCAGGCTGGAGGAATGACGGCCGAGCGATGGGCACAGGCAGTGAGACATCAGCTGGGTATCGGCAGGCTGCTGCCGCTGGGTGACGCGCGCGACGGCGCGTGGGTCGCCGAGCGGGCGGTCGAGGCGGTGCTGCGGCGCGCGGCGCTGGACGCTCCGGGAGTGCGCGTCGAAGCGCTCCGGGTCGTGCGCCCCGAGGCGGCGGACACCGCGGAGCCGGCCGTACCCGCTCCCCCGACGGCCCTGCCGCCGGGGCCCTTGAAGGTGACGGCCGAGTTCGCGGCCACGGCCTCGGAGCCGCTGCCGGCGACGGCGTCCCTGCTGCGGGCGACGCTGGCGACCGCGGCGACGCAGCGGATCGGGCTGACGGTGACGGAGGTGGATCTGCGGGTCACGGGCCTGCTGGAGCAGGGCGAGGACCGGGCGGAGCCGGAACAGCCGGCCGGGCGCCTGCCCGAGCCGTCCCCGGCGTCCCCGCCGCGGGACGGCGACGAGGCCCGGGTCGCGACCGCCGCGCTGGAGGTCCCGGGTGTCCTCCATCTGACGGGCATGCTGGGCCACCCGGTGCACATCGGCGACCTGCCGGGCGAGGCCGAGCTGCCGCACCGCCATGTCCGCGTGGAACTGGCGGTGGGCGCGGACCGGCCGGCCCGGGAGGTGGCCCGAGAGGTCCGGGCGGCGGTGGCGGGGTGCCTGCCGGACCGTCCGACGGTGGCGGTCCTGGTCAGTGCGATCGCCTGAGGGACGTTCCGGCGCCGCCACCGCCGGGGCGGCTCAGTCGCCCACGCCCGCGAGGTCGCGCAGCCGCCGTGCCTGTGCCTGGCGCTCCGCGCCGCGCTGGGCCTCGTAGGTGCGGTCCTGGGCGCCGCGCAGCAGCGCCTTGGTCTCGATGACCGCGTCGCGGGGCGCGGCGAGGACGGCCGCGACGAGGTCGCGGACCGTGTCGTCGAGCTGGCCGGCGGGCACGGCCACGTTGGCGAGCCCGGCGCTGACGGCCTCCTCGGCCGTGACGAAGCGCCCGGTCACGCAGATCTCCAGCGCGCGGGCGTATCCGACGAGTCCGACCAGCGGGTGCGTGCCCGTCAGGTCGGGCACGAGTCCGAGGCTGGTCTCACGCATGGCGAACTGCACGTCGTCGGCGACGACGCGCAGATCGCAGGCGAGGGCGAGCTGGAAGCCCGCCCCGATGGCGTGTCCCTGGACAGCGGCGACGGAGACGATGTCGCTGCGCCGCCACCAGGTGAACGCCTCCTGGTATTCGGCGATGGTCGCGTCCAGCTCGGCGTCGCCGCCCCGCGCGAGGTCGACGAACGACGGTTCCCCGTCGAAGCCCTCCGGCGTGAACGCCTGCCGGTCGAGCCCGGCCGAGAAGGACTTGCCCTCGGCCCGCAGCACCACGACACGGACGGAGCCCGGCAGCAGCCGGCCGGCCTCGGTCAGCGCCCGCCACAGAGCGGGGCTCTGCGCGTTGCGCTTGGCCGGGTTGGTCAGCGTCACCGTGGCGATCGCGTCGTCGACGGTGAGCCGTACGCCGTCCTTGTCGAGTACGGGAACGAGGTCCTGGTCGGGCGAAGCCATGGGACGCCTCCGATGTGTGCGGTCGTCTTCCGTGCCGCACGACGGCGTCACCGCCCTGGCACGGCACAGCTAAGTGACTGCACAGTAACCACCCGGTCGATCAGTCCGCCGACCGGGTGGCCACCATCGAAGCCGTGGGGCCACCCGGGGTCAGGCCGTGGCCTTCTTGCCCCGGGTCGCCCCGCCACGCCCTCGCAGCGTGACGCCCGACTCACTGAGCATGCGGTGCACAAAGCCATACGAGCGGCCGGTCTCCTCGGCCAACGCCCGGATGCTCGCACCGGCGTCGTACTTCTTCTTCAGGTCTGCCGCGAGCTTGTCGCGCGCGGCGCCGGTCACCCGGCTGCCCTTCTTCAGAGTCTCGGCCACCCGTGCCTCCTCATGGGAAGTGCGCTCTGGTCTCCTCATGATCACCCCTCCGGGCCCTGATGGCCACCCATTCGGCAAGGTCCGTGAGACAAGGCCGTGACGACAGGAGCACATCCCCACATCCGGAATACGAAGTTCCGATGAGTGCCGTCCGTACGGCCGAACGGATTGCCCCGGGAAAGACCAGGTCAGAACGGCGCGGCGGCCGAGCCCGGAAGAATCGGGGGCTCGGCCGCGCAATGGATGTAGGACACACCTCGGTACGAGGAGATCTCACACAGATGATGGATCACCGATGGGCCGAATGATCCATACGCCGTTGATCACATGTTCGATCAAGTGGTGCTGACGCTCAGGCCAGGGCGACGAGGTCCGCGTAGTCGGCGCCCCACAGGTCCTCGACGCCGTCGGGCAGCAGGATGATCCGCTCCGGCTGGAGCGCCTCGACCGCGCCCTCGTCGTGCGTGACGAGGACGACCGCGCCCTTGTACGTGCGCAGCGCGCCGAGGATCTCCTCGCGGCTGGCCGGGTCGAGGTTGTTGGTCGGCTCGTCGAGGAGCAGCACGTTCGCCGAGGAGACGACCAGGGTGGCCAGCGCCAGACGGGTCTTCTCGCCGCCGGAGAGCACCCCGGCCGGCTTGTCGACGTCGTCGCCGGAGAACAGGAACGAGCCGAGCACCTTGCGGACCTCGACCAGGTCCATGTCGGGGGCGGCGGAGCGCATGTTCTCCAGGACCGTGCGGTCCGGGTCGAGGGTCTCGTGCTCCTGCGCGTAGTAGCCCAGCTTCAGGCCGTGGCCGGGGACGACCGCGCCGGTGTCCGGCTGCTCGACGCCGCCCAGCAGGCGCAGCAGGGTGGTCTTGCCGGCGCCGTTGAGGCCGAGGATGACGACGCGGCTGCCCTTGTCGATGGCCAGGTCGACGTCGGTGAAGATCTCCAGCGAGCCGTAGGACTTCGACAGGCCCTCGGCCATCAGGGGCGTCTTGCCGCAGGGCGACGGCTCCGGGAAGCGGAGCTTGGCGACCTTGTCGGACTGGCGCACCGCCTCCAGGCCGGAGAGCAGCTTGTCGGCGCGGCGGGCCATGTTCTGCGCGGCGACCGTCTTGGTGGCCTTGGCGCGCATCTTGTCGGCCTGCGAGTGCAGGGCGGCGGCCTTCTTCTCGGCGTTGGCGCGCTCGCGCTTGCGGCGCTTCTCGTCGGCCTCGCGCTGCTGCTGGTAGAGCTTCCAGCCCATGTTGTAGACGTCGATCTGGGCGCGGTTGGCGTCCAGGTAGAACACCTTGTTGACGACCGTCTCGACCAGGTCGACGTCGTGGGAGATCACGATGAAGCCGCCGCGGTAGGTCTTGAGGTAGTCGCGCAGCCAGATGATCGAGTCGGCGTCGAGGTGGTTGGTCGGCTCGTCGAGCAGCAGGGTGTCGGCGTCGGAGAACAGGATCCGGGCCAGCTCGATACGCCGGCGCTGACCGCCCGAGAGGGTGTGCAGGGGCTGGCCGAGCACGCGGTCGGGCAGGTTGAGCGCGGCGGCGATGGTGGCGGCCTCGGCCTCGGCGGCGTACCCGCCCTTGGTGAGGAACTCCGTCTCCTGGCGCTCGTACTGCTTCATCGCCTTCTCGCGGGTGGCGCCCTTGCCGCTCGCGATGCGCTGCTCGTTGTCGCGCATCTTGCGGATCAGGACGTCCAGGCCGCGCGCGGACAGGATGCGGTCGCGGGCGAGGATGTCGAGGTCGCCGGTGCGGGGGTCCTGCGGGAGGTAGCCGACCTCGCCGGAGCGGGTGACGGTGCCGCCGGCCGGGATGCCCTCGCCGGCCAGGACCTTGGTGAGGGTGGTCTTGCCCGCACCGTTGCGGCCGACCAGGCCGATGCGGTCGCCCTTGGCGACCCGGAAGGTGGCGTTTTCGATGAGGACGCGGGCACCGGCGCGCAGCTCGATACCGGAGGCGGAGATCACGGACAGACTCCAGGGCGGATATGGGGGCGGGATGGGCGGCTGAGGACGTTCCCGCCGTCTAATGCGCGAGGAGAAAGGCCATGGGGGACAGTCTAACGGGGGCGTGCAACCACTTTTTCTGCGTGCGGGTGTTCGAGGCGGCGGTGCCGGCCGGAGGCCGTTGTCGGTGTCCGGTGCGAGACTGAGCGGCAGATCCGGACCACCGGATCTCCGGCGACCGGACACGAGGGAGTGATCGGTATGGCAGGCACGTCCGGCGGGCGTCCGAGCATCTACCCGACGCTGCTGTACACGGACGCGAAGGCCGCGATCCGCCAGCTCACCGAGGCCTTCGGCTTCACGGAGCTGGCGGTGTACGAGGGCGAGGACGGCTCGGTGACGCACGCCGAGCTGGCACAGGGCAACGGCGCGGTGATGGTGGGCACCAGGGGCCGGGGCGGCGTCTTCGACGCGGCGATGAAGGACGCGGGCACGACCGGGGTGTACGTCGTGGTGGACGACGTGGACGCGCACCACCGCCGCGCCGCCGAGCACGGCGTGGAGGTCGTGATGCCCCCGACGGACCAGGACTACGGCTCGCGGGACTACATGGCCCGGGACCTCGAGGGCAATCTGTGGAGCTTCGGGACGTACGCACCCGAGATACCGGGCTGGCGCGCCGAGGAGCGGGGCTAGCTGCCCCCGGTGTGCACCTGGAAGGCGGCCCGGCGCACGGCCTTGGCGAGGGCCGGGTCCGGGTGGGCCGCGGCGAGGGCGACCAGGACCTGCACGGTGCGCGGGTGTCCCACGGCGCGCACCTCGTCCAGCAGCATCGGGACGGTCGGCTGCACGGCGGACTCCAGGTGCCGCACGAGCAGCGGGGCCTCCCCGTGGTCGGCGACGGCGGCCGCGGTGTCCACCCACAGCCAGGTCGCCTCCTCCCGGGTGAGGACCTCGTGGGCGTCCTCCGGGTCGGCGCCGTCGTGCTCGGCGAGCCACAGCAGCGCGTAGGGCCGGAGCGTGGGCTCGTCCAGCGCGGCGCGCACGTCCGGCTCGGCGGGGGCGCCGACGACGCGCAGGGCCTCGAAGGCGAGCCCGCGCAGCAGGGCGTCCTCGCCGCGCGCGGCGCCGAGGAGCTCGGTGACGGCGCTGCCGACGGGGCGGGCGGCGAGCCAGGCGCGGTACTCGGCGCGGGCCGCGTTCGGCCGCAGCTGGGCGCAGCCGCGCAGCATGTCCTCGGCGGCCTGCTCGATGTTCCCGGCGGGGCTCTGCGCGGCGACGCAGATCTGCTCCAGCTTGACCCAGACGGCCCAGCTGCCGAGCGGGGTGAGCGTGGCCTGGCCGTCGCCGTAGGTGAGGGCGCCGACGGAGGCGAGGGCGCGCAGGGCCCAGTCGAGGAGGGGCGCGAGCGGGGCGTCGGCGGGCTCGGCCTCGGCCGTTCCCGGCTCGGGCTGGGGGCCGTAGGGGATCTCGCAGCGGGCGGTGCGCAGCTCGGTGACGCGCTGCTCCAGCAGGTCGAGAAGCTGCTCCACGGGGACGGGGCCGGCGGACAGCTGGAGGAAGGAGAGTGTCTGCGGCATCGCCGAGACGACCTCGGCGACGGCGGCGGGCTCGTGGCCCTCGGGCTCCGGGTAGGCGAGCGACCAGGCGTCGAAGAGGGCGACCCAGCCGCGCAGCACGGCACTGTCGTCGCGGTTCCAGGCGCGCAGCCGCCAGCCGGGGCGGGCGCTGTCGCCGTGCACCTCGATGAGGCCGGCGAGCCGGGCGGTGTCCCAGTCGGCTCTGACCTGAGCCGGGGTCAGGCCCAGGTCGCGGGCGGCCCGTTCGGCGGTCGCCTCGGAGAGGGTGGCCTTGCCGTCGGCGGTGGCGCTGTCGCGGCCGGGGCCGAGGGCGGCGTCGGCCCAGCGGGCGACGCGGGCCGCGGCGGCCAGTCCTGAGCGCGCCATTCTGGCCAGCTCCGCCGGTGCCGGGGTGCCCTCCGGGGGGCGTGGCGCCGGGCGGCGGGAGCGCCGCTGGTTCATCGCTCTGGGGGCGGCGGCCAGGGGTCGCGGGCGGACGAGTCGGAGCCTGGAGTCGCGCGGGATACGGGACGTCACGGGGGCAGTCTTCCGGTTGACGGTCCGAAAACCCAAACGGAATGTCACGGGGGGCTACGGAGAGGGCCAACGCACCGGTCCCCGCGAGGGGCCGGGAGCAGGAAACCGGCCAGTGGTACGACGCTAAACGGAATCCTGACGACCGGTCGGCCGGGGACCGGGTGCGAGGCCGTCGCGGCGGGGCGGAGAGAGCGTGGACGGGGGGTGCGGAAAGGGGCGGGTCACATGAGCGGCGTCAGGAAGCGCCGGAGGCGCTCCTCGTAGGCCTGCGGGTCGGCGTTCCACATGGCTCCGTGCGGGGCGTGGGCGACGGTGCGCAGGGTGACCATGTCGGGGCGGGCGTCGGCGAGCCGGCGGGAGAGCCGCCAGGGGGCGACCGTGTCGCCGGGGCCGTGGAAGACGAGGGCCGGCACGCGCAGGGCCGCGGGGGACGGGCTCCGGGCGGCCCGGTCGCCGTGCAGGCCGGTGCGGCCCTGGGCGGCGCGCACCGCGAGGGGCAGCAGGGCGCCCGGGGTGCGGCGGGCCGAGGCGAGGGCGCGCAGGGTGGTCTCCCAGCTGAGCACCGGGGAGTCCAGGACGAGTCCGGAGACGTGCTCGCGCGCTCCCGAGCGCTCGGCGGCGCGCAGGGCCATGGTGGCGCCGGTGGACCAGCCGTGCAGGACGACCTGCCGGGCCCCGTGGCGCACGGCGTAGCGGATGGCCGCGTCGAGGTCGCGCCACTCGGTCTCGCCGAGGTGGTTCAGCCCGTCGGGCGGGCGCGGTGCGCCGAGGTCCCCTCGGTAGGCGAGGGCGAGGACCGGGAAGTGGCTGCGGTGCAGGAACCCCATGACGTTCAGGGCGACTTCCCGGGTGGCGCCCAGGCCGTGCACGGCGATCACCCAGGTGTCGCGGGCCCCGGGGACGAACCAGGCGGGCAGGGAGCCGAGTTCGCCGGGGATGTCGACGTCGGCGTGTTCCAGTCCGAGGGCGGTGCCGGGGTCGCCGACGTACACGTTGGGGGTGAGCCAGGCCTTGTCGCCGGCTTCGAGGGTGCCGTGGGTGACGCTCTCCAGCCGCCGTACGACCGTGTCGGCGGTGGCCGGGGCGCCGGCCAGGACGGGCCCGACGACCGCGTGGAAGCCGTTGCCGGACAGGCCGTAGCGGCCGGGGCGCAGGGCGGCGAGGTCGCGGGTGAGGGTGATCTGCCCGGCGGCGGTGCCGTGCACGGTGAGCCGGGGCTCGGTGGGCAGTGGCCGGCCGGGGACCGCCTTGAGCGCGGCGTCGCTGGCGAACCGGCCGGCGGCCACGACGGCGGCACCGGCCCCCAGCACGGCGGTGACGGCAGCGGCCGTCGCGTTGACTGTGCGCACGCCTTCCAGTGTCCTGGCGGATCCGGCGGCCGACCAGTGGGAGGCCGCGGCGGGGTGAGGCGCGGGCGGCGCGGGGGCCCGTCAGCCGCGCTGGCCGTAGCCGCGCAGCTTTTCCTCCACCTCGGCCAGCTGCTCACCGGACAGCAGGCTCGGCGTAAGTCCCGGCACGGACGCGGCGGTGAGCCACAGGCGGCACATCCACTCCAGCTGGGCCGTGCGGTCGTAGGCCTGGGCGAGGGTGGCGCCGTGGGTGACGGTGCCGTGGTTCTGCAGCAGGCAGCCGGAGCGGCCGGCGAAGGCGCGGAGCATGTTCTCGGCCAGCTCGCCGGTGCCGTAGGTGGCGTAGGGGGCGACCCGGACGGGGCCGCCGAGCGCGGCGGCCATGTAGTGGATCAGGGGCAGCTCGGTGACCAGCGTCGAGACGGCCGTCGCGTGCACGGCGTGGGTGTGGACGACGGCCCGGGCGCCGGTCGTGCGGTAGACCGCGAGGTGCATGGGCAGTTCGCTGGTCGGGACGAGCGTGCCGAGGACCTGCCGGCCGTCGAGGCCCACGCCGGTCACGTCACCGGGCGCCAGGCGGTCGTAGGGCACGCCGGACGGTGTGACCAGGACGGTGTCGCCGACCCGGACCGAGACGTTGCCGGAGGTGCCGACGACGAGGCCCTCGGAGACCGTGCGGCGGGCCGTCGCGACGAGTTCCTCCCAGGCGCGCGCCTCCTCGGGGCGCACGCTCCTGAGCCGCGCCTCCCCCGCGTCCGGTGCGCCGCCGTCCATGACCCGCTCGTCTCCTCGCTGCTCAGCCATGCCCGTGATCCTGCCAGGCGGGCCGCGGGCCCGTCGCCCCCCGGTGCGCCGCCGCCCGCGGCGGGCATCGCATACGACCCGGGCTTCGGCGTGCCGTACGGTAGTGGGTGCCCCACAGTCGGTGATCGGGAGCGGGCGGCCGTCCTCCGCGGGCCCGTCGACGGGCCCGCCCGCGGCTCACCGCCGGGTGACCTCGGTCTCTTCACCCGGTCACTCGATCGGCTGAAGCGATCGGCGCAAGGCGTCCGGATACCGGTGTCCGGGGAGCCTGACAGCAGGGCGGAACGACAACCCTCTCTTGTGGACACCCCCGCGCCCCTCCCAGTTCATCTTCCGTTCACTCGGGTTACCTACGTTCGTCCAGCCAATGACCTCGAACGATTGCCTGGGTAAATGGAAAGCTTCTCGCTGATCCTCGCGATTGTGGTGGTAACCGCACTCGCGTTCGATTTCACGAACGGTTTCCACGACACCGCGAACGCGATGGCCACGACCATTTCCACCGGCGCCATGCGGCCGAAGGTCGCGGTGGCCATGTCCGCGGTTCTGAACCTGGTCGGCGCCTTCCTGTCCGTGGAAGTCGCGAACACGATCTCCAAAGGCCTCGTCGACGAGGCCGGCATCCGTCCCGAGGTCATCTTCGCCGCCTTGGTCGGCGCGATCCTCTGGAACCTGCTGACGTGGCTGGTCGGTCTGCCGTCCAGCTCCTCGCACGCCCTCATGGGCGGCCTGATCGGCGCCACGATCGCCTCGGCGGGCGTCGGCGCGGTGCACGGCGACGTGCTGGTCACCAAGGTGCTGATCCCGGCGATCGCCGCCCCGCTGGTCGCGGGCGTCGCGGCGATGCTCGGCACCCGGCTGACGTACTCCCTCGGCCGGAAGGCCGACGGCAAGGCGTCCGAGAAGGGCTACCGCGCCGGCCAGATCGCCTCCGCGGGCCTGGTCTCGCTGGCGCACGGCACCAACGACGCGCAGAAGACGATGGGTGTCATCACCCTCGCCCTGGTCGCCGGCGGCACCGTCGCCCCCGACTCCGACCCGCCCATGTGGGTCATCCTCTCCGCGGGCGTCGCGATCGCGCTGGGCACCTACCTGGGCGGCTGGCGCATCATCCGCACGATGGGCAAGGGCCTGACCGACCTCCAGCCGCAGCAGGGCTTCGCGGCCCAGACCAGCGCGGCGACGGTCATCCTGGCCTCCTCGCACCTCGGCTTCTCCCTGTCCACCACCCACTCCGTCTCCGGCGCGGTGATGGGCGCGGGCCTCGGCCGCAAGGGCGGCGTCGTCCGCTGGTCGACCGCCACGCGGATGTTCATCGCCTGGGGTCTGACGCTGCCGGCGGCGGCCCTGGTGGCCGCGCTCGCCGAGTACGTCACCGGCTTCGGCGACTGGGGCACCGCGGTGGTGGCGGTCTTCCTCGTCGCCTCCAGCGCGGCGATCTGGAAGGTGTCGCGGCGTGAGGTCGTCGACCACACCAACGTCAACGACACCGAGGACGAGGAGCCGGCCGGTGTGGTGACCACGGCGATGGCCGCGGTCACGCCGCCGCCCACGGCGGGCGCCGTGGCGGACGAGCCGGCCCACGCCTTCCCGTCCCAGGCCACCTCCGAGCGGGCCCCGTCCTCGACCACCACGGTCTGACCCGCCCACCGGTAACAAGGAAGAGTCTCTGAGATGAAGATCGACTGGGCGGCCCTCGGTTCCGTCTTCGGCGTCAGCCTCGTGGTCACGGTGGCCCTCGTGGCCCTGTTCACCCTCGGCATCACCGGCCTGTCCCGCCGCGAGCGGGCGGTGGCGGAGGGCGGTTCCGCGGGTCTCGCGGTCACCGGCGCGTACGCGTGCTTCGCGGCGTGCGCGGCGGCCGTGGGCTACGGGATCTACCTGATCGTGGCCTGACGGCCCGACCGCACGAGTACGGCCGCCGGGCGGCACGGGAACTCACTCCCGTGCCGCCCGGCGCTCGTGTGCGCCGGGGGTGGTGTGGGGTTCTGCACACTCTCCCCGCGCAGGTCAACGGCAAGTTGACGGCGGTTCGCGGCCGTGGTGGACTGCCGGGGCCAATTACGGCGGCAGGAGAGGAAGCCGGTGCGAGTCCGGCGCGGTCCCGCCACTGTCACCGGGGGCAGCGATCCCCGGGAGCCAGGAACTCTCACCGCCGGTCTCGTCGAACCAGGGCGTGGACACCCTGAGTGAGGACATATCGCCATGCGCGGCTGCCGACCGAGCTCCAGCACCCCTCCCCCGTCTGCCCCTTCGGCCGGCTGAGCCCATGGGTGCCGGTCGCGTCTTCGCGTACGGTGCCGCCGCCGGCCTGATCGGTGACCTGCTGCTCGGCGATCCCCGCCGGGGGCATCCGGTCGCCGCGTTCGGGCGGGCCGCGGGTGCCGTGGAACGGGTGCTGTGGCGGGACCACCGGGGGTGGGGCGCGCTGCACACCGCCGTGTGCGCCGGAGGAGCCGTCGCCGCCGGGGCGGTCGCCGCGGGGGCCGCACGGCGGTCCGCCGCCGCATCCGTCGCACTGACCGGGATCGCCACCTGGGCCGTCGTCGGCGGGACCTCGCTGGCCCGCGAAGCGCGCGCCATCGGGCGCGCCCTGGAGGCCGGCGACGTCGAGGCGGCCCGGGCCCGGCTGCCGCACCTGTGCGGGCGGGACCCGCAGGCCCTCGACGCCGACGGGATCGCCCGGGCCGTGGTCGAGTCCGTCGCCGAGAACACCTCCGACGCGGTCGTGGGGGCGCTGGTGTGGGGCGCGGTGGGCGGGGTGCCGGGGCTGCTCGGCTTCCGGGCCGTCAACACCCTCGACGCCATGGTCGGGCACAAGTCGCCCCGGTACCGGCGCTACGGGTGGGCCTCCGCGCGGCTGGACGACGTGGCGGGATGGCCGGGGGCGCGGCTGACCGCCGTGCTCGCGACGCTGGCCGGGCCGGATCCGCGTGCGGCGGTACGGGCCTGGCGGGCGGACGCGGGGAAGCATCCGAGTCCCAACGCCGGTCCCGTGGAAGCCTCTTTCGCGGGGGCGCTCGGCGTGCGGCTGGGCGGGACGCTCTCGTACGGCGGGCGGGTGGAGCACCGGCCGGTGCTCAACCCGCACGGCCGCGCGGTCGTCACGCACGACGTGGAACGGGCCGTACGGCTGTCGCGGCGCGTCACCTGGCTCGCGCTCGGGGCGTGCGCGGGGGCGCGACTGGTGGGTGCGCGGCTGTCCGGGGGCGCGCGGTTGTTCAAGAGGGGGAAGTGAGCATGAGCGGTGGGCTTCTCGTCGCCGGTACCACCTCCGACGCGGGCAAGAGCGTCGTGACGGCGGGCATCTGCCGGTGGCTGGTGCGGCAGGGCGTCAAGGTCGCGCCCTTCAAGGCGCAGAACATGTCCCTCAACTCCTTCGTCACGCGCGAGGGTGCCGAGATCGGGCGGGCGCAGGCCATGCAGGCGCAGGCCTGCCGGATCGAGCCGGCCGCGCTGATGAACCCCGTGCTGCTCAAGCCCGGCGGCGAGCAGAGCAGCCAGGTCGTGCTGCTCGGCAAGCCGGTCGGCGAGATGAGCGCGCGCGGCTACCACGGCGGGCGGCAGCGGCGGCTGCTCGGGACGGTGCTGGACTGCCTGGAGCAACTGCGGGGCACGTATGACGCGGTGATCTGTGAAGGGGCCGGTTCGCCCGCCGAGATCAATCTGCGGCGGACCGACATCGTCAACATGGGCATCGCCCGGGGCGCCGGGCTGCCCGTGCTCGTCGTCGGCGACATCGACCGGGGCGGTGTCTTCGCCTCGTTCTTCGGGACGGTCGCGCTGCTGTCGCGCGAGGACCAGGAGTGCGTCGCCGGGTACCTGGTCAACAAGTTCCGCGGGGACGTGTCCCTGTTGGAGCCCGGTCTGGAGATGCTGCACGGGCTCACCGGGCGGCGCACGTACGGGGTGCTGCCCTTCCGGCACGGGCTGGGCATCGACGAGGAGGACGGGCTGCGGGTCTCGATGCGCGGGGCCGTGCGGGAGTCCGCCGTCGCGCCGCCCGTCGGGGAGGACGTGCTGCGCGTCGCGGTCTGCGCCGTGCCGCTGATGTCCAACTTCACCGACGTCGACGCGCTGGCCGCCGAGCCGGGCGTCGTGGTGCGGTTCGTGGACCGGCCCGAGGAACTGGCCGACGCCGACCTCGTCATCGTGCCCGGGACGCGCGGCACCGTGCGTGCGCTGGAGTGGCTGCGCGAACGGGGTCTCGCCGACGCCCTGGCCCGCCGGGCCGCCGAGCAGCGGCCCGTCCTCGGCATCTGCGGCGGGTTCCAGATCCTCGGCGAGCACATCGAGGACGACGTGGAGAGCCGTCGGGGACGGGTCGACGGGCTCGGACTGCTGCCGGTGCGGGTGCGTTTCGCCCGCGAGAAGACCCTCACCCGGCCCGCGGGCGAGGCCCTCGGGGAGCACGTCGAGGGCTACGAGATCCACCACGGCGTCGCCGACGTCCAGGGCGGCACCCCCTTCCTGGACGGCTGCCGGGTCGGGCAGACCTGGGGCACGCACTGGCACGGCTCGCTGGAGTCGGACGGTTTCCGCAGGGCGTTCCTGCGCGAGGTGGCCGCCGCCGCCGGGCGCCGCTTCGTACCGGCGCCGGACACGTCCTTCGCCGCCCTGCGCGAGGAACAGCTCGACCGGCTGGGCGACCTGATCGAACAGCACGCGGACACGGACGCGCTGTGGCGCCTCATCGAGTCCGGCGCACCGCGGGGGCTGCCCTTCGTTCCCCCGGGAGCACCCGCATGACCGCGACGGTCCCGTCGCGGCCGGGGAAAGCGGGCCGGGTGGCGACGGGGGTGGGGGGTGCCCACCAGCTGCCGAAGGCGGTCGGCAAGCGGCCGCTGCCGCCAGGCATCTCACCGGAGCCGCATGCCGAGCGGCTGTCGCCGGCGGTCGACCGGCGGCGGTTGCGGCGAGGCGACTGCCCGGCGCCACAGGCCGACCGGCCCAGGGAGGCCGTCGGGTGCCGACGGCTGCGTGGAGGTGCCCCACTGGCGCCCCGCACCGCGCAGCCGCCTTACCGCACCGGCCACCGGCCGCTGCGCAGGGCCAACTCCCCTGCGGTACGCGCCCGACGACGACCGAGGGCCTTCGGCAATCGGCCGCTACCGCCAGGGAACTCACCGGCGCCGCATGCCGCCGTACGGCTGCCGCAGGTCTCGGATCGTCGGCGCATGGAATTCGAAGGCACCTTGGAGGGTGACGACAAGTGACCACCCCGTTTCCGTTCACGGCCGTGGTCGGCCAGGACGATCTGCGGCTCGCGCTGCTGCTGAACGCCGTCTCACCGGCGGTCGGCGGTGTGCTGGTGCGCGGTGAGAAGGGCACCGCCAAGTCGACGGCCGTGCGGGCGCTGACGGCGCTCATGCCGACGCTGGACGTCGTCTCCGGTTGCCGGTTCTCCTGCGACCCCGGCTCCCCCGACCCCGGCTGCCCGGACGGGCCGCACGAGGCGGGGGCGTTCGAGACGCGGGCCGCGCGCATGGTCGAGCTGCCGGTCGGCGCCTCCGAGGACCGGCTGGTCGGCGCGCTGGACATCGAACGGGCGCTCTCGGAGGGTGTGAAGGCCTTCGAACCGGGCCTGCTCGCCGACGCGCACCGCGGGATCCTCTACGTCGACGAGGTGAACCTCCTCCACGACCACCTGGTCGACCTGCTGCTGGACGCGGCGGCGATGGGCGCCTCGTACGTCGAACGCGAGGGCGTCTCCGTCCGGCATGCCGCCCGGTTCCTGCTGGTCGGCACCATGAACCCCGAAGAGGGCGAGCTGCGGCCGCAGTTGCTCGACCGGTTCGGGCTGACCGTGGAGGTCGCGGCCTCGCGGGAGCCCGAGCAGCGGGTGGAGGTCGTCCGGCGGCGGCTGGCCTACGACGACGACCCCGCCGCCTTCGCCGCCCGCTGGGCCGACGAGGAGGCAGGGGTGCGGGCGCGGATCGTCGCGGCGCGCGAGCTGCTGCCGTCGGTGCGGCTGGGCGACGGGGCGCTGCGGCAGATCGCGGCGACCTGCGCGGCGTTCGAGGTGGACGGCATGCGCGCCGACATCGTGATGGCGCGGACCGCGACGGCCCTGGCGGCCTGGGCGGGGCGTACGGACGTGCTCGCGGAGGACGTCCGGCAGGCCGCGCTGCTCGCGCTGCCGCACCGGCGGCGGCGCAACCCCTTCGACGCGCCCGGCCTGGACGAGGACAAGCTCGACCGGACGCTGGAGGAGTTCTCCGGCGACGACCCGGACACGGACCCGGATCCGGACCCGGGCCAGGAAACGGACCAGGACCCGGACCCCGGGCCGGACGGGCCCGGCGGAGGCGGCGGGGGCGGCGGGCAGCCGCAGCCCGGTGACGCGCCGCAGGGCGGTGAGGCTGCGCAGGGCCGTGACGCGGAGGTGCCGCCGCCCCCGCCCGGGGAGGGCGGGCAGCCGCATCCCTCGGGTGCGGGCGAGCAGTCGGCCGTGGGGGCCTGCGAGCCGTTCCGCACCAAGGTGCTGAGCGTGCCCGGGATCGGCGAGGGCGCCGCCGGGCGGCGTTCCCGGGCGCGGACCGAGCACGGGCGCACGACCGGGGCCCGCCGGCCGCAGGGCGCGCTGACCAAGCTGCACCTGGCGGCGACCGTGCAGGCCGCCGCCCCGCACCAGCGGGCGCGCGGACGCTCCGGCCCCGGGCTGGTGGTGCGCCGGGACGATCTGCGGCAGGCCACCCGTGAGGGCCGCGAGGGCAACCTCGTGCTGTTCGTCGTCGACGCCTCGGGGTCGATGGCGGCGCGGCAGCGGATGAGCGCCGTGAAGGGGGCCGTGCTGTCGCTGCTGCTGGACGCCTACCAGCGGCGGGACAAGGTGGGGCTGGTGACGTTCCGGGGCCGGGACGCGGAGGTCGCGCTGCCGCCGACCTCGTCCGTGGACGCGGCGGCGTCCCGGCTGGAGACGCTGCCGACCGGCGGGCGGACCCCGCTGGCGGCCGGGCTGCTGCGCGCGCACGACGTGCTGCGGGTGGAGCGGCTGCGGGATCCGGCACGGCGGCCGCTGCTCGTGGTGGTGACGGACGGGCGGGCCACGGGAGGCCCGGACCCGGTCGCCCTGGCCGAGCGGGCGGCACGGCTGTTCGCGGCCGACGGTGTCGCGTCGGTCGTCGTGGACTGCGAGCAGGGGCCGGTGCGGCTGGGGCTCGCCGGGCAGCTCGCCGGTGAACTGGGCGGGACCGCCGTGACGTTGGACGAACTGCGGGCCGACTCGATCGCCGGCCTGGTCAGGGACGTACAGGGAACTTCGAGGAGGGCCGCGTAATGCCGCAGGGACAGCCGAGTGTCATCCCGGACGACGGACTGACGACCCGGCAGCGGCGCAACCGGCCGCTCGTCGTGGTGCACACGGGCGTCGGCAAGGGCAAGTCGACCGCCGCCTTCGGGCTCGCGCTGCGGGCCTGGAACCAGGGCTGGCCGATCGGGGTGTTCCAGTTCGTCAAGTCGGCGAAGTGGAAGGTCGGCGAGGAGAACGCGCTGAAGGTGCTGGGCGACAGCGGGCAGGGCGGCTCCGTCGCCTGGCACAAGATGGGCGAGGGCTGGTCGTGGGTGCAGCGCGACCTCCAGGGGGACAACTCCTCCAACGAGGAGAAGGCCCGGGAGGGCTGGGAGCAGGTCAAGCGGGACCTGGCGGCGCAGACCTACCGGCTGTACGTGCTGGACGAGTTCGCCTATCCCCTGCACTGGGGGTGGATCGACACCCGTGAGGTCGTCGAGGTGCTGCGCGACCGGCCCGGGACCCAGCACGTCGTGATCACCGGGCGGAACGCGCCCGCCGAGCTCGTCGACTTCGCGGATCTGGTGACCGACATGTCCAAGGTCAAGCATCCGATGGACGCCGGGCAGAAGGGGCAGAGGGGCATCGAGTGGTGAGATCCTCCTCCGCGTCGTCCGCCCCCTCGCCGTCCTCGTCGTCCGCCTCGTCCGTGCCCCGGCTGGTCGTCGCCGCGCCCGCGTCGAGGAGCGGCAAGACGACCGTCGCCACGGGGCTGATGGCCGCGTTCGCCGCGCGAGGGCTCGCCGTGTCCCCGCACAAGGTCGGCCCGGACTACATCGACCCCGGCTACCACGCGCTCGCGACCGGGCGGGTGGGACGCAACCTCGACGCGTACCTGTGCGGTCCGGAGCGGGTCGGGCCGCTGTTCCTGCACGGGGCGCGGGGCTGCGACATCGCCGTCGTCGAGGGCGTGATGGGGTTGTACGACGGCGTCGCCGGGCAGGGCGAGCTGGCCTCCACGGCGCATGTGGCGAAACTGCTGCGGGCGC
Source organism: Streptomyces sp. NPDC006624 (assembly GCF_040611555.1). NCBI lineage: Bacteria > Bacillati > Actinomycetota > Actinomycetes > Kitasatosporales > Streptomycetaceae > Streptomyces > Streptomyces sp. NPDC006624. Next base: position 727,168 of record NZ_JBEXOM010000001.1, on the reverse strand, counting down.
CGGTGGTGCTGGTCGTGGACGCGTCGTCGCAGTCCCGGTCGGTGGCGGCGCTGGTGCACGGGTTCGTGTCCTGGGACCCGGAGGTGCGGGTCGGGGGCGTGATCCTGAACAAGGTCGCCACGGACCGGCACGAGGAGCTGCTGCGGGAGGCCTTGGAGCAGGTCGGGGTGCCCGTCCTCGGGGTGCTGCGGCGGGTCGCGCAGGTGGACACGCCGTCGCGGCATCTGGGGCTGGTGCCGGTCGCCGAGCGGCGCGGCGCGGCCGTGGAGGCCGTCGAGGCGATGGCCGCGCAGGTCACGGCCGGGTGCGATCTGGACGCGCTGGAGGCGCTGGCGCGCGGTGCGGGCACGCTGTCGTGCGCGGCGTGGGACGCGGCCGAGGCGGTCTCGTCGTCCGCCGCCCGCCCGGCCGGGCGGGACGGGACGCCGGGCCCGCGCCGGGAAGACGCGCCGAGGATCGCCGTGGCCGGCGGTGAGGCGTTCACGTTCTCCTACGCGGAGCACGCCGAACTGCTGGCCGCCGCCGGTGCCGAGGTCGTGCCGTTCGACCCGCTGCGGGACGAGGACCTGCCCGAGGGCACCCGGGGGCTGGTGATCGGGGGCGGGTTCCCCGAGGTGTACGCCTCCGAGCTGTCCGCCAACGAACCGCTGCGCAAGGCCGTCGCCGTGCTGGCGGAGAGCGGGGCGCCGGTCGCCGCCGAGTGCGCCGGGCTGCTGTATCTGTGCCGGGAGCTGGACGGGCTGCCGATGTGCGGGGTGCTGGACGCCGGGGCGCGGATGACGGAGCGGCTCACGCTGGGCTACCGGGACGCGGTGGCCGTGGGCGACAGTGTGCTCGCGGCGGCGGGGACCCGGATGCGGGGCCACGAGTTCCACCGGACCGTCGTGGAGCCCGGCGCGGGCGCGGAACCCGCCTGGGGCCTGCGCACGCCCCGGCCGCGGGTCGAGGGGTTCGTGCGGGGCGGGGTGCACGCCAGCTATCTGCACACGCACTGGGCCGCCAAACCCGGCGTGGCCGTCCGCTTCGTGGACAGGTGCCGGACGTCATGAGCGGCGGACCGTCCGGCTCCGGGGTCCCCGCTCCGGCCCGGCCCGGGCGCGGCGTGGTCGTCGGGGTCGGGGCGTCGAAGGGGGTCCCCGCCGAGGAGGTGCTCGCGCTGGTGGAGGGCGCGCTGCGGGAGGCCGGGGTGTCCGCCGCGGCCGTCGCCGGACTCGCCACCGTCACCGGCAAGGCCGGGGAGCCCGGCATCGCCGGGACGGCGCGGCGGCTGGGGGTGCCTGTGATGACGTACGACGCCGGGGAGCTGGCCCGGGTGCGGGTGCCCGGCCCGTCCGGCGCGCCGCTCGCCGCGGTCGGTACGCCCTCCGTCGCCGAGGCCGCGGCCCTGCTCGGCGGCGGTGAACTCCTCGTCCCCAAACGCAAGTCCGCCAGGGCCACCTGCGCCGTGGCGACCCTCGGCGGCGACGCCCGCCCCCACTCCCCGACCGCCCCCGCGCCCACCGGGGCCTCCGCCGGCACCGCCGCGGTCGCCCCGGACGGCGACGGCCTCTCCCCTCACGGACCTTCCCATGCGCACTGAGACCGGGCACGACCTGCGCCACCACGGAGACGCCGAAGTCCGCGACGACGGCACGTCGCTCGTCGACCTCGCCGTCAACGTCCGCTCGGACACCCCGCCGGCGTGGCTGCGGGAGCACATCGCGGCGTCGCTCACGTCGCTGGCCGCCTACCCGGACGGGCGGGCCGCACGGGCGGCGGTGGCCGCGCGGCACGGGCTGCCGGTCGAGCGGGTCCTGCTGACGGCGGGCGCCGCGGAGGCGTTCGTCCTGCTCGCGCGGGCGCTGCCGGTCAGGCGGCCGGTCGTGGTGCATCCCCAGTTCACCGAGCCGGAGGCGGCGCTGCGGGACGCGGGGCACACGGTCGGACGGGTGCTGCTGCGCGAGGAGGACGGCTTCCGGCTCGACCCGGCGGCCGTGCCCGAGGACGCCGACCTCGTCGTGATCGGCAACCCGACGAATCCGACCTCGGTCCTGCACCCGGCGGACGTGATCGCCTCCCTGGCCCGGCCCGGGCGGGTGCTGGTGGTGGACGAGGCGTTCATGGACGCGGTGCCGGGCGAGACCGAGGCCCTGGCGGACCGGACCGACGTGCCCGGTCTGGTGGTGCTGCGCAGCCTGACCAAGACGTGGGGACTCGCCGGGCTGCGGATCGGGTACGTGCTGGCGGCGCCGGAGACCGTCGGGGAACTGCAGCGGGCGCAGCCGCTGTGGCCGGTGTCCACACCGGCGCTGGCGGCGGCCGAGGCGTGCGTGGCGCCGAGGGCGGTGGCGGAGGCCGCCCACGCCGCCCACCGCGTCGCCGCCGACCGCGCCCACCTCCTGGCGGGCCTGGCCCGCTTCGCCCCGGCCGGGCTGCGGGTGGCGGGCCCGGCGCGGGGCCCGTTCGTGCTGATCCGCCTGCGGCGGGCGGCCGAGGTACGCAGCCGCCTGCGCGACCTCGGCTACGCCGTGCGCCGCGGGGACACCTTCCCCGGCCTGGACGAGGAGTGGCTGCGCCTGGCGGTACGCGACCGCCCGACGACGGACGGCTTCCTGCGGGCGCTGGAGCAGGCGCTGGCTCTTTGAGGGGGGTGGGGTGGCGTACGGCTCGGGAACGCGAACTCAGCCGGGCCAGCCCACCCAGCCGCCAGCCCGCCCAGCCGGGCCACCCCATCCAGCCGGGCCACCCCACCCAGCCGAAGACCGAAGCACCGCCCCCGCCGACCGGCTCACCCCCGTCGCCGCCCCCGGGGCACCCTCATCGCCGCCCCGGCCCACCGGCTCATCCCCGTCGCCGCCCCCGCCCACCGGCTCACCCCCGTCGCCGGGCCAGCACCACCGCTCCCCCGCCCGCGGCCAGCAGCACGACCGCCGCTCCGGCCAGGTACGGCGTCAGCGCGCTGCCGCCCGTCTCGGCCAGGTCCTCCGTCGTGGACGCGCCCTGCGCGCGCACGCCGATGGCCGGGGCGGGCGGTTCGGCGGAGGCCTCGGCCGGGGGCTGGGCGGCGGTCGCGGTACGCGGTGTCGTGCACGTGGCCTCGGCCAGGGTGAGCGTGCCGTCGACCTTCGCGACGTTCAGCTTCAACGGGTCGACGGACACCGTGAGTTCGAGGGCGGTCGCGGCGGCGGAGCGGGTCGTGGTCTTGGTGTGGGAGAGGTCCAGGCGCACCTCGCCGACGCCGGGCACCGTGACGTCGGTGGGGCCGCCCGCGGTGAGCTTCACGCGCTTGCCGAGCACGGTCACCGAGCCCGGCAGGCCGGTCGTGGCGAACGGCCTGCTCCCGGCCTCGCACGTGGCCCTCGCGGTGACCTGCTCGACCTCGACGACCGACAGCAGCGGCAGGCCGGGCACGTGGAGGCGGGCGTGGGCCAGCGTGGTGCTCGCCTCGGCCTTCGTGGCGGACGTCGTGGCGCGTGCCTCGGCCGCCTCGGCCCGCAGCACGCTGAAGGGCCGGCCGCCGTCCACCGCGTCCAGGCCGGCGGTCAGCGCGGTCTTCTCGGCGCTCTGCGGGGCCTGGACCTCGTTGAGGGAGACGGCGAGGGGGACGTTCACCGACTTGTTCACCAGGGAGACGTCCAGGTTCGTGCGCAGGACGGCGGCGCTCGCGCGGCCGTGGTCGCCGGTGGCGTGCGCCGGGCTCACGCCGGTGAGCGCCAGGGGCCCCGCGGCGAGTGCCACGGCCGTCGCGACGGTCGCCAGACGGCGTGCGGGCAGGGCGAAGGAGGTGCTGTTCACGGTGGGACTCCAGGGGTGACAGGCTCGGGACCCGGAAAGAATCGCCGCACCGCGCAGACGCCGTCAGTGATCCGACACCGCTTCACTCCAACGGGGCGAGACCGCGGATGTATTCGATTCCTGCGGCACAGGCGTTCCCCGCCGTCACCCGTGCGGCTACCCCACCACGTGCCCGTTCAGCACCACCCGGCGCGGTGCCCTCAGCACGCGCACGTCCGCGCGCGGGTCCTCGTCGTAGACGACCAGGTCGGCCGGGGCGCCCTCGTCCAGGCCGGGGCGGCCGAGCCAGGCGCGGGCCTTCCAGGTGCCGGCCGCGAGGGCCTCGACGGGCGGGATGCCGGCGGTGACGAGTTCGCCGACCTCGGCCGCCGCGAGCCCGTGGGCGAGACCGCCGCCGGCGTCGGTGCCGACGAAGACCGGGATGCCGGCGTCGTAGGCGCCCCGCACGGTGTCGTAGCGGCGTTCGTGGAGCCGGCGCATATGGGCCGACCAGCGCGGGAACTTGCTCTCGCCGCCGGCGGCGAGCTGCGGGAAGGTCGCGATGTTGACCAGGGTCGGCACGATGGCCACGCCCCGTTCGGCGAACAGCGGGACGAGGTCCTCGGTCAGGCCCGTGGCGTGCTCGATGCAGTCGATGCCCGCCTCGACGAGGTCGCGCAGGGAGTCCTCCGCGAAGCAGTGCGCGGTGACCCGGGCGCCCAGCCGGTGCGCCTCGGCGATCGCCGCCTGAACCGCCCCGCGCGGCCAGCAGGCCGACAGGTCCCCGAGGTCGCGGTCGATCCAGTCGCCGACCAGCTTGACCCAGCCGTCGCCGCGCCGCGCCTCCTGGGCGACGTAGGCGACCAGGTCCTCGGGCTCGATCTCCCAGGCGTAGTTGCGGATGTAGCGGCGGGTGCGGGCGATGTGCCGCCCGGCGCGGATGATCTTCGGCAGGTCCTCGCGGTCGTCGATCCAGCGGGTGTCGGAGGGCGAGCCGGCGTCGCGGATCAGCAGGGTGCCGGCGTCCCGGTCGGTCAGTGCCTGCTTCTCGGCGACGTCCTCGGGGACGGGGCCGTGCCGGTCGAGCCCGACGTGGCAGTGGGCGTCGACGAGGCCGGGCAGGGCCCAGCCCCGGACGGTGCGGATGTCGCGGGCGCCGGCGGGACGGTCGTAGCAGACCCGGCCGTCGACCACCCACAGCTCGTCGCGGACGTCCTCGGGTCCGACGAGCACCCGCCCCTTCACGTGCAGCACCGCGCGATCGCTCATGCACCGCACCTTAGTGAGCCGCCGGACGCGTGCTGAAGGGGGCCTGTTCGCGCGGGCCTCGGCTCCGGGGGGCGTGGTACCCGACGGTTACCCTCGATGCCGTCGAACCTGTGAGTGAAGAGAGCACTGCCGTGACGCACCCGTTTCTGGACCTGGCCCCGCTCGGCGCGGACCGCTTCGCCTCGATCGAGGACCGCGTGGCGCGGTTGCTGAGCACCGGGCAGGACGTCGTGATCATGCAGGGCGAGGCGCTGCTGCCGCTGGAGGGCGCGATCCGCGCCGCGGCCGGTCCGGGCACGACCGCGCTCAACGTCATCACGGGTCCCTACGGCCAGACCTTCGGCGACTGGCTGCGGGACTGCGGCGCCACGGTGATCGATCTGGCGGTGCCCTTCCACACGGCGGTCACCGCCGAGCAGATCGAGCAGGCCTTCGCCGAGCACCCGGCGATCGACTTCGTGTCTCTGGTGCACGCGGAGGCGGCGACCGGCAACACCAACCCGGTGGCCGCGATCGGCGAGGTGGTGCGGGCGCACGGGGCGCTGTTCTACCTCGACGCCGTGGCGTCGATCGGGGCCGAGCCGGTGCTGCCGGACGCGTGGGGCGTGGACCTGTGCGTGATCGGGGCGCAGAAGGCGATGGGCGGGCCGGCCGGGGTGTCGGCGGTGTCGGTGAGCGAGCGCGCCTGGGCCCGCATGGCGGCGAACCCGGACGCGCCGCGGCGGTCGTACCTGTCGCTCCTCGACTGGAAGGAGCGGTGGATCGACGGCGGCCGCAAGGCGCTGCTGCACGCCCCGGCGCAGCTGGAGATGCTGGCGCTTGAGGCGTGCGTGGAGCGGATCGAGGCGGTGGGGCTGCAGACGGTGATGGCCCGGCACGCGTCGGCCGCCGCCGCGACGCGGGCCGGGGCGGTCGCGCTCGGCGGCGGTCTGGAGCCGTACGTGTACGAGGCCCGGGACGCGGCGCCGGTCGCGACGACCTTGCGGGCGCCGTCCGGGGTGGTCGCCTCGGAACTGGTGGCGCGGGCGCTGGAGGCGGATCCGGCGGTGCCGCTGGCCGCGGGCGGGGGTGCGCTGGCCAAGGAGATGATCCGGGTCAACCACTACGGGCCCGACGCGGCCCCGGGCGCGGTGCGGGCGGCTCTGGCGGCGCTGGGGGCCGCGCTGACGGAAGCCGGGCTGTCCGTGGACGTCGCCGGGGCGTTGCGCGCGGTCGAGGGGGCCTGGCGGTAGTCCGGGGCCGGAGCCGGCGAAGCGCGGGGGCTCCGTGCCGGTGCGGCACGGGTTGTCAGTGGCCCGTGCCATGCTCCGCCCATGACCACTGACACACCTTCCGGCAGCCCGGCCCTTCCCGACGGAAGGCCGGTCCCCCGTCCCACCGGCGACGAGCGGGCGATGCTCGAGAGCTGGCTCGACTTCCACCGGGCCACGCTGGCGCTGAAGTGCGCGGGGCTGGACGACGCGCAGGTGAGGACCGCCTCGGCCGCGCCGTCGGAGCTGACCCTGCTGGGGCTGGTGCAGCACCTCGCCGAGGTCGAGCGGAACTGGTTCCAGCGGGTCGCCGCCGGCGTCGAGGTGCCGCCGGTGTTCGAGGACCCGACCGGGTACGCCCTCGATCCGGAGCGGGGGCTCGACGAGGCGCTCGGCATCTGGCGCCGGGAGATCGCGCGGGGGCGGGAGCTGTGCGCCGGGCTGCCGCTGGACCACGCCGGGCGGGTCGCCGAGGGGCCGGTGCCCGGTATGGAGGTCAGTCTGCGGTGGGTGCTCATCCACATGATCGAGGAGTACGCGCGGCACAACGGTCACGCCGATCTCCTGCGGGAACGCATCGACGGAGTGACGGGCGCTTGAATTCCTGGCACTTTCCGAGACATCCCACATGTAAGCTGGCACACAATAAGGAATTGCTTCCAGAACAGCTTCCCGTATTCTTCTGCCCGCTTTTCCCGATCCTAAACGCGTAGATTTTGCGAACACTCCGCGAGGTAATTCTGGCGGATCTCGCGCGGGTTACGCGGCTGTGACGCGTTACACATCCTGACCGATTTACCCGGGATTATCCGGTCAAAATCAGGCATACACCAGCCGCCTCGCGTCTCCCCTCGCGCTCGCGCGATAACACAGACCCGGCGCACACGTAAGCCCATTCGGCGATGCAATTTTGAATTTCGCTGGGTAAGTTCAATTCGCATGACTGCCGTACAAGCAGATCCGCAAATCGACCGCCCCACGACGGCCGACGGAGCCGCGCTGTGGCGGATGGCGAAGGACTCGAAGGTTCTCGACGTGAACTCGTCCTACAGCTATCTGCTGTGGTGCCGGGACTTCGCCGCCACGTCGGCCGTCGCCCGTGACGAGCGGGGCGAGCCGATGGGCTTCATCACCGGGTACGTGCGGCCGGAGAGCCCGCAGACCCTGCTGGTGTGGCAGGTCGCGGTGGACGAGGCGCACCGCGGGCGCGGACTGGCCGCGGCACTGCTCGACGGTCTGGTCGCGCGGACCGCCGCGGAGCGCGGGGTGACGGCGGTGGAGACCACCATCACCCCGGGCAACACCGCTTCGGAGCGTCTGTTCACGTCGTTCGCCGAGCGGCACGGCGCCCGGCTGGAGCGCGAGGTGCTGTTCGACGCGGGCCTGTTCCCGGACGGGCCGCACGACCCCGAGGTCCTCTACCGGATCGGCCCGCTGCCCCACTGACCCAAGACTTCCCGCCCGACTCCCGCAGACTTCCCCCACGCCCCTAGGAGCGATTCGTCGTGACCATCACCCAGCCCGACCTGAGCGTCTTCGAGACCCTGGAGTCCGAGGTTCGCAGCTACTGCCGCGGCTGGCCCACCGTCTTCGACCGTGCGGTGGGCAGCCGTATGTACGACGAGGACGGCCACGAGTACCTCGACTTCTTCGCCGGAGCGGGGTCACTGAACTACGGGCACAACAACCCCGTCCTGAAACGCGCGCTGATCGACTACCTGGAGCGGGACGGCGTCACGCACGGGCTCGACATGTCGACGACCGCCAAGCGCGGCTTCCTGGAGTCCTTCCAGAACCTGCTGCTGCGCCCGCGCGACCTGCCGTACAAGGTCATGTTCCCGGGCCCGACCGGCACCAACGCCGTGGAGTCCGCGCTGAAGCTCGCGCGGAAGGTGAAGGGGCGCGAGGCGATCGTGTCCTTCACCAACGCCTTCCACGGCATGTCGCTGGGCTCGCTGGCCGTGACCGGCAACGCCTTCAAGCGGGCCGGCGCCGGCATCCCGCTGGTGCACGGCACACCGATGCCGTTCGACAACTACTTCGACGGCCAGGTCCCGGACTTCCTGTGGTTCGAGCGGCTCCTGGAGGACCAGGGCTCCGGCCTGAACAAGCCGGCCGCCGTGATCGTCGAGACCGTGCAGGGCGAGGGCGGCATCAACGTGGCCCGGCCCGAGTGGCTGCGCGCGCTGGCCGACCTGTGCGAGCGGCAGGACATGCTGCTGATCGTCGACGACATCCAGATGGGCTGCGGCCGTACCGGCGCGTTCTTCTCCTTCGAGGAGGCGGGCATCGTGCCGGACATCGTCACCGTCTCGAAGTCGATCAGCGGCTACGGCCTGCCCATGTCGCTGTGCCTGTTCAAGCCGGAGCTGGACGTCTGGGAGCCCGGCGAGCACAACGGCACCTTCCGCGGCAACAACCCCGCCTTCGTCACGGCCACCGCCGCGCTGGAGGCGTACTGGGCCGACGGCTCGGCGATGGAGAAGCAGACCCGCAAGCGCGGCGAGCAGGTCGAGCAGGCGCTGATCTCCATCACCGAGGAGAACCTGGCCGACGTCAAGGAGTACCGGGGCCGCGGCCTGGTGTGGGGCATGGAGTTCCACGACAAGGCCCGCGCCGGCAAGATCGCCAAGCGTGCCTTCGAACTCGGGCTGCTGATCGAGACGTCCGGCCCGGAGAGCGAGGTCGTGAAGCTGCTCCCGGCGCTGACCATCACGCCCGAGGAACTGGACGAGGGCCTCAGCACGCTGGCCCGCGCCGTCCGCGAGACCGCCTGACCACGAAGCACCACCCATCTAGGAGGCATCGCAGCACCGTGATTGTCCGTTCGTTCAAGGAGATCGAAGGTACCGACCGGCACGTGAAGGCGGCGTCCGGTACGTGGGAGAGCAAGCGCATCGTCCTCGCCAAGGAGAAGGTCGGTTTCTCCCTGCACGAGACGGTCCTCTACGCGGGTACGGAGACGTCGATGTGGTACGCGAACCACGTCGAGGCCGTCGTCTGCGTGGAGGGCGAGGCCGAGCTGACCGACCACGAGACCGGGCAGGAGTACACCATCACGCCCGGCACCATGTACCTCCTGGACGGGCACGAGAGGCACACGCTGCGGGTCAAGCAGGACTTCCGCTGCCTCTGCGTGTTCAACCCGCCCGTGACCGGACGGGAGGACCACGACGAGAACGGCGTCTACCCGCTGCTCACCGAGGAGGTGTGACGTTTCCATGACCGCCACCACCGACACCACCACCGGTATCCCCGACCTCTACCCCAGCCGCGGCGCCTCCGAGGTGCTCACCCCGCGCCAGGACCCGGTCGTGTGGGGCGCGCCCGACGCGCCCGGCCCGATCGTGCCGGCCGAGCTGCTCTCCTTCGAGCGCGACGGCTTCCTCGCCATCGACGAGCTCATCACGGACGACGAGGTCGCGGTCTACCGCAACGAGCTGAACCGGCTGGTCAACGACCCGGACATCCGTGCCGACGAGCGGTCGATCGTCGAGCCGAAGTCCCAGGAGATCCGCTCGGTCTTCGAGGTCCACAAGATCAGCGAGGTGTTCGCCCGGCTGGTCCGCGACGAGCGGGTCGTCGGCCGGGCGCGGCAGATCCTCGGCTCGGACGTCTACGTCCACCAGTCGCGGATCAACGTCAAGCCGGGCTTCGGGGCGAGTGGCTTCTACTGGCACTCCGACTTCGAGACCTGGCACGCCGAGGACGGTCTGCCGCGGATGCGCACGGTGTCGGTCTCGATCGCGCTGACCGAGAACTACGACACCAACGGCGGGCTCATGATCATGCCGGGGTCGCACAAGACGTTCCTCGGGTGCGCGGGGGCCACGCCGAAGGACAACTACAAGAAGTCGCTGCAGATGCAGGACGCGGGCACGCCGTCGGACGAGGCGCTGACCCGGTTCGCCACCGAGCACGGCATCAAGTTGTTCACGGGCAAGGCCGGTTCGGCGACCTGGTTCGACTGCAACTGCATGCACGGCTCCGGCGACAACATCACGCCGTTCCCGCGCAGCAACGTGTTCATCGTGTTCAACAGCGTCGAGAACACCGCGGTCGAGCCGTTCGCGGCGCCGGTGCGGCGACCGGAGTTCATCGGGGCGCGGGACTTCACACCCGTGAAGTGACCGCATGACAGAGCTGCCGGGTGGGGCCTCCTCGTGTGGGACGGGACGCCCCACCCGGTTGTCTCATGCCCTGAGCACGTCCAGGAGCCGGTCCACGTCGGCGGCGCTGTTGTAGAGGTGGAACGCGGCCCGCAGGTTCCCGGCCCGGTCGGACACCTCGATGCCCGCCCGGCTCAGCTCCTCCTGGCGGTGGCCCAGCCCCGGCACGGACACGATCGCCGAGCCCGGCGCGGGCACCGGCGCGTGGCCCAGCCCGGCGAGCCCTTCGCGGAAGCGGTCCGCAAGGGCGACGTCGTGGGCGTGCACGGCGTCGACGCCGATCTCCTCGATCAGCTCCAGCGAGGCGCGCAGCCCGGCGTGGCTGAACAGCGACGGGCTGATGTCGAACCGCCGTGCGGAGTGGGCGGGTTCCTCGACGGGGCCGTAGCAGCTCTCCCAGGGGATCTCCCCGGAGACCCACCCGGCGAGCAGCGGGGTGAGCCCGCCGAAGTCCTCGGGGACGACGCAGAACGCGGCGCCGTGCGGGCCCATCAGCCACTTGAAGCCGACGGCGGCGAGGAAGTCGTCGGCGTCGCCGTCCATCGGCAGCCACCCGGCGGACTGCGAGGCGTCGACGTAGGTGCGGGCCCCGTGCGCCCGGGCCGCCTCGCGCACGGCCGGCAGGTCCGCGAGGCGGCCGTCGGCGGACTGGACGGCGCTGACCGCGACCAGCGCGGTGCCGGGCCGGACGGACTCGGCGAGCCGCTCCAGGGGCACGGCCCGCACCTTGAGGTCGCCGCGCGTGTGGAAGGGGTTCACCAGGGAGGCGAAGTCGGCCTCGACGGTGAGGACTTCGGCACCGGCGGGCAGCGACGCGGCGATCAGGGCGCCGTACTCCGCGACCGAGGCACCGGTCGCGACCCGCTCGGCCGGCACGCCGGCCAGCCGGGCGAAGCAGGCGCGGGCGGCCTCCACGTCCTCGTACAGCGGCCCCAGGGGCCTGCCCTCGGCCCGCATCCGCACCGCCTCCTGCACGGCGGTGACGGTGCGGGCGGGCAGGAGCCCGTTGCTCGCGGTGTTCAGGAAGGTGCGCTTCGGGCCGAACTCGGCACGGACGAGGTTCGCGAAGGTCTCCATGGGACCACTCTGCGTCCCCCGGGTCTCCGGCGTCCATCGCCTCTTTCTGCGGGGTGCCGCCAAGCAACGCTTATGCATGCGCCGCGAGCTGGGGTTTCAGGGCCGGGGCACCGCGCAGCCGTCCGGGCCGCAGGCGCCGGCGTCGTCGCTGTGGACGAGGGTGAGCGGGGAACGCCCGCCGTACGCCTGGGTCAGGGCCCGGGTGAAGACCTCGGCGGGCTGGGCGCCGGAGACGCCGTACGTGCGGTCGAGCACGAAGAACGGCACACCGTTCGCGCCGAGCTGCGCGGCCTCGCGCTCGTCGGCACGGACCTCGTCGGCGTAGGCGTCCGGGTCGGCGAGCACCGCACGCACGGCGCCGGCCTCCAGCCCGGCCGCGACGGCGAGTTCCACGAGCCGCTCGTCGTCGCCGAAGACGGAGCGCTCCTCGGCGAAGTTGGCCCGGTACAGCAGGTCGAGCAGCCGCTCCTGGCGGCCGTGCTCCTTGGCGAGGTGCAGCAGCCGGTGCATGTCGAAGGTGCTGCCGTGGTCACGGCCCCGGGTGCGGTAGTCCAGCCCCTCGGCGGCGGCCTGCGCCCCCAGGTTGTCCTCGCCGGCCTCGGCCTGGGCCTCGCTCATGCCGTACTTCCTGGTGAGCATGGTGATCACGGGCTGGATGTCGTCCTTGGCGCGGCCGGGGTCCAGCTCGAAGGAGCGGTGCACCACCTCGACCTCGTCGCGGTGCGGGAAGGCCGCGAGCGCCTTCTCGAAGCGGGCCTTGCCCACGTAGCACCAGGGGCAGGCGATGTCGCTCCAGATCTCGACGCGCATGTCTCGGCTCTCTCGGGTCGTACGGGTGCGGAGCCTCCCTCCGCCGGGTGCATGAACGTTCAAGCAGCGGGTTTCATTCCCCGGGAACCGTGAGGCGCAGGCAGCGGTGGTGGTCGCCTTCGGCGGTCGGGTGGTCCGGGTCCGGCCTCCAGCCCTGGCGGGCGTAGAAGGCCTGCGCGCGCAGGTTGTCCACGTGCACGTCGAGCACGGCCGTCCGCCGTCCGTCGGCCCGCCACTCCTCGACGCAGGCCGTGTGCAGGGCGGTGCCGGCGCCCCGGCGCCAGCGAGCGGGGTCGACGTGGAACTGGTACAGCTTCACCGTGTCCGCCGGTCCGTCCTCGGGGACGCGGAAGGAGGCCAGCCCGACGATCCGCCCCTCCTCGACCAGGCACAGCACCCTCCCGTCCGGCCGCGTGAGGGCGCCGCGCCAGACGGCGAGCCAGTCGGTGCCGTCCTCGGGCACCCCGTCCGGGTAGTACGTCGCCCGGGCCCGCGCGTGCAGCGCAACGACGTCCTCCAGCTCGGCGGACAGGACGGTACGGACCACACGGCCCGGGAACGCTCGGTCACTGATCATGGAACCGGGGACGCGCCCCGGCCGGGACGCGGTTCCCGGACGGGGCTCAGCGGCCGTCCCGCAGGTCGTCCGGCCACGCCGGCCGGAACGCGAGGTGGTCGTACGTCACCACGCAGCCCTCACCCATCGGCGACTGGGCCATGAAGCCGACGAGGGCCGCGCCGGTCTCCTTCTCGCCGCCGAGGGTGAACAGGCGGACGAAGGTCCAGCGTTCGCCGTCGCGGGAGGCGTGGAAGGCGAAGGCCCGGCCGGTCCGGCTGACCCGGAGCCAGACGGAACTGCCGTCCACGGTGGAGGAGTTGGCGTCGTCGGAGTGGCCCCGGGTGACCACCGTGCAGACGGTGGGGACGTCCGGGGAGTACTCCAGGCAGAGCTTGGCCCAGGCCCGCTCGCCCACGTGGACGTAGAGCACCCCGGCGTCGAAGGCCGCGCCGAACCCGACCGTGACCCTGGCGATCAGCTGGAAGTCGCCCTCGGGCGCCCCCAGCAGCCGGGGCGCGTCGGAGGCGGGGTCCAGCCCTTCCCCGGTCGGCGGCACGAACCGGTCCTGCCGCGCCCCGGCCCATCCGGTGAGCACGCCGTCCTCGTAGGACCAGCCGGCGTCGGGACCGTAGGTGCGCAGGGAGAACGGAAGTTCGGGTATCTCGAGATCCATTCGGCCGAGTCTTTCAGGTCCGGCCCGCAGGGGCGCGGGGAACCGCGCGACAAGCACGACGGACCGCACGCGCACAGCTCACCGCACCCCTGCGCGGCTACCGCGCCCCTGCGGGGCTACCGCACCCCTGCAGGGCTACCGCACCCCTGCGCGGCTATCGCATCCCTGCGGGGCTCTACCGCTCCAGCCGCCCGTTGAACCGCCGAGGCAGCCCCAGCGGGTTGTCGTCCCGCAGCTCCTCCGGCAGCAGCGCTTGCGGGGCGTTCTGGTAGACCACCGGCCGCAGCCACCGCTCGATCGCCGTACCGCCCACCGAGGTGGACGTCGACGTCGTCGCCGGGTAGGGGCCGCCGTGGTGCTGGGCGGGCGCGACGGCGACGCCCGTCGGCCACCCGTTGACCAGCACGCGCCCGGCCAGCGGCGTCAGCTCCCGCAGCAGCTCCGCGCCGCGGCCCTGGCCGGCGGCCTCCTCCTCGGAGAGCTGCACGGTCGCCGTGAGGTTGCCCGGCAGCCGGGACAGCACCGCCTTCACCTCGGTCTCGTCCTCGTAGCGGGCCACCACGGTGACCGGCCCGAAGCACTCCTCGAGGAGCAGGTCGTGCTCGCCCTCCTCGGCCAGCCGGCTCGCCGGGACGGTGAGGAAACCGGCGCTGACCGTGTGCTCGCCGCCCGCGCCCGGGGTGACCGGGGAGTCGACGTCGGGCAGTCCGGCCCGCTCGGCGACGCCCGCGACGAAGTTGTCGCGCATGCGGTGGTCGAGCAGGACCCCGGCGTCGGTGTCGCTGACCGCGTCGGTCAGGGACTTGAGCAGGGCGTCACCGGCGGCGCCGGACGGGGCGAGGACCAGGCCCGGCTTCACGCAGAACTGGCCGACGCCCAGGGTCATCGAACCGGCCAGGCCCGTGCCGATCGCCTCGGCGCGCTCCGCGGCGGCGGCCTCGGTGACCACCACCGGGTTCAGGGAGCCCAGCTCGCCGTGGAAGGGGATCGGGACCGGGCGGGCGGCCGCCGCGTCGAACAGCGCACGGCCGCCGCGCACCGACCCGGTGAAGCCGGCCGCCGTGACCAGCGGGTGCTTGATCAGCTCGACGCCGGCCTCGAAGCCGTGCACCAGCCCGAGGACGCCGTCGGGGATGCCGTGCCGGGCGGCGGCGCGGCGCAGCACCTTGGCGACGTACTCGGACAGGGCCGGGTGGTCCGGGTGGGCCTTGACGACGACCGGGCAGCCGGCCGCGAGGGCGCTGGCGGTGTCGCCGCCGGCGACCGAGAAGGCGAAGGGGAAGTTCGACGCGGAGTAGACGGCGACGACGCCGAGGGGCACCTTGTAGCGGCGCAGGTCCGGGATCGGCGGGGTCGCGGTGTCGTCGGGGTGGTTGATGACGACGTCGAGGAAGGCGCCCTCGTCGACGATGTCGGCGAAGGCCCGCAGCTGGTAGCAGGTGCGGGCGAGTTCGCCGGTCAGGCGGACCGGGCCGAGCGCGGTCTCGGCGTCGGCGGTCTCGACGAGCCCGTCCCTGGCCGCCTGAAGCTCCTCGGCGGCGCTGCGCAGGAAGGCCGCGCGCACGCCGCGGTCCGCGAGCGCGCCCCGCGCCTCGTGCGCGGCACGGACGGCGGCGTCCACCTCCTGGGCTGTGGCCTCCACCGCAACCTGCTCGCGCTGCTTCCCGGTTCGGGGGTCGACACTCCAGACTGGTGCTGCTGCCACCGCGGGTCCCTCCACACATGTCATGCCGCAGTACGTGGGTCATCCACCAGGGGCGTTCGATATACTGAACGCTGTCTCTGATGGTGAATATGCTGTTGGAGACTATTTCCCGTCGAACGAAGGGGTCAAGGGCGATGTCGGCTGGCGAGACGGGCGGCGGGGCGCAGGTCAAGTCCGCGGTACGGACGGTTGAACTGCTCGAATACTTCGCCGGGCGCCCCGGCATGCACTCCCTCGCGGCGGTCCAGGAGGCCGTCGGGTATCCCAAGTCCAGCCTCTACATGCTCCTGCGCACCCTGGTCGAGCTGGGCTGGGTGGAGACGGACGCGACGGGCACGCGGTACGGCATCGGGGTGCGCGCCCTGCTCGTCGGCACGTCGTACATCGACGGCGACGAGGTCGTGGCGGCGGCCCGGCCGACGCTGGACCGGCTCTCGGACGACACGACCGAGACCATCCACCTCGCCCGCCTCGACGGCACGAACGTCGTCTACCTCGCCACCCGGCAGTCCCAGCACTACCTGCGGCCCTTCACCCGCGTCGGCCGCCGGCTGCCCGCGCACTCCACGTCCCTCGGCAAGGCGCTGCTGAGCACCTACTCCGACGAGCAGGTGCGCAAGATGCTCCCCGAGACGCTGCCCGCGCTGACCGAGCACACGATCACCGACCGGGAGAAGCTCATCGAGGAGCTGCACCAGGTCCGGGAGCAGGGCTTCGCCGTGGACCGCGAGGAGAACACGCTGGGGCTGCGCTGCTTCGGCGTGGCGATCCCCTACCGCACGCCCGCCCGGGACGCGATCAGCTGCTCGGTGCCGGTGGCCCGGCTGACCCCGGCGCACGAGCAACTCGTGAAGGACGCGCTCTTCGACGCGCGGGACCGGCTGACCCTTGCGACCCGGAGGCTCTGAACAAATGGACATCGCGCTGCGCCCCGTGCACGACAGCGATCTGCCGGTCTTCTTCCGGCAGATGAACGACCCCGAGTCGCTGCACATGGCGGCCTTCACGCCGGAGGACCCCGCCGACCGGGACGCCTTCGACGCCCACTGGGCGAGGATCCGCTCCTCCACAGCCGTGCTGCGGACCGTCCTGGCCGACGGTGACGTGGTCGGCAGCGCGGCGGTGTACGGGGCGCCGGGCGAGCGCGAGGTGACGTACTGGGTCGACCGGGCGTACTGGGGCAAGGGCATCGCCACGGCGGCGCTGCGGGCGCTGCTCGCCGAGGTGCCGGAGCGCCCGCTGCACGCACGGGCGGCCTCGGACAACGCCGGATCGCTGCGGGTGCTGGAGAAGTGCGGTTTCCGCGCGGTGGCGTCGGCCCGGGGGTACGCGCGGGCCCGGGACGCCGAGATCGAGGAGACGGTGCTCGTCCTGGAGGGCTGAGGCCTTCTCCCCCGCGCGGCGGAGGCGGATCGTCCGTGTGCGGGAGGTGCCGTGGGGCCGCCCCGCGGGAGCCTGATCGCATGACGCAGTCGATCGCTCCGCCCGCCGCCGTCCGGCCCGCCGTCCCGCCTAGCCGCCCCCGGCGGGTCCTGCGTGCCGTGGCCGTCGTCTCCTGTGCGCCCTACCTCGGGCTCAAACTCGCCTGGATCGCCGGGAGTCACATCGGGATCCCCGCCGGGAGCTCGCTGCTCGACCACCGGCTGACCATGGCCGTCGTCAACGGCCTGACCGTGTTGCTGGACAGCGCGGCGATCGTGCTGGCGCTGGTGCTGACCCGGCCGTGGGGGCTGCGGGTGCCCGCCTGGCTCCTGGTGTTCCCCGTGTGGGTCGCCACGGGGCTGCTCGCGCCGATCATGGCGGGCTTCCCCGCGCAGCTGGTGGTGCGGGCGTTCGGTGCGGGGAACGCCGGGACACCGGGGCGCGACGCCTTCCTGCACGAGTGGGTCTTCGCCGTCGTGTACGCGGGGTTCGTCCTCCAAGGACTCGCCCTCGGCGGCCTCTTCGCGCTCTACGCGCGCGACCGCTGGGGGTACCTGTGGCGCGGGAGCGTGGGGGAGCTGCCCGCCGGCGACGTCGGACCGGCCCATCGCGCCCTCGCCGTCGCCGCCGCCGCGCTCGCCGTGCTGCCGCTCACCGTGCACCTCGTCTGGGCCTGCGGCGGCACGGCCGGACTCAGCGCGGGCCGGGCCGCGGAGCGCACCGGGGTCTTCCACGCCGTGGAGGCCCTCTTCGCGCTCTTCCTGCTCGCGGCCGTCACCGGAGGTCTGCTGCTGGCCTTCCGGTGCGGGCGGGCCCTGCCCGCCCGGGTGCCGTCGGCCCTCGCCTGGGTCGGCTCCGGTGCCGTGGCCTGCTGGGGCGGCTGGCTCCTGGTCACCTCCCTCGTCGGCGTGGAGGACATCGCGGACCGCCCGACGCCGCTGATGAACCTTGTCTACGCTGGGCAGATGCTCGTCGGCTTCCTCGTCGCCGCCATCGGCGCCTATGACTTCGCGGAGCGTTCGGCCAAGGCCGCGCGGCGGGCGGCGTGAGCGGACTCGCCCGGTCGCTGTTCGGCCGGCGGGCGCGGCTGCGCTGGGTCCATCTGATCCTCGGCGGCGCGCTCGCCATGCCGTACGTGCTGGTCGGCACGGTCGTCATCGGCCCGCTCTCGGGCTCCGGCAACGTCTTCGGGTCCTTCCCCCTGCAGCTCGCCTCCTTCGGCGTGGGGCTGCCGCTCGCCGCCGTCTCCTCGCTCTTCCCGACGGCCCGGCCGCTGGAAGCCGCCGGCGTGCGGTGGCTGTGCGGCGTGGACACCGACCGCATCGCCCCGGGACCGGCCCGGACGTGGGGCGAACGGGGCCGTACGGCGGCGTGGTTCACGCTGCACCTGGGGTTCGGCGGGATCATCGCGGGGATGTCGCTGGCGCTGCCGCCGTTCGCCGTCGTGCTCATCGTGCTGCCCCTCTTCGCGGGGCTGCGCGACCCCCGGCTGGGGCTGCCCGAAGTCCTCGACCAGCCCTGGGCGTTGGCGCTCGCCCCGGTCGCGGGCGTGGCGTCGCTGATCGCGCTGGCGGCATGCGCGGCCGGGAGCGGTGCGCTGCTGGCCCGCTGGGCACCGGTCCTGCTCGCCCCCTCCCCCGAGGACCGGCTCGCCGCCGCCGAGGCCCGCGCCGCCGACCTCGCCGTACGCAACCGGCTGGCGCGCGAGCTGCACGACTCGGTCGGTCACGCGCTGAGCGCGGTCACCCTCCAGGCGAGTGCGGCACGCCGGGTGCTCGACTCCGACCCGGAGTTCGTCCGTGAGGCCCTCGCCGCGATCGAGGACACCACCCGGCGGACCGTGGGCGAGCTCGACGCCGTGCTGGGTGTGCTGCGCGAGGGCGACGCCCCCGGGACGGCCCCGGCGCCCACCCTCGCCGCCGACCTGGACGGCCTGCTGTCCCGGACCCGGGCGGGCGGAGCGCGGGTGACCGCCCGGCTGGACACCGACCCGGAGGCGCTGCCCCCGGTGCTGTCCCGCGAGGCCTACCGCATCGTGCAGGAGGGGCTGAGCAACGCCCTCCGGCACGCCGGCGGGCGGGTCGCGGTGGACGTGCGGATCGGGGTGGCGGACGGCCGGCTGGAGATCACCGTGGAGAACCCGGTGACCGGCCCGGCCGCGCCCCGCCCCGGCGGCGGCCACGGACTGCGCGGCATCGCGGACCGGGCCAGGCTGCTGGGCGGCACCATGACGGCGGGGATCACGGGACTCGGCGGAGCCGCGGGGGCGGCCGGCACTGCCGGGCCCGCCGAGACCGCCGGCGCTGCCGGGCCCTCTGGGACCTCTGGGACCTCTGGGACCGCCAGGCACGCTGGGGCTTCCGAAGCAGCCGGGTCCGCCAGGCACGCCGACCCGGCCGGGCCTGCCTGGCACGCCGGGCCTGCTCGGCACGCCGGGCCCGCCGGTCACACCGGACCCGCCCCGCAGACCTGGCGGCTGCACGTACGCCTGCCGATGAAGGGAACCGCATGACCGGCCCCGCCCCCCTGCGTGTCGTCCTCGCCGACGACGAGCGCATGGTCCGCACCGCCCTGCGCGCCATCCTCTCCGCCGAGCCCGACCTGGACGTGGTCGGCGAGGCGGCCACCGGTGCCGAGGCCGTGGCGGTCGTGCGCGCACTGCGGCCGGACGTCGTCCTGATGGACGTCCGCATGCCGGAGGTCGACGGCATCCGCGCCACCGAGCAGATCCTGGCCACCTTGCGGGAGCCGCCCCGGATCATCGTGGTGACCACGTTCGAGAACGACTCCTACGTGTACGACGCGCTGCGCGCCGGAGCCGCCGGCTTCCTGCTGAAGCGGGCCGAGGCCGACGCGCTCGTGCAGGCCGTACGGCTGGTGGCGCGCAGCGACAGCCTGCTGTACCCGGCGGCCGTGCGCGCCCTCGCGACGGAACACGCCCGCGCCCGCCCGGCGCCGCCCGCCTGGGTGGCGAAGCTCACGGCCCGCGAGGGCGAGGTGCTGCGGCACCTGGCACGGGGGCTGACCAACGCGGAGATCGCCCGCCGGATGGAGGTCGGTCCCGCCACGGTGAAGTCGCACGTGGCGGCGATCCTGGCCAAGACCGGCACCCGGGACCGCACCCAGGCGGTCATCGCCGCGTACGAGGCGGGCTTTCTGAACGCAGGATGAGAATCCGGACACCGGGGAACGTTCCGCCCGCCCTCGCTCGTCTTTCCGGTCGGCATGAACAAGACGATCAGGCGCGCCTCGGTCTTCACGCTGCTGCTGGTGTTCGCCCTGCTGGTCAGGGCGACCTGGGTGCAGTTCTACGAGGGCCGGGCGCTCGCAGAGGACAAGGACAACCGGCGGAACACGATCGAGACGTACTCGGCGCCGCTCGGGAACATCATCGTGGGTGGCCGTTCGGTCACCGGCTCGGCGCCGACGACGACGGGCGACCTCCGGTACAAGCGCACCTACAGCGACGGCGAGCTGTACGCGGCGGTGACGGGCTACGCGTCACAGGCGTACGCCCCGACCCAGCTGGAGGGCATCTACACCGACCTGCTGAACGGCACCGACCCGCGGCTGAAGTCGGTGCTGGACACCGTCACCGGCCGACGGGCCGACCCGGGCAACGTGGTCACGACGATCGACCCGGACGTGCAGAAGGCGGCGTACCGGGCGCTCGGCGACAAGAAGGGCGGCGCCGTCGCCATCGACCCGGAGACGGGGAGGATCCTGGCGGTGGTGTCGAGCCCGTCGTACGACCCGTCGGCGCTGACGGACGCCAACACCGCGGGTGAGGCCTGGACGAAGCTGACCGAGGACCCGCAGAAGCCGCTCGTCAACCGCGCGCTGCGGCAGCCGCTGCCGCCCGGCTCGACGTTCAAACTGGTCGTGGCGGCGGCCGCGCTGGAGGACGGGCTGTACACGTCGGTGGACGAGCGGACCGACAGCCCGGATCCGTACACGCTGCCGGGCACCACCCGGGTCCTGACGAACGAGAACCCGGACGCGCCCTGCACGAACGCCACGATCCGCACGGCGCTGCAGTACTCGTGCAACAACGTCTTCGCGAAGATGGCCGTGCAGCTGGGCGAGGACAAGGTGCGGGCGACGGCCGAGAAGTTCGGCTTCAACGACGACCGGCAGGACGTGCCGGTGCGGGCCTACACGAGCGTGTACCCGTCCGGTATGCACCCGTCGCAGACGGCGCTGACGGGCATCGGCCAGTTCGACGTGACCGCGACGCCGCTGCAGATGGCCATGGTGTCGGCGGCCCTGGCCAACGGCGGGGAGCTGGTCTCGCCGCACATGGTCTCGCGGATCACCGACGGCGGCGGCGGTGTGCTGCGGGACTACGACGACGAGGCGGACACCGAGCGGATCGTCTCCTCCTCGACGGCCGAGCAGCTGCGGTCGGCGATGCGGACGGTCGTGGAGCGGGGCACGGGCACCAACGCCCGGGTGCCGGGCGCGACGGTGGGCGGCAAGACGGGCACGGCACAGCACGGCGAGAACAACAGCCAGGTGCCGTACGCCTGGTTCACGTCGTACGGCACGTCCGAGGCGTCGGGCAAGGAGGTCGCCGTGGCGGTCGTCGTCGAGCAGTCGGACGCGGCCCGCTCGGAGGTCAGCGGCAACGGCCTGGCGGCGCCGGTCGCCAGGGCGATGATGGAAGCGGCGCTGCGGGACTGAACCCGCGCCGCCCGGAAGGCGTCTGTACGGATGGGCCGCCCCCCTCCCCCCCCGGGGGCGGCCCTTCGCCGTTACCTCGCCCCGAGGAGCTGCTCGATCGGGTCGATCGCGAAGTACACCAGGAACAGCACCGAGGTCCCCCACAGCAGCCAGTGGATCTCCCGGGCCCTGCCGAGCACGGTCTTGATGACGACGTAGGCGAGGAAGCCGGCGCCGATGCCGTTGGTGATGGAGTAGGTGAACGGCATCACGGCGATGGTGAGGAACGCCGGGATCGCGATGTCGTAGCGGTCCCAGTCGATGTGCCTGACCTGGGTCATCATCAGGAAGCCGACGGCGACCAGGGCGGGTGCGGCGGCCTGGAGCGGGACGATGGTGAGCAGCGGGGTGAGGAACAGCGCGAGGGCGAACAGGCCGCCGGTGACGAGGTTGGAGAAGCCGGTGCGGGCGCCCTCGCCGACGCCGGCGGCGGACTCGATGTAGGAGGTCGCGGAGGAGGCGGAGGCGGCTCCGCCCGCGACGGCGGCGGCACCGTCGATGAGCAGCACCCGGCCCAGGTGGGGGACCTTGCCCTCCTCGTCCAGCAGGCCCGCCTCGGCGCTGACGCCGACGACGGTGCCCATGGTGTCGAAGAAGTCGGACAGGATCAGGGTGAACACCAGCAGCACGACGGTGACGACCCCGACGCCGGGGGCGCTGAAGGCGCCGAACAGGTCGAAGTCGCCGATGAGCCCGAAGTCGGGGGTGTCGACGATCGTGTCGGGCCAGGACGGTGTGGTCAGGCCCCAGCTCTTGATGTCGGCGAGGGAGTCGATCACGATGGCCACCGCGGTCATGGTGACGATGCTGATCAGGATGGCGCCCTTGACCTTGCGGGCGAGCAGGCCGATCGTCAGCAGCACGCCGAGGCAGAAGACCAGCATCGGCCAGCCGGCGAGGGCGCCGGTACCGCCCAGCTGCACCGGGACGGTGGTGTTGGCGGCGTCCGGGATGCGGCTGACGAACCCGGCGTCGACGAAGCCGATGAAGGCGATGAACAGCCCGATGCCGACGCTGATCGCCTGCTTGAGCGGCTGGGGGATGGCGTGCATGACGGCCTCGCGCAGGCCGGTCACCACGAGCAGGCAGATCAGCAGGCCTTCGAGGACGATCAGTCCCATCGCGTCGTCCCAGGTCATCAGCGGGGCGATCTGGAAGGCGACCACGGCGTTCAGGCCGAGTCCGGCGGCGAGCGCTAGGGGGAGGTTGCCGGCGACACCCATGATGATCGTCATCACCGCGGCCACCAGGGCGGTGGCGGTGGTGAGTTGCACGGCGTCCAGCTGCTGCCCGGAGCTGTCCTTCGCGCTGCCCAGGATGATGGGGTTCAGGACGAGGATGTAGGCCATCGTGAAGAAGGTGGCGAAGCCGCCGCGTATCTCCCGGCCGAGGGTGGAGCCCCGCTCGGAGATCCGGAAGAACCGGTCGACGCTGTTCGCCGGGGGCGGGGTGGTGGGTGGCCGGTCGGTGACCTGCTGGGGTTCGGACATCGCGCGTGCTCCTCGGTGCGGAACGGATCGGTGTGCGGGTGCTGGCCGGATTGTGCCCCCGTTGAACCCCGTTCGGGTGTTCTCCGTGTTACGGAATCCGAGTTCGGCCCGCCCGACGCCGTTCGAAGCTCTGTACGGGCCATCAGGAGATCGCTGCTACGCTTCCGGATCTCGTCCGGGCTGCTCCGGATGACCACATGTCACCCACATGACACACACAGGGCACCCCGGCCGGGTGTGCCCGGAGCCGCTGCGAGGAGAGGTCGCCCGTGGGCACAGTCGTCGACGACGCCGCCTCCGTGGAGTTCCACGCCTTCTTCGAGCGCCACTACGCCGAACTGTCACGCCTCGCCCACCTGCTGACGGGTGAGCCGGACACCGCGGACGACCTGGCGGCGGACGCGCTGCTGGCCCTGTGGCACCGCTGGGACCGGGTGCGCGCGGCCGACCATCCGGCGGCGTACGCGCGCGGTGTGGTCGCCAACCTGGCCCGTACCCGCATCCGCAGCGCGGTGCGCGAGCGGCGGCGCATCGCCCTGTTCTGGTCGCAGCGCGAGGAGAACGTCGAGAACCCGGACGTCGCGGGGGTCGTCGACGTCCAGGAGGCCCTGCGCAGGCTGCCGTTCCGCAAGCGGGCCTGTGTGGTGCTGCGGCACGCCTTCGACCTGTCGGAGAAGGACACCGCGCTGGCGCTGGGGATCTCGGTGGGTACGGTGAAGAGCCAGACCTCGAAGGGGATGGCCGAACTCCAGCGGCTGCTGGGGACGCAGGGAGTGCCGCAGCGGATGCAGGCGGCGCTGGGCGCCCCCCGCTGCTCGCCCGCCGTGGAGGGCGTGCGCACCGGTGAGGGCGGAGGAAGGGACCGATGACGATGCGGCGGGACGTGCACGAGGAGCTGCGCGCCCGGCTGCACGAGGCGGCCGCGGCGCACGAGCCCGACCGGGAGCGGATCCTGGCCCGGGTGGAGCGCGGCCGGGCCGCTCCGGCCGGTTCCGGCCACCGGCTCACGCGTTCGCCGGTGTCCGGCTGGATGCGGGTGGCGGGCGCGACGGCCGCGGTGGCGGGCGTGCTCGCGGTGGGCGGTTACGCGGTGGCGTCCGCGGTGAAGGACGACACGGCGCCGCGGCGGCAGGAGGTGGCCACGTCGCCGACGCCCGCGCCGTCGCCGGAGGCCACCAGCCGGGCGCCCGCTCCGCCGGTGGACCCGGCGCCGAGCAGCCCGCCGGAGCGCGGCACGTCCGCGCCGCCGCCGTCGGGGACGCCGAGCGCCTCCGCCTCCCGGCGGCCGCCCGCGGCCACCGAGGACGGGCCGCTGTGGTCGGACGGCTCGGTCGACCCGCACAGCAACGACTTCTGGGCGCAGAGCAACGTCACCCTGAAGACCCGTGAGCGGCTGACGGCACTGACCGTGCGGTTGCGCATCGCCCAGACCGGCGGGGTCTCCGACGCGGGTGCCTGGCGCTCGCTGCCCGAGGACGACTTCACGCTCACGGTCGCCGAGGCGGACGGTTTCCTCGTCTACACCTGGACGCTGAAGGAGGGCCGTACGGTCCCGGCGGGCGAGTGGGTGTTCGCGGGCCAGTACGACCACGCGCGCGGCGGACGCGACGCGGGCGCGGACCGCTACACGGCGACGGCGGTGACGGCCGGTCAGCGGCTGTCGGTGGGCGGCGGTTTCGCCGCCGTGGACGACGGTGACGACGGCTCGTGAGAAATCTCTGACGACGCGGCAACCCTTTTCCCACGGGTGGCGACCACTGCACGCAAGAGTCACCACCACCTGAGGAATCGGTACATGACTGCACCAGCACCACAGCGCACCCGTCACCGCCGCGGCGTCACCAAGCGGCGGGCGCTGATCGCCGGGGTGTCCGCGCTCGGCATCACGGGAGCGGCGATCGTGACGACGTCGATGCTGTCCACGGCGGGCGCCGCGGCCGCCTGGCCCGAGGAGACCGGCAGGACGCCCGTGTCGAAGACCATCGCGGTCTCCGGCGAGCGCGACGGCGGCATGAAGTTGTTCTACGGCACCGGCGCGCTCGGCGGCGACAGCCAGGACGAGGGCCAGGACCCCCTGTTCGAGCTGGCCGACGGCGCGGTGCTGAAGAACGTCGTCATCGGCACCCCGGCCGCGGACGGTGTGCACTGCAAGGGCAGTTGCACGCTGCAGAACGTGTGGTGGCTGGACGTCGGCGAGGACGCGGCCAGCTTCAAGGGCAAGTCCTCCTCGGCCGTGTACAAGGTGATCGGCGGCGGCGCGAAGAACGCCGACGACAAGGTGCTGCAGTTCAACGGCGCCGGCACGCTGAACGTGTCGGGCTTCCAGGTGGAGAACGCCGGCAAGCTGGTCCGCTCCTGCGGCAACTGCAAGACGCAGTACAAGCGCACGATCGTGCTGAGCGACATCGACGTGACGGCACCGATGAACTCGATCGTCGGCGTGAACGCCAACTACGGTGACACGGCCACCCTGTCGAAGATCCGCATCCACGGCGACAGCAAGAAGAAGATCAAGACGTGTGTGCGCTTCGAGGGCAACAACACGGGCAAGGAGCCCAAGGAGCTGAAGCCGGCCGGGCCGGACGGCAAGACCTGCAAGTTCCAGGCTTCCGACATCAGCTACCAGTGAGCCTTCCCGGCGCATGAGTTCCGGCCGGCCCGAAACCCCCCCTCGGGCCGGCCGGGAGCCGGGTGTCCGGGCCCCCAGCCGGACGTCACGGCACCACGGCCCTCCGGAGCCCCTCCGGACAGCCGTACGGCACGGGCCGAGCCCCTCTCGGCCGGGTCGGCAGACGCCCCCGCCGGTTCGCACCCGGCGGGGGCGTCGCCGTGCGCGGCCCGGGACGCACCGGGCCGCCGCCCGCCCCCGGATGCTCCGAAAGTTTTCGCAACCCCCGGTCCCTCGCACACCCGTTGACGCCCTGTCCCCCCGCGGTGAGACTCCGAGGGCCGCCATCCAACAGAATCCCCCACACTCCGACAGGAAGTGTCATGCGCCCCCGCACGCTCCTGCTCCCCTTCCTGGCCCTCACGAGCCTCCTCCTGACCCTTTTGACCGCACCGGCCGGCGCCGCAGACTCCGGAGCACCTCCTGTGAAGCAGTCCCCGTACGCCGGTTACCTCTTCGCCTACTTCACGGGCGAGGGCACGGCCGACGGCGAGCAGATCCGCTACGCCCTCAGCCGGGGCAACGACGCGCTGCACTGGCGCGAGCTGAACGCCGGCAAGCCGGTCCTGACGTCGACGACCGGCGAGAAGGGTCTGCGCGACCCGTTCGTGATCCGCTCCCCCGAGGGCGACAGGTTCTTCCTGATCGCCACCGACCTGAGGATGTACCGGAACTCCAGCGGCAGCTGGGACCAGGTCCAGCGGCACGGCAGCAAGTCGATCATGGTGTGGGAGTCCACCGACCTCGTGAACTGGACCGACCAGCGGCTGGTGAAGGTCTCCCCGGACAACGCGGGCAACACCTGGGCCCCCGAGGCCTACTGGGACGACGAGCTCGATGCGTACGTCGTCTTCTGGGCGTCGAAGCTGTACGCCGCCGACGACCCGGAGCACCGGGGCAGCACGTACAACAAGATGCTGTACGCCACGACGAAGGACTTCCGCACCTTCAGCGAACCGAAGGTCTGGAACGACCCGGGCTACTCGGTGATCGACTCCACGGTCGTGAAGCACGGCGACGCGTACTACCGCTACACCAAGGACGAGCGGGACCCCGGTTCGTCCAGCCCCTGCTCGAAGTTCATCACCGGCGAGAAGTCCACGTCCCTGACGTCCACGTCGTACGACTTCGTGGCCGACTGCATCGGCAAGGGCGCCATGGACCGCGGCGAGGGCCCGACGGTGTTCAAGTCGAACACCGAGGAGAAGTGGTACCTGTTCGTCGACGAGTACGGCGGCCGCGGCTACGTCCCGTTCGAGACGACCGACCTCGCCTCGGGCGAGTGGACGCCGTCGACGGACTACAAGCTCCCGGCCAGCCCCCGGCACGGCACGGTCCTGCCGGTGACGCAGGAGGAGTACGACCGCCTGCTGGCCGCGTACCCGGCCACGCCCACCTCGGTGGTGGACGCGACGGCGAAGCACCAGAAGGGCTACGCGATCGTCACCGACAGCGCCTCGAAGGTGGTGCTGCCGATGGAGCCGAAGGCCGATCCGCGCGGCCTCGCCCCGCGGCTGTGGGTCGGTGAGGGCGCCACGCTGAGCCCGCCGTCCGGGACGCGCCGGGACTTCCGCACGCCGCAGAAGTACACGGTCACCGCCGCCGACGGCACCCGGCGCACCTGGACGGTCGAGGCGGTCCGCACCCGCAGCCCCCTGCTGCCGGGCCTGAACGCCGACCCCGACATCCGCTATCTGGACGGCCGTTACTGGATCTACCCGACGACGGACGGCTTCCGGGGCTGGAGCGGCACGAAGTTCAGGGCGTACTCGTCGAAGGACCTGGTCCACTGGAAGGACCACGGCGTCGTCCTCGACCTCGGTCCGGACGTCTCCTGGGCCGACGGCTACGCCTGGGCGCCCGCGATCGCCGAGCGGAACGGCAGGTACTACTTCTACTTCTGCGCCGAGCAGCAGATCGGCGTGGCCGTGGCCGACTCCCCCGCCGGGCCCTTCAAGGACGCGCTCGGCAAGCCCCTGGTCGCCAAGGGCGGTGCGCTGCAGGGCCAGATGATCGACCCGTCGGTCTTCACGGACGACGACGGCCGGGCGTACCTGTACTGGGGCAACGGCCGCGGGTACGTCGTGCCGCTCCACGACGACATGGTGTCCTTCGACGCGTCGCAGGTGCGGGACATCACCCCGGACGGCTTCCGCGAGGGCTCCTTCGTGATCAAGCGGAAGGGCACGTACTACTTCATGTGGTCGGAGGACGACACGCGCAGCGAGAACTACCACGTGGCGTACGCGACGGGACCGTCCCCGCTCGGCCCCTGGACCAAGCGTGGGACGATCCTCCAGAAGCGCCCCGAGTACGGCATCCTCGGCACCGGCCACCACTCGGTGGTCAACGCCCCCGGCACCGACGACTGGTACGCCGTCTACCACCGCTTCGCCCTCGACGGCCCCGGGCGTCCCGGCGGCGACGGCATGCACCGTGAGACCACCGTCGACCGCATGGAGTTCGCGGCCGACGGCACGATCGAACCGGTGGTGCCGACGCTGGAGGGCATCGCACCGGTCCGGCGGTAGACCTCACAGGACGTCGTCGAGCCAGCCGAAGACCTCGTCCTGCATCGCCCGGGTGAAGACGTGGCCGAGCTCCGGCCACGTCTTCGTCCGTATCCGCTCCTCGGCCCGGCACGCCCGCCAGACCGCCCGCATCCTGTCGTACGCCACCCGCACGCCCTCGGCCGGGAACAGCGTGTCCAGGCCGCCGTGGAAGAACAGCATCGGCTTGGGGGCGGCGATGCTCGCCACGTCCGGGATGTCGAGGTGCCGGGCGAGCCCGGGGTGGAGCATGCAGTACGCCGACTGCCCGCGCAGCGTGTTGTTGCCGGGCACCATCATCTCCTTCAGCCCGGTCATCCAGCACACGCTCGCGGCGGCCGCGACCCGGTCGCTGAGGGCGGCGGTCTGCCAGGCGCGGTAGGCGCCCATGGAGAACCCGACGGCGGCGACCCGCCGTGCGTCGACCCGGTCAAGACCCGCCAGGAACGCGGCGGCCCGCTCGTCCTCCCGGGCCATGAGCCCGGCGAGCGAGGAGCCGAGGTGGAAGAGGCTGGACGCCAGCGCCTGCTGCTGCTCGTAGGCGAGGGGCCCGCGGTCGCCCCAGCCGAGGGCGTCCAGGCACAGCACCGCATAGCCGCGCCGGGCGAGT
The DNA here is from genome assembly GCF_040611555.1 of Streptomyces sp. NPDC006624. Taxonomy (NCBI): domain Bacteria; kingdom Bacillati; phylum Actinomycetota; class Actinomycetes; order Kitasatosporales; family Streptomycetaceae; genus Streptomyces; species Streptomyces sp. NPDC006624. Next base: position 698,442 of record NZ_JBEXOM010000001.1, on the reverse strand, counting down.
TCGTCGCCGACGAACCGCCCGCCGAAGTACGTCTGCGCCCAGGCCCGCGCGGAGGCGAGCCGCGTGTCGTCGTACCAGGGCCGGACCAGTTTCTCCTTGCCGATGTCGAACCGGGCGCCGTGGTCGTGCAGGAGCAGCACGGCGGGGAAGGGCCCGCGTCCGTGCGGGGTGAGCAGGGCGCCGCGCACGCGCTCGTAGCGGGTGAGGGAGACGGTGACCAGCTCACGGGTGTACCCCTCGCCCTCGGACCGCCCGGTGTACCGCGGCGCGAACGGGACGCCGTCCTGCCGCTCGACGAGGAGGTGCTCGTCGACGGTGGCCCGGGCGGCGCGCCGCCAGGCTCGGAAGTCCCGCAGGGGCGAGGTCCCCCAGGCGAGCGGGAAGGTCAGGGCGTCCTTCAGGGCGGGGTGGAAGCCGGGCAGCGGACCGTCCACCACCGCCGCCCGGGCCCCGCCCGCCGCTCCCCCGGCGAGCAGCGCCGCCCCGGCGCCGGCCACGAACGTCCGCCGCCCCGGCACCCGGGCGCTAGGCACACGGCCGCCAGTCGCCCAGATAGGCCTCCTTGGTGTGCAGCCGGGCCTCGGCGGGGGTGAGCTGGGGCCGGTTCTCCGGGACGGTGACGGTGGCGCCCGGGCCGGTGTTGCGGTACTCGGCGAACCGCATCGACTGCCAGGGGTGGGCGCCGGACATGTTCGCGTAGGGAGCGACCGCGTCGATGCCCGCGCCGAGCCGGGTGTCCCGGACGGTGAGCATGGGCCGGGCGGTGGGGTCGGAACTGGGCACCCAGGGCCGGGCCAGCTTGTAGAAGCCGTCGGGGGCCTCGCTGCTGACGCGACTGCGGATCACCAGGTAGCCGCGGGGGTTGGCGCCCGCGGTGGAGGGCGCGAAGACGAACCCGTACGGGGCGCCGGACAGGTCGGTCCGGGTCAGGGTGCGGAAGTGGCACCCTTCGAAGACGGCGGTCGCCCGGCCGAAGACGAAGTCGACGTCGCCCTCGGCGTAGCAGTGGGCGAAGTACTGGCGGGCGAAACCGCCCAGGGCCATGGAGTCGGCGTACAGCGTGTCCTGGTGGCCGAGGAACCGGCAGTGGTGGAAGGCGGACCGGTCGCCCTGGACCTTGAGGGCCACGGCCTGGGTGCCGGTGACCCCGGGGTGGTCGGCGCGCAGCCAGTCGTTGGCGAAGGTGATCCAGCGGGCGGTGAAGCCGTCGGCCTGGACGGTGGCGGTGGCGGAGCCGGTGGTGCCGTGGGTGCCGCCGCCGGGCTTGGGCGTCCCGGCCGCGTTGTCGTACACGATGACGACGTCCCGGGGGTCCTCGCTCGCGCCGATCCACGTCATCCCGGTCAGCGCGGGGCCGACGGCGACGGTCTGCCGGTAGACGCCGGGGGCGATGACCAGGGTGTACCCGGTGCCGGTCGCGGCGGCCACCGCGTCCCGGACGGTGGTGAAGTCGCCGGCGCCGCCGGGGTGGACGTACAGGGTCCGGGGGGTCGGGCGGGCGTCCGGTGAGCCGTGGCGGCCGAAGGGGCGCGCCCGCCCGGCGGCCCGGGCGGGGACGGCGGCCGGGCCGAGCGCGGCGCCCGCCGCGGCGCCCACGGTCAGGAAGCCTCTTCTGGACAGGGGCATGCTGGTGCTCCTTCGGTGTCGCTGAGGGAGAGGGCCGGGGCGGACGCGCCCCCGGGGGTGCGGGGGATGCGGTGCGGGCCGCCCCGGCGGTATCGGAGGGCGTCAGCAGATCCGGCCGGCGCCCGCGCGCGAGCCGACGATCCCGGGCACGGCCTTCGGCGAGTCGACCTTCGTGCGCAGGACCGGCTGCCAGCCCGCGCCGGACTGCAGGGTCTCGGACGGGATCTGGGCGTTGTGCACGGCGATGAGGTCGGTGAGCTCGCCGTTGACGTAGTTGTTCGCGGCGGTCAGCGGCGCCTCGCTCCACTTCTTGAGGATCTTCGCCGGGCTGAAGCCCTGCGCCAGGGTGAACGCGTTGTGCTCGGCGACGAGCCGGGAGTCCTTGCCGATGCCGTAGACGTAGCCCCACTTCTGGCCCTTGGAGATCACGAAGTGGTTGTTGTACGAGTCGACCTGCCCGAACCGCACGCGCGGGGCCCGCTCGACGATGCCCTCGAAGCGGTTGTGGTGGAGGGTGACCTTCAGCTTGCCCGCGTCGTCGGCGGCCGCGCTGTCGCTGTTGCCGATCAGCATCGTCTTGTCGTGGTCCTTGAAGGAGTTCCACGACACCGTCACGTAGTCGGCGCCGCGCACGACGTCGAGCAGTCCGTCGTGCTGCTGGTAGACCTTGCCGAAGTACGTGGGCAGGGCGCTGTCGGGGTAGCGGCCGTCGGTCAGCGTGTTGTGGTCGATCCACACATGGGTGGAGCCGTACACCACGACACCGTCGTACTCGGAGTTCCAGGCCCCGGTCCCGTTGTCGTCGGTCGGGTCCCACTGCGGGAAGCAGTCGATCGGCGCCTCGACGGTGAGGTTGCGGACGATGACGTTGTCGACGCCCTTGATCTGCAGGCTGCCGCCGCGGATCCCGGCGTCCCGGCCCACGCCCACGATCGTGGTGTTGGCGGGCACCGCGGCCTTGATGCTCCGGTCCTGCTCGGCGGCGGAGGCGGCCCGCAGCTCCTCCTGCTCGCCGCTGACCGGCTTGTCGTGGCCCCAGACGGCGGGGTCGTAGGCGGCGAGGTACTTCTGGAAGTCGTACCCCTCGGCGGCGAAGGCGTCGCAGCCGGCCGACACGGCGTCGATCATGCCCTTGACCTTGATGATCCTGGGCGCGGAGCCGCCGTCCTTCAGTGCGGCTCTGAACTCCTCCCAGGTGGTGACGGTGTAGACGTGCTCGGCGTCGGCCCGCGCACCGCCCGTGGTGCCGGTGCCGTGGGCGCCCCAGCCGTCCGTGGCGCCGAGGGTCTGGCGTCCCGGGTCGCGCGGCTGGGCCTGTGCGGCGGTCCCGCTCACGGACAGCACCAGCGCGGCGCAGCCGGCCACGGCGACGGCCCTGGTAATGACATGATCATGACACTTGCGAACGTTCATGGTGCGGCTCTCTTCCTTCGTCGTCGGGGGTGTTCGGGGGGTGTTACGCGGTGGCCTGCGGCCAGCTGATCCAGGACTCGGGGACCGGCTCGTCCAGCCGCCGCACGTCCCGTGGCGCGAGCACCCGGCCGCGCAGCAGCTCCCGCGCCACCAGCCGGGCCACCGCGACGGCTCCCGGCGGATTGAAGTGCGTGTTGTCCTGCTCGGTGGCGGTCCAGTTGAAGTACTTCTTGGTCTCCTCCACCCCGAGCTCCTGCCACAGGGCCAGCGACAACGCCTGGACGTCGAGCGCGGTGACCCCTTCCTCGGCGGCCAGCGCCCGCATCGCGGCGGGATACTCCCCGTGCGTCGGCAGGGCCCGGCCGGCGCTGTCGAACCGCCGCCGCTCCACCGAGGTGGCCAGCACCGGCCGCGCCCCGCGGGCCCGGGCCCCCTCGACGTACCGCCGCAGGAAGTCCTGGTACGTCGTCCACGGCTCGGTGTACCGGGTGGGGTCCGCGGTCTTCGCGTCGTTGTGGCCGAACTGGACGAGCAGGAGGTCACCGGGGCGGATGACCGAGAGGATCGCGTCCAGCCGTCCCTCCTCGACGAAGCTCTTGGAACTCCGCCCGTTCACGGCGTGGTTGGCGACGGCGAGGGAGCGCTGGAGGAAGAACGGCAGCGCCATGCCCCACCCGGTCTCGGGCGCGGCGTCGGCGTACTTCTGGGCGGCGGTGGAGTCACCGGCGATGTGGAGGGTGCGAGGACGGCGGCCGCCGGCGTGGGCGGTACCGGCCAGGGAGAGAGCGAGCGGCACGGCGGCCGCGGCGACGGCGACCTGTCTGCGGCTGAGGGACACGCGGGAACACCTTTCGAACCGAGGGGGCTGCACGCGCGCGTGGGGCGGCCCGCGGCCTGCATACGGCGGGCCGCCCCACGGCGATGTCCGGACCTACGCGTTCTGCTCGTTCCACTCCTTCTGGGCGGCGTTCAGCTGGTCGGCCATCGTGTCCAGGAACTCCTTGGCGCTCATCTTGCCGAGCAGCACCTTCTGGAAGTTCGGCTCGTTGTCGGCCTTGGAGACGGTGTTCCAGTCCGGCAGGTAGTACGGCAGCTGCACGATCGACGTCGAGCCGTCCGACAGCGCCTCGGCCGCCAGCTTCGTGGGCTCGGCCTTGGAGATCCACTCGTCCTGCGCCGCGTCCGTGTTCGACGGCACCTGGCCCGCCGCCTCGTTGAACTTGGAGTTCTCCGCCTTGGACGTGGCGAACTCGATGAACTTCCAGGCGGCTTCCTTGTTCTTGCCGCTCTTGAACAGCCCCAGCCCGTCGACTGGGTTGGAGACCTGCACCCGCTTGCCGCCGGGCCCGGTCGGCTGCGGGATGCCGCGGAACTTGTCGGTCCCCAGCGCCTTCACGTGGTCCTGGTACGACCCGAGATTGTGGTTCAGCATCCCGATCGTGCCGGAGTCCCACTGCGCGACCATCTTCGTGAAGTCGTTGTTGAGGTCGGCGGCCGGGGTGACCTTCTTGTACAGCGCGGCGTACTTCTCCAGCGCCGCCACGTTCTTGGGGTCGTTGAGCGTGGTCTTCTCGCCGGTGCCGTCCCAGAACGAGGTGATCCCGGACTGCCCGTACATGGCGTCCAGCGCCTGGGCGATGGAGCCGGTGCCGCCGCGGATGGTGTAGCCGAACTCGTTCTCGCCCTTGTTCGTCAGCTTCTGCGCGGCCTTGAAGAACCGCTCCCAGGTGGTCGGCTCCTCGAGGCCCGCCTTCTCGAACAGGTCGGTGCGGTAGTAGAGCACGCCGTTGTTCGCGGAGGTCGGGATCGAGTACAGCTTGTCGTCCCCGCCGCCGGCCGCCTTCAGCGACTCGACCATGTCCTTGTTGAGCTTGCCGTCGAGCGAGGACTTCGCGAGCCGCTCGTCCAGCGGTTCCAGCGCGCCCTGCGCGGCGAACCCGGCGATCATCGCCGACCCCACACCGCCGACGTCCGGCAGCCCGCCGCCCTGCAGGGCGGTGTCGACCTTGGACTGGTACTCGGTCGAGGCGATCCCGACGTACTCGACGTCGATGTCCGGGTGGGCCTTCTCGAAGTCGGCGATGATCTCCTTCCAGATCTCGGTGCGGACACCGCCGTTGTTGTCCCAGAAGACGATCTTGCCCTTGCCGCTTCCCTCGGCGCCCTTGTCGCCCCCCGCTCCGCTGCCGTCGTCCCCGCAGGCGGTCGCGGTCAGCGCGAGGACGGCCCCCAGGGCGACGGCCGTGGCGGTGCGCCTGCTTCTGCGATTGCTGATCTTCATTGGTCGGCTCTCTTCTTCTTCCGGATCCAGCGGAACTTGACGGTGTGGGGGGTCAGTGGGCGTGGGGAGCCCAGTGGTCGGTGCCCTCGAGGTAGGCGGCGACGGTGTGGGACCGCGCCTGCCGAGGGCTGAGCTGCGGACGGTCGTCGGTGACCGCCGCGCCCGGGCCGTGGTTGCGGTACTCGGCGAACCGCGCGTCCTTCCACGAGAACCCGCTCATGTCGGTCCACGGCGAGGACTTGACGGCGGCCGGCAGCTCGGTGTCGCGGATCAGCACCTGGCCGATCGCGTCCGGCTCGCCGCCCGGGTGCCAGGGCCGGCCCAGGTGGAAGGTCCCGGCGGGGGCGTCGCTGACGACCTTCGACCGGGTGATCAGGAACCCGTACGGGTTGCCCTTCCAGGTCGAGGGGGCGGTGATGTACCCGTTGTCGGTGTCCGAGCCGCGGCTCAGCGCCCGGATCACCGACCGGTCGACGACCGTCGTGGCGCGGCCGTAGAGGAAGTCCACGTCGCCCTCGATGTAGGCATCGCGGACGTAGACCCGGCTGACGGCGGTCAGTGCGGGGCTGTCGGTCATCAAGGTGTCCTGGTTGCCCAGGAAGGCGACGTCGTCGAAGACGATCCGGTCGCCGGTCGTCTTCACCGCCAGCGCCTGCTCGCCCTTCAGCTCGTGCGCGGCCTCGTCGAAGTCGTTGACGAAGGTGAGGTGGCGTGCGGTGACGTCGTGCGCGGCGATCCGGACGGTGGCGCTGCCGGTCGAACCCCCGTACTCCGCGGGCGTGTCGAAGACGATCACGGTCTCGGACCGGTCGCGGCCGGTCCCGCGCAGCTCGATGTGCGGCTTGCCCGCGGGGATGTGGACCTTCTCCCGGTAGGTGCCCGGGGCCACGGCGATGACCACCGGGGTGTCGTTGCCCTCGGGCACGGCGTCCACCGCGGCCTGCACGGTCGGGTAGGCGCCCGGCACGTGCAGCCCGACCGGACCGCCGATCCGCTGCTGCGGCCCGGAGAACCGCTTCACCAGCGCGGGTACGGCGGCGGCCGGGTCGAGCCGGTAGTCGTAGAACGCGCGCGGGTCGAAGGCCGTGCCCCAGGCGTCGTGCCGGCCGGTCGTGTCCTTGAGGACCGAACCGCGCTGCACCAGCTCGGCGGTGGCGTCGGCCTGGTAGGGGTGCTGGACGCCGTCGTAGTAGCTGTTCTCGATGACCATCCTGGTCCGGCCGCGCGACCAGGTGCCGTAGGTCCACACCGGGTCGCCGTCGGAGAGCTGCGCGGAGAAGTAGTTGTTGTACAGGTGCGCGTAGGCGCAGTTGTCGGCGGAGGGGTTGCGCTGCTTGGTGCCCCGGAACCAGTTGTGGTCGACGGTGATCTGGGTCCTGACGTTCGGGGTCCAGCCGATGCCGAAGGTCTTGTTGTTGTCGGTGAACTGGTTGTGGGAGACGGTGACGTACTCGCTGTCCTTGCGGATGTCGAGCTGGCCGTCGCAGATCCGCGAGAACCGTATGTGGTCGATCCACACGTGGTGGGCGGTGTCGAGGCGGATGCCGTCGTAGTCGGTGTCCTTGCAGTCCCAGTTGCCCTCGATGGCCGTGTCGCGGATGGTGAGGTTGCGGATGACGACGTTGTGCGTGCCGGGGTCGAGGGTGAAGCCGCCGTGCACGATCTCGGCGGTGTCGCTCACACCGATGATGGTCTTGTCCGAGGCGACGGGTATCTCCGTGCCGAACGGCTCCATCGTCACGGTGCCCTTGACGCGGATGACGTACGGCTCGTCCGCCGCCGCGTACGCGGCCAGCGCGGCCTGGTCGGTGACGGTGACGACCTTGCCGCCCGCCCCGCCGGTGGTGCCACCGGCGAGGGAGGCGAAGCCGTGGGCCCGGTCGGTGAAGCGGTCCGCCGCGGGCGCGGTCCGCGCCGCGGGCGCCGCCTGGGCGTCCCCGAGCGCTCCGAGACCCAGCGCGGCGACGAGTCCGAGCACGGCGGCCACGACCGTGCCGGACCGTCCCGGTCTCGACAAGCGCTTGCTGCGGAAGTGCGTCATTGCGGCTCCCAACGGGCGTACGGGGTGGGCTAGACGGGGGTGACTCTGAACTGCGTGAACGTCGCGGTGCCGGCGTGTCCCTGGCCGGCGGGCGCGAGGGCGACCAGGCCGAGCAGGGCGCCGACCCAGCGCCACGGGGTGGCGGCGAAGACCGGGCCGGAGGGCCGGAAGCCGTCGCCGGTGTCCGCCGAGAAGCGGCAGCGCGCGCCCGCGCCGATCTCGATGCGCAGCCGGGCCCGGCCCTCGGGGGCGAGCCGCGGGTGTGCGGCGTCGCGTTCCGCCTCGGCGACGGACTCGGCGAACCGGTGCACCAGGTGCGCGGTGCCGTCCGGGCCGCGCTGCAGTCCGATCCAGGAGAACGCGTCGCCGAGGACCGCGAGTCCGGCCCGCGCCCCGGGCTCGTCGCTGTCGAGCCGCAGCTCCACCTCGGCCGTGCAGGGCTTGCCGGGCAGCCGCTGGGTGAGCACGTTGGGGAGTCTGCGCAGGTCGTGGGCGTCGGCCGAGCGGAGGCAGGTCAGCCGCAGTCCGTCGGCGGAGTGCTGGGTGGCCCAGCCCTCGCCCGGGTTGGCCGTCCACTGCCACTGGCGGCCGTGGCGGCCGCCCGGGAAGTCGTCGTCGGTGGCCGGGGCGGCGGGCGGCTGCGGCGGCAGGTCCGGGCGGCGGTGGACGGCGACGGGTGCGCCGTCGTTCCCGAGCACCGGCCAGCCGTCCTCGTCCCAGCGCATCGGCTGCAGGTGGACGACCCGGCCGTAGGGGCCGCGCTGCTGGAAGTGCAGGAACCAGTCCTCGCCGGACGGGGTGCGCACCCAGCCGCCCTGGTGGGGGCCGTTGACCTCGGTGTCCTGCTGCTCCAGGACGATCCGCCGCTCGTAGGGCCCGAAGAAGCCGCGCGAGCGGAAGGCGCCCTGCCAGCCGGTCTCCACCCCGCCGGCGGGGGCGAGGATCCAGAACCAGCCGTCGTGCCGGTAGAGCTTGGGCCCTTCGAGGGTGAACCAGCCGGGGATGCGGTCCCCGTCGACGATCACCTTGCCCTCGTCGAGGAGTTCGGTGCCGTCGGGGCGCATGCGGTGGCCGGTGAGGCGGTTCTTGACGCCGGAGCGGGACTTGGCCCAGGCGTGGACCAGATAGGCCTCGCCGGTCTCCTCGTCCCACAGCGGGCAGGCGTCGATGAGGCCCTTGCCGGCCTTGAGCAGGTGCGGGCGGGTCCACGGGCCCCTGATCCGCGGGGCGTTGATCTGGAAGACGCCCCGGTCGGGGTCGCCCCAGAAGATCCAGAAGCGTTCGTCGTGGTACCGCAGGGACGGGGCCCAGACGCCGCAGTCGTGCCGGGGCGCGGCGAACTCCGCGGCGGGTTCCAGCCGTTCCAGGGCGTGGCCGACCAGCGTCCAGTTGACCAGGTCCCGGGAGTGCAGCAGGGGCAGGCCGGGGACGCGGCCGAAGCTGGAGGCGGTCAGGTAGAAGTCGTCGTCGACGCGGACGACGTCCGGGTCGGACCAGTCGGCGTCCAGGACCGGGTTGCGGTAGGTCTCGGAGGTCAGGGGCGTGCCGGGGGCGGTCACGGGCTCACCGCCTTGCGGACGAGGGCCGCCGCGGCGTCCCGGCCGAGACGGCCGTCGGCGACGACGGTGACGACCCGGCGGACCACGGTCTCCCCGGGCGGGACCGGCAGCCGTTCGTCGTACGCGAGCGACGAACCCACGCCCGGGTACTCACCCGTGCGCACGAACCACGGGTCCCTGCGGGTCTGCTCGGTGGCCCCGGCGAAGACCAGCGTCCATGCGGAGCCGGTCATCGCGAGCCAGTCGGCGCGGCTGCCGTGCGCCTCGGCCTCGCCCTCGGTGCCGGCCGTGAAGACCTCCGGCGCGGCGGGCTCCTTGCGGGCCCGCCAGAAGAACCCGCCGTAGGCGGCGCCCGGGCGGCCGTTGGTGGCGGGGCTGCCGATCGACAGCGGCACCTTCGTGACGTTGGTGAGGGAGAAGGTGAGGTCCAGCGCCCAGGCGGTGTCGGTGAGTTCGGTGGCGGCGACCGTGCGGCGCTCGCGCAGCAGCTCGCCGCCCGCGGCGACCCAGCGCAGCTCCTCCACGAAGCCGTCCGGGTCGCGCAGCTGGAAGGTGACGTGCCGCTGCGTGCCGTGGTTGTCCAGCTCGGTCGGGCCCTGGTCGCGGACGTAGGTGCGTCCGCCCCAGAAGTTGTACCCCTCGACGTCGGGAACGGCGACACCGACGCCGAGGTGGTGTGCGTGGTCGGCGGGGCTCAGCTCGGTGACCGCCGTGCCGGCCAGGGTGGTGACGGGGTGGAGGTAGGGGCGCGGGGAGAGCCGGGCGGGCAGCTCGGGCCGGGTGACGTAGCGCCCGACCGGCCGGCCCGCGACGCGCAGGACCGTGGTGTCGTTGCCGGTCATCGGTTGCTCACCTCTTTCGGCAGGTGCTCCGCGGCCGGTGCCCAGGGGGCGCCGAGCTCGGAGTAGAGGCAGAGGGTGTCGGCGGCGGCCGCGACGAGCCCGTCGATGCCGGGGACGACCCGGCGGTTCCCGCCGGGGACGCGGTGCCAGGCGGTGTCCGGCAGCGGTGCCGGGTCGGGGGCGGTGCGGATGGCCTCCACGACCTTCATGAAGGCGCCGGTCGCGTCCGGCGGGACGAGCAGGTCCTCGCCGCCGGTGAGGTGGCCGACGAGGTTCTCCAGCAGGTCGGTGCGGCCGTGCTCGGTCTCCTCCGGGCCGTGGTCCGCGCGCTGCAGCAGCACCCGGTCCTGCTTGTACCAGAAGGTGATCCGGCCGCTGCTGCCGTGCACCAGGACGTACGGCTCGTCCGCCTCCTCGGCGCACAGCGTCGCGGCGACGGTCACCGGGTGGCCCTGCGCGGTGGTGATCCGCACGCAGGAGGTGTCGTCGGACTCGATGGCGTTGGCGCGCAGCAGTTCCGTCTCGATGCCGGTGACGTCCTCGGCGCGGGTGCTGCCGCCCAGGGCGAGGGCGGTGGCGACGGCGTGGGCGAGGGGGTTGGTCAGCGCCCCGTCGACGACGTCGACGCCGTTCATCCGCCGCTTGCCCGCCCAGGCGGCCCGCCGGAAGTAGTCCTCGTCGCGCACCCAGGCACCGGCCCCGCCGAGCCCGACCAGCTGCCCGATCGCGCCCTGGGCGATCATCTCGCGGATGGCGGGCACGGCGTGCGAGCCCAGCGACTGGAAGCCGATCTGGCAGACGACACCGGCCGCGGCGACCCCGTCGGCCATGCGGCGGAACTCGGCGTAGGAGGGCGCGGGCGGCTTCTCCAGCAGGAGGTGCACGCCCCGCTCGGCCGCCGTGAGGGCGAGGTCGGTGTGGGTCGGGATCGGGGTGCAGATGACCGCGACCGCGGCGCCGGTGGCGTCCAGCAGCGCACCGAAGTCGGCGGACTGCTCGGGTGTGCCCAGGTCGCCGAGTTCCTCGGCGGTCAGCGGCGTGAGCTCGCAGACGCCGGCCAGCCGGACCAGGCCCGCGCGCTGCAGGCGGCGGATGTTCTCCAGGTGCCAGCGGCCGTGGCCGCGGGCGCCGGCGAGGACGACGGGCAGGGGTGCGGTCATGGCGTCGGACCGCCCGGCGGTGCGGGCGCGTGTTCCGGGGCCGGTCATGGGGTCCTCCCCGCTCCCGCGCGCCGGTCCGCGGCCCGGCCGGCGGCGCTGTCGGTCCGTCCGCGCGGCGGCAGGGCGCAGGCGACGGCCAGGTGTCCGGTGCTCATCCCTTCACCGCCCCCGCGCTGAACCCGGTGATCAGCCACTTCTGGATGAAGGCGAACACGATCACGACCGGCACGGCCGCGATGATGCCGCCCGCCGCGAGCGCCCCCAGGTCGACGCTGTCGGCGCTCATCAGGGAGTTGAGCCCGACGGGGATCGTCTGCTTGTCCTGGGCGTTCAGGAACATCAGGGCGAACAGGAAGTGGTTCCAGGAGTGGACGAAGGCGAACGAGCCGACGGCGATCAGGCCGGGCCGCAGCAGCGGCAGCACCACGATCCGGAAGGCCGTCATGCGGTTGCAGCCGTCGACCCAGGCCGCCTCCTCCAGGGAGTACGGCACGTTCTTGATGAAGTTGCTGATGAGGATCATCGACAGCGGCAGCTGGAAGACCGTCTCGGCGAGGATGACGCTGCCGAGCGAGTTGATCATCTGCAGTTCGGCGAAGATCTCGAACAGCGGCACCAGCAGCAGGGCGCCGGGGACGAACTGGGAGCACAGCAGGGCCAGCATGAAGGCCCGCTTGACCTTGAAGTCGAACCGGGCGAGGGCGTAGCCGCCGGCCAGCGCGACGAGGGTGGTCATCAGCAGGGTGGCGACGCCGACGAGGACGCTGTTGGCGAAATAGGTGCCGAAGCTGCGGTCCGTCCACACCTTCTCGAAGTGGTCGAAGGTGACCGGCCAGGGCACGAGCGAGGTCGAGCCAGCCGGGCGGAGCGAGAAGAGCAGGATCCAGTAGAAGGGGACGAGGGTGAACAGCAGGTAGATGCCCAGGGGCAGGTAGATCTGCCAGCGGGGCGCCTCGTCCCAGGCCCGCTTCCGCTTCGGGGGCCGCGGCGGTGCGGGGGTGGTGCGCACGGGAGGGGGCGCGGCCATGGTGGCTTCCTTGACGCTCACTTCTCGCCTCCGAACTTGCTCAGCCGCAGGTAGACCATCGAGCAGAAGAGCAGGATCACGAACGCCACCGTGGTCAGTGCCGACGCGTAGCCGAAGTTGTGGGCGTCGACGGACGTGTTGGCGATGTACAGCGGCAGCGTGGTCGTCTCGCCCGCGGGGCCGCCGCCGGTCAGGGTGTAGAGCAGGTCGACGTTGTTGAACTCCCACACCGCGCGCAGCAGCGTGGAGAGGATGATGGCGTCCTTCAGGTGCGGCAGCGTGATGTGCCAGAACTGCTTGATACGGCTGGCGCCGTCCACCTCGGCGGCCTCGTAGAGGTCCTTCGAGACGGACTGGAGGTCGGCGAGGATGAGGATCGCGAAGAACGGCACCCCTCGCCACAGGTCGGCCACGACCGCCGCCGGGAACACGGTGGAGGTGTCCGACAGCCAGCTGGTCCCGTAGGAGCCGATGCCGAGGTCGGCGAGGTAGCGGGTGATGCCGGTCTGGGAGTTGTACAGCAGCACCCAGATCGCGGAGGTCAGCACGCCGGAGACGGCCCACGGGGAGAAGACCAGGGCGCGTCCCAGGCCCCGGCCCACGAAGGTCTGGTTGACGATCAGGGCCAGCGCGAGACCGAACAGCAGCTGGAGGCCGACCTCGACGAAGACCCACTTGGCGCTGAAGACCAGGGTGTCCCAGAAGATCGGGTCCTCGGTGAAGGCGTGGACGAAGTTGTCGAAGCCCGCGAATCCGTTCCGCCACGGCTTGGTGGGGTTGTAGTTCTGCAGGCTGTAGTAGAAGACGCTGATGACCGGGTAGGCGATGAAGCCCAGCATGAGCAGGGCGGCCGGCGCGATCAGCAGGTACGGGAGCCTGCGCGGCGTGGCGGAGGCACGGCGCCGCCGGGGTGGCGCGGGCGGTTTCGCCACGGCTGCGGCTTGGGCCATGACTGTTCTCCGTTCTCGGTACGGCGTGGTACTGCGTGCGGCGATGCGTGGACGGTAAGCGCTTTCTGCCCGGGGTGGGGTGGTGCGGGGGCGGGTGGGCGGTGCGGGGGATCTTGAGTTGTGCGGTGATCCCGGCGTGCCGCCGGCGATCGGGGTGGGGCGGTGGCGGGGCGGTGGTGGTGGGGTGGCGGGGCGGTGGCGGTGGTGCGGTGGCGGGGGGTCAGCCCGCGTACGGGTCGGCGACCCGGCCGGGGCGGGCGAGGAACTCGAAGTCGCAGCCGGTGTCGGCCTGCGTGATCTGCTCGTTGTAGAGCGCGCCGTAGCCGCGCTCGTACCGGGCGGGCGGCGGCGTCCACTCGGCCCTGCGCCGCTCCAGTTCCTCGTCGTCCACGTGCAGGTGCAGGCTGCGCGCCTCGACGTCGAGCGTGACGAGGTCGCCGGTGCGGACGAGGGCGAGCGGTCCGCCCACGTACGACTCGGGCGCCACGTGCAGGACGCAGGTGCCGTAACTCGTGCCGCTCATCCGGGCGTCGGAGATCCGGACCATGTCGCGGACGCCCTGCTTGAGCAGGTGGTCGGGCAGCGGCAGCATCCCGTACTCGGGCATGCCCGGCCCGCCCTTGGGGCCGGCGTTGCGCAGCACGAGCACATGGTCGGGGGTGATGCCGAGCGCCGGGTCGTTGATGGTGCGCTGCATGGTCCTGTAGTCGTCGAAGACCACGGCGGGGCCGGTGTGCTTGAGCAGGTGGGGCTCGGCGGCGATGTGCTTGATGACGGCGCCGTCCGGGCAGAGGTTGCCGCGCAGCACGGCGACCCCGCCCTCCGGCGCGACCGGGTTGTCCCGGGTGCGGATGACGTCGTCGTCGTGCACCCGGGCGCCCGCGAGCTGCTCGCGCAGGGTGTCGTGCGAGACGGTCGGACGGTCCAGGTGGAGCAGGTCCGTGATGCGGGAGAGGAACCCGGGCAGACCGCCCGCGAAGTGGAAGTCCTCCATCAGGTACGTCTGTCCGCCGGGCCGCACGTTGGCCAGCACCGGGACCGTGCGGGCGATGCGGTCGAAGTCGTCGAGGGTGAGCTCGACGCCCGCGCGGCCCGCCATGGCGATCAGGTGGATCACGGCGTTGGTGGAGCCGCCGAGCCCGAGCACGGTCGTCACGGCGTCGTGGAAGGCGTCGGCGGTGAGGATGTCGCTCAGCTTCCGGTCCCGGTGGACCAGTTCGACGATCGTCATGCCCGCCCGGGCGGCCATCCGGTCGTGCCCGGAGTCGACGGCCGGGATGCTGGAGGCACCCGGGACGGTGACGCCGAGGGCCTCGGCGGCGGCGGTCAGGGTGGAGGCCGTGCCCATCGTCATGCAGTGGCCCGGCGAGCGGGCGAGGCCGCTCTCCAGCTCCTGCATCTCGCAGTCGCCGATGACACCGGCCCGCTTGTCGTCCCAGTACTTCCACATGTCGGTGCCGGAGCCGAGGACCTCGTTGCGCCAGTGGCCCGGCAGCATCGGCCCGGCCGGCACGAACACGGCGGGCAGGTCCACCGACGCGGCCCCCATGAGCAGGGCGGGCGTCGACTTGTCGCAGCCGCCCATCAGCACGGCCCCGTCGACCGGGTACGACCGCAGCAGCTCCTCCGTCTCCATGGCGAGCATGTTGCGGTAGAGCATCGGGGTCGGCTTCTGGAAGGTCTCGCTGAGCGTGGAGACCGGGAACTCCAGCGGGAAGCCGCCGGCCTGCCACACGCCCCGCTTCACGGCCTGCGCGCGGTCGCGCAGGTGGACGTGACAGGGGTTGATGTCGGACCAGGTGTTGAGGACGGCGATGACGGGCTTGCCCAGGTGCTCCTCGGGCAGGTAGCCGAGCTGGCGGGTCCGGGCGCGGTGGCTGAAGGTGCGCAGCCCCTCGGTCCCGTACCACTGGTGGCTGCGCAGCTCCTCGGGGCGCTTGCGGCCGGTCATATCGACCACCCGGCGGCGATGGCGGCGACCTCGGCCCGCTCGCCCTCGGGCAGCGGCCTGCTCGGCGGGCGGACCTCGCGGCGGCACAGTCCGAGGGAGGCCAGCGCCTCCTTGACGACGGTGACGTTGTTGGCGGACCCGCTGTCGGCGCGCAGCTCCTCGAAGCGGCGGATCTGCTCCCAGACCTTCATGGCGGCCGGGTAGTCGCCGGAGCGCAGCGCCTCGATCATGTTCAGGGAGACCGCCGGGGCGACGTTCACCAGGCCCGAGGTGAAGCCGGTGGCGCCGGCGGAGAAGTAGGAGGGGGCGTACGGCTCGGCGAGCCCGGCCACCCAGACGAACCGCTCGAGACCCGCGTCCCGGGCGAACGCGGCGAACCGGGAGGCGTCCGGGACGGCGTACTTCACGCCGATGACGTTCGGGCAGTGGTCGGCGAGTTCGGCCAGCCGGGCCCCGGTGAGCTGCGGGTTGCGGATGTACGGCACGACGCCCAGCTCGGGCACGGCCTCGGCGATGGCCCGGTGGTAGTCGACCCAGCCGGACTGGGAGACGTAGGGGTGGACGGGCTGGTGGACCATCACCATCTGCGCGCCGAGCTCGCGGGCGTGCCGGGCGGAGGCGATGGCGGTGGGGACGTCGTGCCCGACCCCGACGAGGATCGCGGCCCGCTCCCCGGCCTCGTCGACGGTCAGTTCCGTGACCAGCCGGCGCTCCTCGGGGGTGAGGGCGTAGAACTCGCCGGTGTTGCCGTTGGGGGTGAGGGTGGTGATGCCGCCGTCGAGCAGACGGCGCAGCAGGGACCGGAAGGTGTCCTGCTCCACGGAGCCGTCCTCGGCGAACGGGGTCACCGGGATCGCCACCACGTCGGCCAGGGCCGCCCGCTGGGTCTCGAACGCCACGCTGCTCATTCCTGACCTTCCTGTTCCAGTGCTGCCTGCGGGAATGCGCGCCGCACGAAGGACGCGATGTGGGCGTGCAGGGCGCGCGCCGCGCCGTCGGCGTCGCCGTCGAGGGCGAGCCGCAGGATCTCCCGGTGCTCGCCGGCCTCCCGGTCCCAGGAGGGCGAGGAGGCCCAGGCGACGGCGGAGACCAGGGCGGCCTGGTCGCGGACCTCGTCGAGCATCCGGCCGAGCAGCGGGTTGCCGCACGGCAGGTACAGGGCGCGGTGGAACTCCCGGTTGGCCAGGGAGCGTTCGGCGGTGTCGGTGGCGACGTCGGCCCGGGTCAGGGCGTCCCGGGCGGCGTCCAGGGAGGCCCCGCGCTGCACGGCCCGCCGCAGGGCCTCGGGCTCCAGCAGCAGCCGCACGTCGTAGACCTCGCGCGCCATGTCCGCGTCCACCATGCGCACCGTGACGCCCTTGTACTGGCTCATCACGACCAGCCCGGTGCCGGCGAGGGTCTTGAGCGCCTCCCGGACGGGGGTCTTCGACACCCCGAACTGCGCGGCGAGCTCGGTCTCGACCAGCGCCTGTCCCGGCGTCAACTGCCCGGTCAGGATGCGGTGTTTGATCCCCTCCAGCACGTACTGCGTGCGGGAGGGGATCGGCGTGGGCACAGAGGTCATGCGCGCCTCTCGGATCTCGCGTCTCGATGGATCGCGTATCGGATCTCGCGTATCGCGTCTCATATATGACGTACGAAGTACGACGCGATGACGGTAGGAGGGCGCGTTTGTTTCGTCAATGCTTCCGACAGAAGAAACTGCAATCGCTTTCTACGACCTGGGGGCCTTCCCTGGATCCAAGATCGGAGCGCGGCAGGATGGGGAGGTACGGCTGACCGGCGGCTCAGTCGTTCCGCGACCCGGGCGTCCACCCCGGATCGCGGCGTACGGAGGCACGGGCTTTCTACGCCCCCGGCGTCCACCCCGGCTCCCGCCCGCTCAACCCCACCGCCCTGTCCAGCTCCGGCGCGTCCGGCGCGACCGGGACCACCGGGCCGAAGATCGCGCCACGGCCGGGATCGTCGGCGGACGCCGACAGGAAGGCGAGGCAGGACCGGAGCGCGGCCGGGTCGGGGTCGTACGGCTGGCCCGTGGCGCGGGCCAGGTCCCAGCCGTGGACGACCAGTTCGTCGGTGGCGACCAGGCCCGCGACCTCGCCGGGCAGGTCGACGCCGCCGGCCCGGGTCATGCCGGTCCAGGCGGCCGGGTCGCGCCAGGCCTCGGCCAGTTCGCCGAGCACCCGGGGCAGTTCCTCGCGCCAGCCGGGGCCGATGTCGGGGAGCGCGGAGTCCGGGCTGGTGTCGGTCGTGGCGCCGAGGTCCTTGCGGGCGGCGTCGCGGAAGGCGGCGGCCAGTCCCGCGAGGTGCCCGAGGAGGTGGCGTACCGCGTACCGGGGACAGGGCGTCCCGGCGGCCAGCTGCTCGTCGGTGACCCCGGCGGCGAGTCGTGCGACGACCGCCGCCTGCGGTCCCAGGTCGAGGGTCGTGGGGGTCGTCCCGGTGGTGTCGGTCATGGCTGCTCCTCGGAGTGCGGATCCTGGTAGGCAGACCGATGCCGGCCCCGGAACTCATCGCCCGCGGCCCGTCCGGCTGGGGAATCTGCCCGATCCGCCCGCCCGGGCCTCAGCGCCACGATGGGCGGGCATGACGACCAAGACGACCCGGCCCGTGGTGCGCGTCCTGCGCGACCGCGACGCGGGCCTGTACCTGTCCGGCGTGGTGGTCTCCGGCTTCGGCACCTCCGCGCTGTGGCTGGCGTCCGGGGTGTGGGTCAAGGACCTCACCGGCTCGGACGGCCTGGCCGCACTGTGCACGCTGGCCCTGTGGCTGCCCACCTTGGCCGGGCCCTTGCTGGGCACGCTCGCCGACCGGGGCCGCCGCAAGCCCTTGCTGATCGGCACGAACCTGTTCCTCGGCGCCCTCCTGCTCACCCTGGTCACCGTCGACGCCCCGGGGGACGTGTGGCTGCTGTACGCCGTGCTGCTGCTCTACGGGGCGGCGGGCGTCGTCCACGACGCGGCCGAGTCGGCCCTGGTCGCGACCGCCGTGGAGCCCTCCCTGCTGGGCGACTTCAACGGCCTGCGGATGACCGCCACCGAGGGCATGAAGCTCCTCGCCCCGCTGGCCGGCGCGGGCCTGTTCGCGGCGTACGGGGGCGCGAGCGTCGCCCTGCTGGACGCGGCGACCTTCCTGCTGGCCGCCGGGCTGTACGCGATGCTGCGCGTCACCGGGGACCGGCCCGCCCCGTCCGGCGGCACACCGCGGGGGCGGACCGCCGAGGGTGTCCGGCACCTGTGGGCGCACCCCGCGCTGCGCGCCCTCGTCCTGGCGGGCGGCGCCACCATGCTGTGCGCCGGCCTGAACGGGGCGATGGTCTACGCCGTGGTCGACGACCTCGGCCGCTCCCCCGCCCACGCCGGTGTGCTCTACGCCGTGCAGGGCGCCGGGTCGGTGGCCGCCGGCCTGCTCTCCGGCGCCGCCCTGCGCCACTGGGGCGCGCGGCGCTTCGCGGGGTACGGCATCGCCCTGCTGGCCGTGGCGGTGGCCCTGCGGGCGGTGCCGTCCGACCCGGTGGCGCTGGTGTGCAGCGCGGCGGTCGGCGCGGGGCTGCCCGCCGTGCTGATCGCCGCGCTGACGTCGGTGCAGCGCGAGACACCCGGCCCGCTGCTGGGCCGGGTCACCGCCACCGCGCACACCCTGGTCCACGCGCCGAACGTCCTCGGGCTGGCCGCCGGAGCCGCCCTGGTCGAGCTGGTGAGCCACCGCGTGGTGCTGGCCGCCGCCGGCGCGGCCCTGCTGCTGACGGCGGCGCCGCTGTGCCGGAGCAGGCCGGACACCTGAGGCAGGCAGGCCCGCACCAGAAACGGGCCCGGCACCTGCGACAGGCCCGGCACCCCAGACGGGCTCGACACCCGAAACAGGCCCGGCACCCCAGACGGGCCCGGCACCCGAAACAGGCTCGACACCCGAGACAGGCCCGGCACCCCAGACGGGCTCGACACCCGAAACAGGCCCGGCACCCCAGACGGGCTCGACACCCGAAACAGGCCCGGCACCCCAGACGGGCTCGACACCCGAGACACGCCCGGCACCCGAAACAGGCCCGGCACCCGCGCCAGTCCGGGCACCTGGGATCGGCGGCCCCGGCAGCGGCCGAAGTCCTCCGGGCCTCAGAGCCCGGCGAGCGCCGAGCGCACCGCCTCCAGGTCGCCGTCGGACGCCAACCCCGCGTGATACAGGCGCAGTTCGGTGGCGCCCAGCTCTCTCGCCTCCGCCGCGTCCGACGCGAGGGTGCCCGGGCTGCCGCCCATGCCGGAGACGACGGTGAAGTTGGCGGCGATGACGGTGCTCTCGCGGGCCTGCCGGGCGAAGGGGGCCAGCGGGGCGGTGCCGCCCGCGCAGGGCACGACCACGCCGTCCGCGACGGACAGGATGTGCGCGGGGTCCACCCCGGCATTGGCGCCCACGTGGTACGACACCGGGTCCGCGTGCAGCAGTACCTGGAAGCCCTCCGGGGCGGCCGCCCGGACCGCCGCCACGGCCTGCTCCTGGAGCGTGCGCGCGGTGTCGTCGCGGTACGCGCGCGTGGCGTTCGCGAGCGTCTCGCCGAGGAGTTTCCCGACGCCCGTCCAGGCCCCGTCGGAGGGCGCGCCCCGCCAGACCGGCTCCAGCGCGGCCCGTACGGCGGCCGCCAGTTCGTCGGCGTCCAGCCCGTGCCCGCCGTAGCCCTCGCGGCAGGACGGGCAGAAGCACAGCGACATCAGGTACTGCCCGGCGTCGCCGAGGCCGACGCCGCCGGTCTTGTCGTGGGCGTGCAGATGCTGCAGCCCGTACCAGCCGAGGGACTCCAGCTCGGTGCCGCGTGCCCCGGGCCGGACGGCCGCCTCGGCCGCCAGGTCGGTCAGGTACGCGCGCGTGCCGGGCTGGGCGATGCACGGCGCCCACGGGTAGCGGTCGCCGTAGGCGTTGACGATGGAGGTGTCCGGGTGCTCGGCGCCCAGACGGGAGTTGTGCGCGAGGACGACCCAGGTGTACACCTCCAGACCCGCGTCCGCGAGGGCGGCGGCGGCCTCGCCGAAGGCGTCGCCGGGGGCCCAGTCACCCGCCGGGTACGGGCGCAGCTCGCGCCCGTCCCAGCGGCCGTCCGCCGGATACAGCACGGCGGCGTGCTCGGCGGTGACGACGCGGTGGCGCGGGTGGCGGGGCGTGAGGGCGCGCGTGGAGTGGTAGGCGGCCGCGAGGGTCACCTGCCGCACGCCGAGCGCGGCGATCCGCGCGGGTGCCTCCGGGTCCCCGTTGACGTCCCACGGGTAGACGAATGCCGACGCCCTCACTTGGCCTCCTCCAGCAGCGCGTGGCCGCGCTCGATCAGCGCGGCGAGCTGCTTGACATGATCCTCGGCCGGCTCGTGCAGCGGGGGCCGCACCTCCCCGACGTCGAGTCCGCGCAGCCGTACGCCGGCCTTGACCAGCGCGACGGCGTAGCCGCGGCCCTGGGCGCGCAGTTCGACGAACGGGCGGTAGAAGCCGTCGAGCAGCCTGCGCACGGTCGTGTCGTCGCCGGTGCGCAGGGCCCGGTGGAAGGCGAGGGCGAGTTCGGGTGCGAAGCAGAACACGGCGGAGGAGTAGAGCGTGACGCCGAGGGCGCGGTAGGCGAGCTGGGTCTGCTCGGCGGTGGGCAGGCCGTTGAAGTAGAGGAAGTCGCCCGGGGCCTCGGTGCGCACGGCGCTGATGATCCGCTGCATCAGGTCGAGGTCGCCGAGCCCGTCCTTGAGCCCGATGACGCCGTCCGTGCGGGCGAGTTCGACGGCGGTCGCGGGGGTGAGGACGGCGTTGTCGCGCTGGTAGACGATGACCGGCAGGCCGGTCGCGCCGGCGACCTCCCGGTAGTGCCGCAGCAGCCCCTCCTGCGCGGCGACGACGAGGTACGGGGGCAGGGCGAGCAGCCCGTCCGCCCCGGCCGCCTCGGCGAGCCGGGCGTAGCGCACGGCGAGGGCGGTGCCGTACCCGGTGCCCGCGAGAACGGGCACGCGCCCCTCGGCCGCCTCGACGGCGGCCCGGACGCACGCGTCGAACTCCTCGGGGGTGAGCGCGTGGAACTCGCCGGTGCCGCAGCAGGCGAACACGGCGGCGGCTCCGGCCTCCACGCCGCGCCGCACATGGGTGCGGTAGGCGTCGAGGTCCACCGAGCCGTCGGACCCGTAGGCGGTGACCGGGAAGAACAGCGGCCCGCTGGGGGTGTCGAGTCGAGCGGCGAGAGGGGCTGACGTCACGAGCTCTCCCGGTTCCATATTCATGACTGGCGTCTATATTTCTGAACGAGTCCACGCTAAGGCGCCCGCTCGGCGCCGGTCAAGCGCGCACACCCGCGACACACCAGCGGATTCACCTCGACCGCGCACACTTGACGGGCGTCGTCCCGGCTCCTTAGCGTGTCCACGCATATGAATGCCGTGCGCCCATGTGCATGGTCGGCGATCAAGGAGAACCGAGGATGCCCGCTCCCCGCACCGTCCTGCTCACCGGCGCCGCCGGCGGACTCGGCACCCTCATGCGGGACCTGCTCCCCGCCTACGGCTACGAGCTGCGCCTGCTCGACGTGCGCCCGATCGCGGGCGCACCGGACGCCATCACCGCGGACCTCGCCGACCGGGACGCCGTGCGCGAGGCCGTCCGGGGCGTCGACGCGATCATCCACCTCGCGGGCATCTCCCTGGAAGCCCCCTTCGAGAAGATCCTCACGGCGAACATCGAGGGCACCTACCACCTCTACGAGGCCGCCCGCCAGGAGGGCGTCGGCCGGATCGTCTTCGCCTCCTCCAACCACGCCGTCGGCTACACCCCGCGCCCCCAGGGCGACACACCCCTTGATCCGGGCGCGCTCATCCCGGTCGACACCCCGCGCCGCCCGGACACCTTCTACGGCCTGTCCAAGTGCTTCGGCGAGGACCTCGCCCAGCTCTACTGGGACAAGCACGGCCTGGAGACGGTCTCGGTGCGGATCGGCTCCTGCTTCCCCGAACCGACCAGCGTGCGCATGCTCTCGGTGTGGATGAGCCCCGCCGACGGCGCCCGCCTCTTCCACGCCGCCCTGACCGCCGAGCACGTCGGCCACACCGTCGTCCACGGCTCCTCCGCCAACACCCGGCTGTGGTGGGACCTCGGCACCGCCCGGGCGCTCGGCTACGAACCGCAGGACGACTCCGAGCCGTGGGCCGAGAAGCTCATCGCCGAACAGGGCGAACTGGACCCGGAGAACGAGGCGCACGCCTACCTCGGCGGCCACTTCGTGACGGACCCGCCGATCTGGCCGCACTGACCGGAAAGAGTCGCCGAACCGGGGCGGGCGGGCACCGAACGGGCCCGCCCGCCCCCCTGTTCGGGCACGAGAGCTGCCCGATCTCACGCCCCGGCCGGCACCCGCGCAGGTCCGGGACGGGCAGACCCGTCGCCGAACGGGCACAACCGGGCAGTATCGAGTCCGCAACAGGCCTGGTCACCGCCGCATCCCCGCTGTAGAAATTCCCCCACGGGCCGCACCGGGCCCGAACGGGCAGCACCAGCGGAAGGCAGGTCTCGGCATGAGCACGAGGACGGCGGAAGAGCGCCAGCGCGAGATCGTGCTGGCCGCCCGCCGCGACGGCGCGGTCGACGTCACCGTCCTCGCCGCCGAACTGGGTGTGGCCAAGGAGACCGTACGGCGGGACCTGCGCGTCCTGGAGGACCACGGTCTGCTCCGCCGCACCCACGGCGGGGCCTACCCCGTGGAGAGCGCCGGCTTCGAGACCACGCTCGCCTTCCGCGCCACCAGCCACGTCCCCGAGAAGCGCAGGATCGCGGCCGCCGCGGCCGAGCAGCTCGGGGACGCCGAGACCGTCTTCGTCGACGAGGGCTTCACCCCGCAGCTCATCGCCGAGGCACTCCCCCGGGACCGGCCGCTGACCGTGGTCACCGCGTCCCTGCCGGTCGCGGGCGCGCTGGCCGAGACCGACAACGTCTCCGTGCTGCTGCTCGGCGGCCGGGTCCGCTCCGGCACCCTCGCCACCGTCGACCACTGGACGACGAAGATGCTCGCGGGCTTCGTCCTCGACCTCGCGTTCATCGGCGCCAACGGCATCTCCCGCGAGCACGGCCTGACCACCCCCGATCCGGCCGTCAGCGAGGTCAAGGCCCAGGCGATCCGGGCCGCCCGCCGGACGGTGTTCGCGGGCGTCCACACCAAGTTCGGAGCGGTCAGCTTCTGCCGGTTCGCCGAGATCGGCGCGCTGGAGACGATCGTGACGAGCACCCTGCTGCCCTCGGCCGAGGCCCACCGCTACTCCCTGCTCGGGCCGCAGGTCATCCGCGTCTGAGCACCTCCATCCCCTCATCCCACCGGGCGCAGCACGCCCTGCGCTGCCCCTTATCTCCCCATACATCCCAGGAGCGATCCATGCGAACCCAGAGCCGACGACGGCCACCGCGAGCCACGCTCGCCGCGGCCGCCGCAGGGACGCTGCTCGCCCCGCTGCTCTCCGGCTGCTGGGTCGGCGCGGGCGGGGCCGGATCCGGCGGCGACGCCATCAACGTCCTGATGGTCAACAACCCGCAGATGGTCGAGCTGCAGAAGCTGACCCGCGCCCACTTCACGAAAGAGACGGGCATCAAGGTCAACTTCACCGTCCTGCCCGAGAACGACGTCCGCGACAAGATCAGCCAGGACTTCGCCAACCAGGCCGGCCAGTACGACGTCGCCACGCTGTCCAACTACGAGATACCGATCTACGCCCGCAACGGCTGGCTGCGCGAGATGAACGGCTATGTGGCCAAGGACCCGGGCTACGACGAGCAGGACGTCCTCAAGCCGATGCGCCAGTCGCTCACCGCGGCGGACGGCAAGCTGTACGGCCAGCCCTTCTACGGCGAGTCGTCGTTCCTGATGTACCGCAAGGACGTGTTCGAGAAGCAGGGCCTGACGATGCCCGCGCACCCCACCTGGCGGCAGGTGGCGGACCTCGCGGCGAAGGCGGACGGCGCCGAGCCCGGCATGAAGGGCATCTGCCTGCGCGGACTGCCCGGCTGGGGCGAGGTCATGGCTCCCCTGACCACCGTCGTGAACACCTTCGGCGGCACCTGGTTCGACAAGGACTGGAAGGCGCGGCTCGACTCCCCGGCCTTCAAGAAGGCGACGAAGTTCTATGTCGACCTGGTGCGGGAGCACGGCGAGTCCGGCGCCGCCCAGGCCGGCTTCGCCGAGTGCCTGAACAACATGACCCAGGGCAAGGTCGCCATGTGGTACGACGCCACCTCGGCGGCCGGCTCCCTGGAGGCGGCGAAGTCCCCGGTCAAGGGCAAGATCGGTTACGCCCCGGCACCGGTCGAGAAGACGGAGTCCTCGGGCTGGCTCTACACCTGGGCCTGGGGCATCCAGAAGGCCTCCCGCAACCCGGACAACGCCTGGAAGTTCGTCTCCTGGGCGTCCGGCAAGGAGTACGAGCAGCTGGTCGGCGACAAGATCGGCTGGTCGAACGTCCCGGCCGGCAAGCGGGCGTCGACGTACGCCAACCCCGCCTACCGCAAGGAGGCCGGCGCCTTCCAGGAGATGACCAAGGAGGCCATCGAGGAGGCCCGGCCAAGCGATCCCGGTGTGCAGCCGCGGCCCGCGCCCGGCATCCAGTTCGTCGGGATCCCCGAGTTCACCGACCTCGGCACCAAGGTCTCCCAGGAGATCAGCGCGGCCATCGCCGGACGCCAGTCCGTCGACTCGGCCCTGAGGAAGTCCCAGCAGCTCGCCGAGAAGATCTCCGAGGAGTACGAGGGACGATGACCGCCACGACCACGGCCCCCGTGGCCGAACCCGAGATCCGCACACCGGTCCGCCGGCCCTCCGCCCGGCTGCGCGCATGGGCCACGCGGGCCCCGCTGCTCCCCGCCCTGATCTTCATGATCGCCGTCACCCAGCTGCCCTTCGTGGCCACGCTGGTGATCTCCTTCTTCGACTGGAACAGCCTCTACCCCGAGGCCCGCCACTTCGCCGGCCTCGACAACTACCAGGAGGTCCTCACCGACCCGGACCTGCGCCACTCGGTGTGGACGACCGTGCTGCTGACGGTGGCGGTGGTGCTGGCCAGCCTGGTGCTCGGACTGGCCCTGGCACTGCTGCTGGACCGGAAGTTCCGCGGCCGGGGCATCGTACGGACCCTGCTGATCGCGCCCTTCCTGGTGGTGCCGGTCGCGGCGGCCCTGCTCTGGAAGCATGTGCTCTACAACCCGGAATACGGCCTGTTCAATGGGTTGTTGCACTATGTGGGCGGGCCACAGCCCGACTGGATCTCCAGCATGCCGCTGCTCGCCGTCGAGGCCTCGCTCGTCTGGCAGTGGACGCCGTTCATGATGCTGATCCTGCTCGCCGGCCTGCAGAGCCGCGACCACGAGCAGGTCGAGGCGGCCCGGGTCGACGGCGCGAGCGACTGGCAGATCTTCGTCCATCTGACGCTGCCGCACCTGCGCCGCTACCTCGAACTCGGCGCCCTGCTCGGCTCGATCTACATCGTCCAGAACTTCGACGCGGTCTTCACGATCACGTCCGGCGGCCTGGGCACCGCCAACCTGCCCTACACCGTCTACCAGACCTTCTACCAGGCCCACGAGAACGGCCTCGCCTCGGCCGCCGGCGTCCTGGTCGTCATCGGCTCGATCATCATCGCGACCTTCGCCCTGCGCGTGGTGTCGTCCCTGTTCCGCGAGGAGGTGTCCCGCGCATGAGCACGAACGCCCTGCGTGCCCGCCGCGTCCGTGGCAAGGGAGCGGGCCTGGGCCTGCTGGCCTGGCTGCTCGGCATCGCGTTCTTCCTGCCCGTCGCGTGGATGGCGCTGACGTCCTTCCACTCGGAGGCGGACGCGGCGACCAACCCCCCGTCCTTCGCAGCGGCCCTGACCCTGGACGGCTACCGCGAGTTCTTCGGCGCGGGCGGCGGCGCCAGCCCCTGGCCGGCCCTGATCAACTCGACCGTCGCGTCGGTCGCCTCCACGCTGCTGGTCCTGCTCCTGGCCCTGCCGGCCGCCTACGCGCTGTCGATCAACCGCGTCCGCAAGTGGACGGACGTGCTGTTCTTCTTCCTGTCCACCAAGATGCTGCCGGTCGTGGCGGGCCTGCTGCCGATCTACCTGTTCGCGAAGAACGCGGGGATGCTCGACAACATCTGGCTGCTGGTCATCCTCTACACCTCCATGAACCTGCCGATCGCGGTGTGGATGATGCAGTCGTTCCTCGCCGAGATCCCGGTCGCCGTCATCGAGGCCGCGCGGGTGGACGGGGCCAGGCTGCCGACGGTCCTGGCGCGGATCGTGGCCCCGATGGCCCTCCCGGGCATCGCCGCGACGGCCCTGATCTGCTTCATCTTCAGCTGGAACGAG
This sequence comes from Streptomyces sp. NPDC006624, assembly GCF_040611555.1. NCBI lineage: Bacteria > Bacillati > Actinomycetota > Actinomycetes > Kitasatosporales > Streptomycetaceae > Streptomyces > Streptomyces sp. NPDC006624. The sequence goes on along the minus strand of NZ_JBEXOM010000001.1, from coordinate 672,257 downwards.
CTGCTCTTCGCCCGGGTGCTGACGGGCGTGGTCGCCGAGACCGCCCCCGTCTTCCTGACCGGCTTCATCACCAGCCAGGGCCTGTTCCTGGCGAAGGTGTGCGCCGCGTCGCTCGTCATCTCCCTGCCGGTGCTCGCCGCGGGGTTCGCCGCCCAGGACAAGCTGGTCCAGGGCCTGTCGTTGGGAGCCGTGAAATGAAGGCCGCCGTCATCGAGTCCGTGGGCAAGGCCGTCGTCGCCGAGGTCCCGGACCCGACGCCAGGGCCGCGGGAGGTCGTCGTCGAGGTCGCGGCCTGCGGGCTGTGCGGCACGGACCTGCACATCCTCCAGGGTGAGTTCGCCCCGAAGCTCCCGATCGTGCCCGGGCACGAGTTCGCGGGCGAGGTGGTCGGCGTCGGCACCCGGGTCACGGAGCTGTCGGTGGGCGACCGGGTCGCGGTCGACCCGTCCCTGTACTGCTACGAGTGCCGCTACTGCCGTACCGGCCACAACAACCTCTGCGAGCGCTGGGCGGCGATCGGCGTGACGACGGCCGGCGGGGCCGCGCAGTACGCCGTCGCCCCCGTGGCGAACTGCGTGAAGCTGCCCGACCACGTCCGCACCGAGGACGCGGCGCTCGTGGAGCCGCTGTCCTGCGCGGTGCGCGGCTACGACGTGCTGCAGTCCCGCCTCGGTGCGCACGTGCTGATCTACGGCTCCGGCACCATGGGCCTGATGATGCTGGAGCTGGCCAAGCGCACGGGCGCGGCGAGCGTGGACGTCGTCGACGTGAACCCGGCCCGGCTGGAGACGGCCCGCCGCCTCGGCGTCTCGGCCGCGGCGGCGAACCCGGACGAACTCGACCGCCCGCAGGGCTGGGACCTGGTCGTCGACGCCACCGGCAACGCGGCGGCGATCCAGGACGGCCTGGACCGGGTGGCGAAGGCGGGCACGTTCCTGCAGTTCGGCGTGGCCGACTACGCGACCCGCGTGACGATCGACCCGTACCGCATCTACAACCAGGAGATCACCATCACCGGCTCGATGGCGGTGCTGCACAGCTTCGAGCGGGCGGCGGAACTCTTCGCGAACGGCGTCCTCGACCCCGAGGTCTTCATCAGCGACCGCATCCCGCTGGAGCGCTACCCCGAGGCGCTGGAGCAGTTCGCGGCGGGCGTCGGCCGCAAGATCGTGGTCGTGCCGTAGGGCACGGGCACCCGCGGGCGGGGCAGGCGAAAACCGGTGGGACGCCTGCCTCCCCGCCCGTAGGCTCACGGCATGCCACGACCACGGGACTTCGCCTACGAGCAGCACGCGGGCGGCACCGTCCGCATCACCCACCACGGCCGCCACGCCACCACCCTGAACGGCCCCCGGGCCGCGCGGTTCCTCGCCGAGGTCGAGGCGTCCGACCCGCAGCTCGTCATGGCCCGCTGGACCGGCGACTACAAGCGCGGAAACGAACGCACCGCCCGCGACCACCCCCGCAACCGCCGCTGACCCGATTGGGCGCAGGGTAAGGGAACGGCAAAACCGCCTCGCTCGTTCACGGGGCATGACAGCTATGACCCCCGGCTCGAACATCCCCCTGTCCGCCGCCCGCGTGACGGTGGACGTCGCCGCCCCGGTGCGGCTCGACGTTTCGGGCCTGCTGCTCACCGCCGACGGCAAGGTGCGCTCCGACGACGACTTCATCTTCTACAACCAGCCGTCGGGCCCGGGCGTGACGTACCGCTCGGGCGGCGGCACCGCCCCCGACGCGATCACGGTCGACACGGCCGCCCTCCCCCCGGGCATCGAGAAGATCGCCGTCACGGCCAGCCCGGACGCCGCGGGCCAGTCCTTCCAGGGCATCGAGCCGACGGCCACGATCCGCAACGCGGACGACGGCTCCGTCCTGGCCACCTTCACGCCGCCGCAGCTCGGCAGCGAGACGGCCCTGGTGATCGTGGAGATCTACCTGCGGGCCGGCCAGTGGAAGGCCCGCGCGGTCGGCCAGGGCTACGCCAACGGCCTGGCGGGTATCGCCACGGACTTCGGTGTCTCGGTGGAGGAGCCGGCGGCCGCCCCGGCCCAGCCCGTGACCCCGCCGCCGGCCCCCGCGCAGCCGCCCGCCCCGCCCGTCTCCACGCCCGCCGCGGCCCCGGCCGCCCCCGCCACTCCGCCCCCGCCCGCCGCCGCGCCCGGCGCCGGGAAGATCAACCTCGACAAGGGGCGCGTCAGCCTCCAGAAGAACCAGACGGTCTCCCTCATCAAGGGCGGCCGCCCTCTGCTCTCCCAGGTGCAGATGGGCCTCGGCTGGGAGCCGGCGTACCGCGGCAAGGACATCGACCTGGACGCCTCGGTCATCGCCTACGGGCCGCAGCGCAACCACATCGACAGCTGCTACTTCGGCAAGCTGCAGATCGTCGGCGGCGCGATCCGGCACTCCGGTGACAACCTCACGGGCGAGGGCGGCGGTGACGACGAGGTCATCACGGTCGACCTCGGCCGCCTGCCCCAGGAGGTCACCGGCCTGGTCTTCACGGTCAACTCCTTCTCCGGCCAGAAGTTCACCGAGGTCGCCAAGGCGTACTGCCGCCTGCTGGACGCGACGACCGGCGAGGAGCTGGTCCGCTTCGACCTCACGAGCGCCGAGCCGCAGACGGGCGTGATGATGGCCAAGCTGATCCGCCAGTTCTCCGGCGAGTGGGACATGACGGCCATGGGCGACTTCGTGAAGTCCCGCACGGTGAGGGGGATGGTGAAGCCGGCGGCCCAGGCGCTGTGACGCCGCCCGCGCCGCGGGACTGCGGGGGCGCTCCTCGGCCCTCGCGTGCTCCCTGTGGCCCGGGCGCGGGCCCGGGGTGAACGCCCGTGACACGGACGGGGAGCCGGCCGTTCGCGTGTCCGGGGCCGCGTACCTCCGCGCCCGCCGCTCGTCACCCGGGGCACCCCGCCGCGGCCGACCTGGCGGGGTGCCCGGGCGGCGGGGGTGTCCGTGCGCGCTGATGAGCGAGCGGTCCCGGCACTGCGGCCCTGAGCCCGCCCCACGCCGGCCACCGGACCCGCGGGCTTCGCCCCCGCGCCCGGCCCCCCGGGCCCGGCCTTTGCGTCCGGCCCTGATGTACGGCCCCCGCGCGCGGCCCTTACGTACGGTCCCCGCGCGCGGCCCTCACGTACGGCCCGGCGCCCCGTCGCCTCCCCTGGGGCGGTAGACGTCCAGCCTCCCCTTCGCCGCCTCAGCGCTTCCCCGTCGCCGCCTCAGCGCTCGCCGTCGCGCGGGCGCAGCCCTTCCGTCAGCAGCGACAGATACCGCCGGAGCTGTCCGCCCTCGCCGTCCGCCAGCTCCGACGCCGTCGCCACGCCGTGGGCCAGGCGCAGCACCTCGACCGGCTCGACGTCGCCGCGCAGTGTGCCCTCCCGCTGGGCCGCCCGGACCAGCCGGGCCGCCGCGCCGTTCACCGCGTCCCCGCAGGCCGTCGCCACCGTCGGGCCGCCCTCCGTGACGGCCGGGCCGAGCAGGGCCTTCAGGCCGCGCATCCGGACGAGTCCGGCGCCGAGTTCGTACAGCCACTCCACGAGTGCCTCGCCCGGCGGCAGAGCGGCCGCGAGTGCGTCGGCCCGCCCCGCGATCGTCTGGATGCGGTCCAGATAGACGGCCTCCAGCAGGGCGTGCCGGGTCGGGAAGTGCCGGTACAGCGTGCCGGACCCCACCCCGGCCCGCTTGGCGATGTCGTCGAGCGACGCGCTCTCCCCGTGCTCGGCGAACGCCTGCACCGCCACCTTCAGCAGCCGCTCGTAGTTGCGCCGAGCATCCGCCCGCATGGGCCTGACCTGCGCCACGCAGCCACTCCTCCACAAAAGGGGAACTCTCTGCGCACCATACCGACAACGGCGTCCCGCGAGCCCGGCGGCGACCGGCGGCCCGGTCAGGTGGACGCGCGCACCAGGAGCTCGGGCGTCACCCAGGCGTCCGGGCCCCGCAGCGGCTCCTCGCCGGCACGTAGCCGGGCCACCTGCTCCACGGCCAGCCGTCCCAGCCGCCGCTTGTCGATGTGCAGGGTGGTCAGGGCGGGCTCCACCAGTTCGCCCAGGGAGAGTCCGTCGAAGCCCAGCACGGCCAGATCCCGCGGAACGCTCCGGCCGTGGCGGCGGGCGGTGCGTATCGCCCCGACCGCGATCAGGTCGTTGAACCCGAACACCGCGGTCACCTCGGGCCGGTCCCGCAGCAGCCGCTCCATCCCGGCCTCGCCCCCCGCCACGCTGTGCTCGGGACAGGTGACGACCCAGCCCTCGTCGACCGGGAGCCCGAGCCGCCGCGCCTGTTCCAGGAAGGCCCGCCGGCGGGGTTCGGGGCCGTGCGCGCCGTCGAGCATGCCGATCCTGCGGTGCCCCGCCCCGTGCAGATGGCGCACGCCATGTTCGACTCCGGTGGCGGCGTCCGTGCCGACGGCGGCGAACCGGGTCTGGTGCGGGCCGCGCTCCAGCAGCACCAGCGGCACGCCGCCGAGGTGCCGGGCGAGCACCTCGTCCGGGTCCCTGAAGTAGCCGACCACCGCGTCCGCCTGGTGGGAGAGGACGTCGAGGGCCTGCCGCTCCCGCGTCTCGTCCATCCGGGAGTCCCACACGACGACCTGCCAGCCGCGCTGCTCGGCCGCCTCCAGCACTCCCGCGGCCACCTCGGGGAAGAAGGGGTTGCGCAGGTCCGGGATGACCAGTCCGGCGGTGACCGCCCCCTTCTGGACGAGCCCGCGCGCGAACCGGCTGGGCCGGTAGTCCAGCAGCCGCGCCGCCTGCAGCACCCGTTCCCTGGTGCCCGGGGCGATCTCCCCCTTGTCGTTGACCGCGCGGGAGACCGTCTGCCGTGACACCCCGGCCAGCCGCGCGACGTCGTGGATGGTTGCCCGGCGCCGCTCACCGCCGGGCCGGTCGGGCTCCGGCTCCGCGCGCTGATCGTCCGTCCACATGGCGAGCACTGTATCCGGCGGCGGGCACGGCCCGGCTCCCGGCCGCCGAAGGCGTCGCAGGTCGGCCGGGTGCCGGCAGGCCCCCCGCCTCTCAGTCGTCCAGCTCGGTGAACAGGGTCAACTGGAGGGCGCCGGGGGCTTCCAGACGGGAGTTCAGCGAGTTCCAGGGGGTCCGGACCGGCTCGGCGAGGACCTCGGCCCCGGCGGCGGCGAGCCGCGCGGTGGCGGCGGCGGAGTCGTCGACCTGGAAGGCGACCCGGACGTGCCCGGCGACCCGCCGGCCGACCTCGACCTCGTCGATGAACGCGGCGTGGTTCGGATCGGTCAGCTCCAGCGTGGCCCGCCCGGCCTCCAGGATGGTGACCCGCCCGTCCGGCGAGGCGAACGCCTCCCGTTCGGTCAGCCCCAGGACGTCCCGGTAGAAGCGCAGGGCGGCGTCGTAGTCGTCCGCGGTCACGACCAGACGCAGCTCACGGACGGCTGGTTCTTCGGGCATCTCGGCTCCTCGGCGGCCTCGGGGTAACGGCTGACAACCCGCCGGCCGGCCGGTTCATTCCCGGCCCGGCCGGTCCGTTCCGCACGCCGCCGAAAACCAGGCGGGGTCCGCGCCCCGCTCCTCCTCGCGGACACGGCCTAGAACAGCGCGCTGTACGCGTTCAGCGCGGGCTGACCGCCCAGGTGGGCGTACAGCACCGTGGAGTCGGGGCCGATCTCGCCGCGGGAGACCAGGTCGATCATCCCGGCCATGGACTTGCCCTCGTACACGGGGTCGGTGACCATCCCCTCCGTGCGGGCGGCGAGCCGCATCGCCTCCAGCGTGGTCTCGTCGGGGACGCCGTACGTGCCCGCGTGGTACCGCTCGTCCAGCTCGACGTCGGCCTCGGTCAACTCCCGCCTGACACCGATCAGTTGCCCGGTGCGGTGGGCGATGCGGGCGATCTGGGACCGGGTGGCGGCCGGTTTGGCGGAGGCGTCGACGCCGAGCACGCGCCGGGGCCGTCCGCCCGCCTCCTCCAGGGCGGCGAACCCGGCGACCATGCCGGCCTGCGTCGACCCGGTCACCGAGCACACCACGACGGTGTCGAAGAAGACGCCCAGCTCCCGCTCCTGCTCCGCCACTTCATGGGCCCAGCCGGCGAAACCGAGCCCGCCGAGCGGATGGTCGGAGGCCCCGGCCGGGATGGCGTACGGCTTTCCGCCCGCCTCCTCGACCTCCCGCAGCGCCTGCTCCCAGCTCTCCTTGAAGCCGATGCCGAACCCGGCCCGCACCAGCCGTACGTCGGCCCCGGCGAGCCGGCTGACCAGGATGTTGCCGACCTTGTCGTACACCGCGTCCGGCCAGTCGACCCAGCTCTCCTGCACGAGCACGCACCTGAGCCCGGCCCGGGCGGCGACGGCGGCGACCTGGCGGGTGTGGTTGGACTGCACCCCGCCGATCGACACGAGCGTGTCGCAGCCCTGGGCGAGGGCGTCGGCGACCAGGTACTCCAGCTTGCGGGTCTTGTTGCCGCCGTAGGCGATCCCGGAGTTGCAGTCCTCGCGCTTGGCCCAGAGACAGGCCCCGCCGAGGTGCGCGGTCAGGCGTTCCAGACGGTGCACGGGCGAGGGTCCGAAGAGCAGGGGGTAACGGGCGTACGAGGAAAGGGACACGGGTCCTCCCGGGGTGGGGGCTGGTCTCAGTCGGCGAGTTCTTCGAGCCCCCGCCAGATCTCCGCCGTGACGCGGACCGCCTCGGCCGTGTCACCGGCCGCGCAGGCCTCGATGAGCCGCTCGTGCAGCCCGGCCGAGCGGCAGCTGCCCCCCTCGCCGAAGCGCCGTCGCTCCAGGCGGCGGATGAGAGGGGTGTAGCGGGCGACGGTCGCGGCGGCGGCGCGGTTGCCGCTCACGCGGACGAGGACGTCGTGGAGTGCGTCGTCGGCGCGCAGGGCGGCGTCGACGTCCGCGCCGCCCACGGCGGCGGCGAACCGCTCGTTGGCGGCCCGCATCGCCGCGAGGTCCGTGTCGGTCAGCCGGGGGACGGCGACCCGCGTGACCAGTTCGTGCATCGCGCCGACCACGGCGGCGGCGTCCCGGACGTCGGAGGCCGTGAGCGGGGTGACACGGGTGTAGCTCTGCGGCTTGCTCTCCAGCAGCCCCTCGTCCACCAGCCGGGAGAACGCCTCCCGCACCGGCGCCCGGGACAGCCCGAGCCGCTCCGCGAGCTCCGCGTCCCGCACCACCGCACCCGGTTCGAGCTCCCCGGCCACGATGGCGTCCCGGATCGCCTCGTACGCCCGGTCCCTGAGCAGGGTCCGGGGCACGGGCCGCATGGTCTCCATGAACTGAAATGTTAGATGTCAGTTCTCCGCCCCACAAGAGAGCCGACCGGAGAAAGCGGACCGGGCCGTGGCCCGCACTCCCCACGTGGTGCGGGCCACGGTGTCTCAGGCCGCCCAGGGCCAGTCGGCGTTCCGGGAGGACTCGATCAGCGGAACCATGCGGAAGGCCGCGTCCGACAGCCCGCCGAAGGTGTGCCGGTTCGCGGTGCCCGACGGACCGTGGCCCGCCCGGTACCCGGCGAGGTTCCAGGTGTAGACCGGCACGTCGGCCGGGACCTGCTCGGTGGGGTCGCCCCGGTGGTGGTGCGTGTACTGCTCGTCGGTGACGATCAGCACCCGGTCGTGCTTCCTGTAGTGCCGGCGCACCGCCTCCGTGGTGTCGGTGCCGCCCAGGTCGCCGAAGCGGTCGAGGATCCTCAGCACCGACTCGCCCGGGCGGAACCGCACGCGGTCGCTCGTCGAGCCGAACTGGACGAGGTCCGCGCGCTCCGCCCGCAGCGCGAGGGCCGTACCGAAGATCGCCGCCGCGTCGGCGCGGTTGAGCTCCGAGCGGTCGGACAGCCGCGACCAGAACATCGAGCCGGAGCGGTCCACGAGCACCAGCGTCCGGCCTGGCAGCGCGGGCACGTTGGCCAGCGAGTGACCGAGCGCCCGCTCCAGCGGGTACGACCAGCGCAGCGACGGCGCGTGCTGGTAGGCGGCGAGGTAGCGGAAGGGGAACTGCCGCGAGCGCGCGACCTCCGCCGGGTCGCTGATCCGCGCGGCGACCTGCTCGGCGACCTCGTCGCGGACGCCGGCCTCGTCGAAGTTGCGCAGGTTGCGCACCAGCGCCATGGTGCCCATGGACGGGATGACGGCCTCCCAGGCCGCCCTGTCCATCGGCCCCTGAAGCCAGCCCGCCAGCATCTCCCACGTCATGCCGGCCTCGGCCAGCCGCTCGGCACCGCCCTCGGAGGTCACCAGCGCCCGGCGCTCCTCGACGGGCAGCGCCATCAGCGCGCGGTGCGCGACCAGCGTCCGGCTGGAGGCGGGCGGCACGGCGGTGTCCGGGTGGTGCCGCCGGTCGAGCGCGTACCGGAACAGCTCGCCCTGCCACGGCTTGTCCGGGTCCGGGGCCGCGTGCACGAGGTTGAGGACGTCGCCGAAGCGGTAGCCCTTGGAGGCGGTGTCGTACTTCAGCAGCGCCTTGCCGTGGTAGAGCCGGCGCACGGCGTCGGCGAGGCCGCGCTTGACCGGCTTGGGCACGTTGCGCCCGTACCGCGTGGTCCAGTACGCGAGCAGTTCACCGGGCTCGTCGGGCCGCCGGAGCACGGAGTCGACGACCTGCCGGTTGGCGGGACCGCCGGTCGCGCCCGCGTCCAGGCGTGCCTTGACGTACTCGGCGGCGCCCACCAGGGAGGCCGTGCGCAGGTTGCCCGCGCCGCGCAGCCAGCCGAGCAGGCCGGCCGTCCACTCCGGGTCGGTGACGGCGAGTTCGCGTACGAGCTGCGCGAAGCGGTCGTCGCGGTCGTCGCCGGTCTCGTAGAAGGTCCGCTGGGAGACGAAGTTCGACACGGCGAGCAGGAACAGCTCGGACCGGGCGTCCCGCTCGCGGCCCCGGCCGCCCTCGTACGTGCGCAGCACCCGCCCCGTGGACGTCACCCGCGAGACGGGACGTGCCCGCGCCGCCTTGCCGTTGAATCGCGCCATGATGAATTCCCCCGAATTCACTGAGTGTTCGAGGGAGGCGCGGCAGGGAAAAGGAGGGTGCCCGAGGACAGGGGTCGGCGACGGACTCATCCGGAAGCTCTACCGATTGAGCTACGGCGACCCGAAGTCGCCGACGGGACTCGAACCCGCAACCGTCCGATCAAAGGAAGTAACCGTCGCCTGCGCACCGGGCACCCACCCGATGCTGCGCCTCCCGAGATCAAGTCGGCGGCGGCGTCGGATTCTTTGGAAGAGAAGTAGCCGCCGCCATCGCACCGGGAGGTGCGTGACGTTGTGATCTCACTCTAGGAGGCGCCGCCGCGGGACTGCGAGCGAATTACCTAGCGCTTCTGCCGCTTCCAGGGGCCGGTGATGGCGAGCAGGATGCCGGGCGTCTGGATGCCGGCGAACAGGGTGCGGCCGTCGGGCGAGAAGGTGACGCCGGCGAACTCGCTGTACTCCGGCTCCTCCGCGGTGCCGATGTTCAGTTCGTTGCGCGCGATGGGGTAGGTCCGGCCGCTGTCGGTGGCGCCGAACAGGTGCTGGACGCCTTCCCCGTCCTCGGCGATGACCAGCCCGCCGTACGGGGAGACGGTGATGTTGTCGGGGCCGTCGAGGGCGCCGTCCGCGGAGGGGTCGGGGTTCACGCCGAGCAGGACCTTGAGCGTCAGCGTCCGGCGCCTGGGGTCGTAGAACCAGACCTGCCCGTCGTGCCGGGCGGGGCTCTCGGCGCGGGCGAAGGAGGAGACGATGTAGGCGCCGCCGTCGCCCCACCACATGCCCTCCAGCTTGCGGGCGCGGGTGATCTCGCCGTCGCCGAACTGCTTGCGCACGGGCGTCGTGCGGGCGTCGCGGTCGGGTACGTCGACCCAGTCGACGCCGTACACGGTGCCGATCCTCGTGGCGCGCGACAGGTCGTCGACGAAGCGGCCGCCGGAGTCGTAGCACTTGGGCGCCTGGAGGACCCCGGCGTCGTCGGCGAGCCCCCGGAACTTCCCGGGGCCGTGGGCGAATCCGCGCGGCGGGGTCCAGCGGAAGAGCAGGCCGTTGGGGTTGGAGGCGTCCTCGGTGAGGTAGGCGTGGCCGCGCCGGGGGTCGATGACGACGGCCTCGTGGTCGTAGCGGCCGAAGAACTTCAGCGGCTTGGGGTCGCGGTTGGCGCGCCGGTCGCAGGGGTCGACCTCGAAGACGTAGCCGTGGTCCTTGGTCATGCCGTTGACGCCGGCCTTGTCGGAGTTCTCCTCGCAGGTCAGCCAGGTGTCCCACGGGGTGCGTCCGCCGGCGCAGTTGGTGGAGGTGCCGGCGATGCCGACCCACTCCGCGACCCGTCCGTCGGGGCGGATCTCGACGACCGTGCAGCCACCGGAGGCGGCCGGGTCGTAGACGAGGCCCTCGGTGAGCGGGACCGGGTACTTCCAGTTGGCGCGCGGGCCCTTCAGCTCGTGGTTGTTGACGAGCAGGGTGGTGCCGCGCGGGCCGTCGAAGGCGGCGGTGCCGTCGTGGTTGGACGGAGTGAACTCACCGGACTCCAGCCTGGTCCGGCCGCTGTACGTGAGGATCTCGTACGTGAAGCCGGCCGGCAGGGCGAGGATGCCCTCGGGGTCGGGGACGAGCGGCCCGTAGCCGGCGCCGTGGCGGGCGTCCGCCGGCCCGTCCGCGCTCTCCGTGTCGTACGACGCCAGCGCGTTCGGAGCGGTGGCGAGAGCGCCGACACTGCCCGCCAGCGCGACACCGGCACCGGTGATCGCGGAGGTTCTGGCGAAGTCCCTGCGGGTGAGCGACATGCTGTCTCCTGTGACGGTGGGGATGCCGTGGAGGGTGGCGGACCTCGTGCGGCATCACCGTTCCGCTCACAGGTGAACGAGGGTTGAACAGCGTCCTGGGCGCGCGGGGAACGGCGCGACAAGCCGCGACGACGCCGCTCCCGCGGATCCGGGATCAGCCGCCCTGCTGCGACCGCGCCTTGAACGCGGCCTTCCGCGCTTCCTTCGCCACCTTCTTGTCGGGGTGCAGCCGCCCCATCGCCTCCAGCACGTCGGCGGTCGCGGGGTGGTCGACCCGCCACACCGCCGCGAAGAAGCCGCTGTGCTGCTGCGCCAGCCCCTGCACCAGCGCCCGCAGTTCCTCGGAGTTGCCCTCCGCGGCGAGCTGCGCCGCCAGCGTGTCGATGGTCAGCCAGTACACCATCGCCTCGGACGGCGCCGGCACGTCGGCCGCCCCGTGCTCGGTCAGCCACACCCGGGCGAGACCGCCCAGCTCGGGGTCGTCCAGCACCTCCCGCAGCGCCGGTTCGGCCGACGCGCCCACGAGGGACAGCGCCTGCTGGCACCGCAGCCGCCGCAGCGGGGCCCCGGGGTCCGCGCCGCGCGCCGCCGCCAGCAACTCCCGTGCGGCGGCGAGCGGTTCGCGCCGGGCCAGCCACTGCTCGGTCTCGGCCTGCGCGGCCGCCGGCGGGAACGCGGCCGTGCCGTCCAGCAGCACGTCGGCCCCCTTGTCCGCGAGGTCGCCGACGGCCGGCGCGTCGAACCCGGCCTCCAGGAGCCGGGCGCGCATGCCGTACAGCCCGAGCGGGGTGAGCCGGACCACGCCGTAGCGGGAGACGTCGGTGTCGTCGACGGGCGCGGCGGGCTCCTCGTCGGCGTCGGTCATGAGTGCCTCGTCGACGGGCCGGTACGCGACGAAGCCCACCGGCTCCAGCATCCGGAACTGGCCGTCCAGCCGCATCATCGCGTCGGAGACCTGCTCCAGGACGTCGTTGGTGGGCTCGCTCATGTCACCGGGCACGATCACCGAGGCGGCCAGCGCCGGCAGCGGCACCGGGGCGCCGCCGGGGCTGTCCTCGCCGGTGGTGAGCAGATAGAGGTTGCCGAGCACGCCGTCGAGGAACTCGGCCTCGGCCTCGGGGTCCCAGTCGAGGGCGGTCAGGTCCGGCTCGCCGTCGTCGCCGAGCAGTCCGTCCAGGTCGGGCACGGTCGCGTCGGCGAGCACGGTCTCCAGGGCCGCGAGCCACACGGTGAGCACGTCCTGCGGCGAGCCGCCGGTGAGCAGCGCGAGGTCCTGGCCCGCCCGGACGGTGCCCTCCTCCTCGTCGACGACCTCGACGAGCCCGGCGTCCACCGCCACCCGCCACGCCTCACTGGCGTCGGCGGCGGCGTCGTCCCCGCTCAGCCCGAGCGCCTCGGCGGCCGCGGGCAACTGCTCGTCGACCAGCCCTCCTCCGGCGTCGACACGGGTGCCGGGTCCGGCCCAGCGGGCGAGCCGGGCGGCCCGGGACAGCAACGGCGTGGACAGGGCGTCGCGCGCCAGCTCCGCTTCGGTGTGCAGCCGCACCGGCGGCAGGGGGGAGCTGTCTGACATCGGCTGTTTCTCCTAGCGCGCCTCAGGTGACTCAACCGCTCAGCCTAGACGGATTTCCACCCATGCCGCCCACTTCATCTCCCCGTCGGCCGCCGTACATGGCCGAAACCTTGACAAGTGACATGAACAGGCTGGAGATTGACGCGCGTAGAAGTCGGCGGACACTTGTTCACCGGGCTGCCCCCACCACAGGCCCCGTCCACCGCCCTCTACGCGCGTCAACCGCCCGCCCCACAGGTAGCGGCAGACAGTCCACGCACCACCCTCGTCCCGGCGCCCTGTCACGTCCCCGGAGGGAATCCCGTTGCCGAGCAAGTCGTCCGCGCGCCTCGCCGCGCTCACCGTCGCCGCCGCGTGTTCCGCGGCCTCCACCATCGTCCTCACCACCCCCGCGCACGCGGAGTCGGTGCGCGTCCACGACATCCAGGGCAACACCCGGATGTCCCCGTACGCCGGCAAGCAGGTCACCGACGTGGCCGGAATCGTCACCGGCATCCGGTCCTACGGTTCCTCCCGCGGCTTCTGGATCCAGGACCCGAACCCCGACGCCGACCCGGCGACCAGCGAGGGCGTCTTCGTCTTCACCGGCTCCGCCCCCAAGGGGGTCGCCGTCGGTGACGCGGTCACGGTCAGCGGCACCGTCTCCGAGTACGTCCCCGGCGGCACGGCCTCCGGCAACCAGGCCCTGACGGAGATCACCAAGCCGACGACCACCGTCGTCTCCGGCGGCAACGCGCTGCCCGACGCCACGGCCGTCACCGCGCGTTCGGTCCCGGCCGCCTACGCACCCGAGGGCGACGCGGCGAACGGCTCGATCAACGCCCTGCCCCTCGACCCGTCGACGTACGCCCTGGACTACTACGAGTCGCTGGAGGGCATGACGGTCCGGGTCGCCGACACCCGCGTCGTGGGCGCCACCGACCCGTACACCGAGCTCTGGGTGACGGTGAAGCCGCACGAGAACCGCAACCGCCGCGGCGGCACCGTCTACGGCTCCTACGACGCCCAGAACACGGGCCGCCTGCAGGTCCAGTCCCTCGGCGCACCGGCGGCCTTCCCGAAGGCGAACGTCGGCGACACCCTGGAGGGCGCCACCACCGGCCCCCTCGACTACAGCCAGTACGGCGGCTACACCCTGGTCGCCAGTGAGCTCGGCACGCTGAAGAGCGGCGTCCTGGAGCGCGAGACGACCCGCAAGCAGCGCTCCTTCGAACTGGCGGTCGCCACCTACAACGTCGAGAACCTCGACCCGTCCGACGGCACGTTCACCGCGCACGCGTCCGCGATCGTGAACAACCTGCAGTCGCCGGACATCGTGTCCCTGGAGGAGATCCAGGACAACAACGGCTCGAAGAACGACGGCACGGTCGCCGCCGACGAGACGCTCGGCAAGCTGATCGACGCCATCGTCGCGGCCGGCGGCCCGAGGTACGACTGGCGCTCGATCGACCCGGCCGACGGCGTCGACGGCGGCCAGCCCGGCGGCAACATCCGCCAGGCGTTCCTGTTCAACCCGGAGCGCGTGTCCTTCACCGACCGCGCGGGCGGCGACGCCACCACGGCGACGGGCGTGACGAAGATCCGGGGCAAGGCGCACCTGACCCTCAGCCCCGGCCGCATCGCCCCCACCGACGCGGCCTGGGAGAACAGCCGCAAGCCGCTGGCGGGCGAGTTCGTCTTCCGCGGCCGCACGGTCTTCGTGATCGCCAACCACTTCAACTCCAAGGGCGGCGACCAGCCCCTGACCTCGCAGTACCAGCCGCCGTCCCGCAGCTCCGAGACGCAGCGCCACCAGCAGGCGACCGTGGTGAACGCCTTCGTCAAGGACATCCTCGACACCCAGAAGAACGCGGACGTCGTCACGCTCGGCGACATCAACGACTTCGAGTTCTCGCGCACCACGGAGCTCCTCGAGGGCCGCGGCGAACTGTGGTCGGCGATCAAGTCGCTGCCCCGCGGCGAGCGTTACTCGTACGTCTACCAGGGCAACAGCCAGGCTCTCGACCAGATCCTGATCAGCCCGTCGATCCGCCGCGGCTGCGACTTCGAGTACGACAGCGTGCACGTCAACGCGGAGTTCCACGACCAGATCAGCGACCACGACCCGCAGGTCCTGCGCTTCCGCCCGTGACACGGCAGGGGGCCGGCCCGCAGCCGGCCCCCTTCACCCGGGCAGCAACCCGAGAACGTGCGCGTACCGGCTGCCCGCGAAGCCCACCACTCCCGGATACGTCCGCACCCGCTCCCACGCCTCGCCGGACGGCGCGGCAAGGGCCCGGTCGTACGCCTCGGCGCTCTCCCACTCGGCGTAGTTGAGCACGTGCCCGCCGTCGGTGCTCAGGTGGAAGTGGGCGGACACCAGCCCCGCGTGCCCCTCCGGATCGTCCCCCAGTGCCTTCAGCACGAGGTCGACCCACTCCCCGCGCCGCTCCCCGGCCTCGAAGTCGACCCGCACGGTCACGACCAGCCCCGGCACCCGCTCGTCCCCCACGGCCCGCTCCCGGCTCCGGTACCGCCGGTACCGCCCGAGCCCCACCCGCTCGATCCCGGGCACGGCCGTGTCGATCTCGTCGACGCGCTCCTGCCGGTGCGTCTTGACGAACGCCTCGAACGCCTGCTCGCCGCTCCACTGCGAGTAGTGCATCAGCGTCGACCCGTCGTGCCCGGCGTAGACGTGGTACCCCAGCAGCCCGTTCGCGGGCCAGGGCCGCCGCTCCCAGGTACGCGCGATCGCCTCCACCGTCTCCGCCTGCCGCTCGGGACTGCCGACCCGCCAGGTGCTGAAGAAGGGGGCGCCGATCCGCGGGTCGGTGAGATCGGGATGCTGCTCGGTCCGCATGGAACTCTCCACTCGTGTGCGCGAGATGACGACGCACACCACCCTCCGACCTCGACCGGACTTGAGGTCAAGGGCCGCACCCGGAAGCCCCCGCACGCGAGCACGCACGGAAGGGGCCGTGCCGGGGGGGTGTCCGCCCGCAGCGGATGGCGCGTCGACGGACAGCGACTCGGCATCCGACCCCATCGCGCCGTTCCGGGGACGGACACCCCCGGGCGCGGCCCCGCCCCGAACTCAACGCGAAGGCGCGACGCGCACTCCACCCACGCCGCACAGGCCGCCGCAGGCACCGCACTCACTCTCTCCCGCCCACAACCCGGCGTCAGCACCCCGCCACAGCAGCCACAGGCCACCGCAGGCGCCCGCAGCCGAAGGCACCCACGAACACCCGCAGGCCTACTCACCGATACCCGTGCGCATGCCTCCACCGCAGCACCCCGACGGCCACCACTCCCGCGGCCGCCCCGGCCATCAGCACCGGCTTGGGATGCCGCATCCCGGCCTGCACGACCGTCCGCACCGGCCCGGGCCCCGCGTGCGCCGCCCGTTCCTGCACGGAGTGCCCCGCATGCGCCGCGGTGCTCTTCAGCTGCACCGTCATCGCCCCGGCCTTGTCCCGGAGGTCGGCGGCCCGGGCCTTCGCCCTGCCCTTCACGTCGGCCTTCCCGGCCAACTCCTGCACGGTGTCGCCGAGTTCCGTGCGCGTCCGTTCGATCTGCGCCCGCAGCTCGTCGGGACCCTTCGCCCCACCCGTCGGTTCGGTCATCGATGCGCCCTTTCCTTGATCGTCTCCACGTCCGCCCGGACACTCTCCAGCGTCACCTCGGGCGTCGGCGGCGCGGCCCGCCGCAACTGCCCCCGTCCGGCGGCGGCCAGCACGGCCGCGAGGGCGAACAGCACCCCCGTCACGATGAGCGCCGCGGCCCAGACGGGCAGCACCAGCGAGAGCGCGGCGGCACCGGTCCCGGCCAGCGCGAGGAACCCGGCGTACGCGACGGCGCCCGCCGCCCCGAGCAGCCCGCCGCCCCGCCCCGCACGCCGCCCTTTCGCGGCGATCTCCTCCTTGGCCAGAGCCACTTCCTGCCGCACGAGCCGGGAGAGCTGCTCCGCGGCCTGTCCGACGAGTTCGCCCACGGAGTGGTGCTCGTCGCGCACGGCGGCGCGATGATCCATGGTCCCGGTCACGGTGTTCCGCCTCCTCTCGGCATGGGACCCCCGAGTACCCGGACACCGCCCCGGCTACGCCCTCCCGCTCGCCGACGCACACTGAAGCACCACTTAACAATAAACGACAGGAGAATTAAATGGAGCTAAGAGGAAGGGGCGCCGAGACTACTCCCATGAGCCTCCCCTCCCCCTTCGGCCGCGCCCTCTGCGCCATGATCACCCCGTTCACCCCGTCCGGCGCCCTGGACCTCGACGGCGCCCAGCGCCTCGCCGTCCACCTGGTCGCCCACGGCTGCGACGGCCTCGTCCTGTCCGGCACCACCGGCGAGTCCCCGACGACCACGGACGCCGAGAAGTCCGCCCTGATCACCGCCGTCCGCGAGGCCGTCGGCGACCGGGCGTCGATCGTCGCGGGCGTCGGCACCCCGGACACCCGCCACACCGTCGAGCTGGCCCGCGGGGCGCAGAAGGCGGGCGCGGACGGCCTGCTGGTGGTGGCGCCGTACTACAGCAGGCCACCGCAGGACGCGGTCGAGGCCCACTTCCGCGAGGTCGCCGACGCCACGGGCATCCCCGTGATGCTCTACGACATCCCCGCCCGCACCGGCACCCGCGTCGAGCCGGAGACGCTCCTGCGCCTCGCCGAGCACCCCGGCATCGTCGCCGTCAAGGACTGCTCCTACGACTTCCTGGCCGCCCAGCGGATCCTGGACCGCACGGACCTGGCGTACTACGCGGGCTGCGACGAACACAACCTGGCGCTGTACGCCGTGGGCGGCTCGGGGTACGTCAGCACGGTCGCCAACGCGGTCCCGGACCACCTGCGGGCCGTCCTGGACGCCTTCGACGCGGGCCGGACGCGGGAGGCGGCCCGCCTCCAGCAGCGGGCCACCCCCCTCATCGAGGCGATCATGTCGGCGGGCCTGCCGGGCGCCGTCACGGCCAAGGCGCTGCTGAACGCCCTGGCCCTCCCCGCGGGCCCGGTGCGCCCACCGCTGCGCCCCGCCGCCCCCGCCACGACCCGCACGCTGCTGTCGCTGCACGCGGATCTCACCGCGACCTGATCACCGCTCGGCGAACACCGGCTGCCACCGCCCCTCGGTGTTGTCCTTCGGCGAGCGGAGGCCGCTGAGCGGGACGGCTCTGCCGCCGCCGGCATCGACGGGCACCAGCCGCTGGCGGTACTCGTTGCCGTCCGCCCCGATGTCCCAGGCGACGAGCGACTTCGCGTCGGCCCAGGCGAGCAGCTGCTGCCGACGGAGCAGCCCAGGATCCGGGCCACCTCCCCCTCGGGCAGGTCCTCGAAGTTGGGGGTACCCCCTGCTCGAGCGAAGTCGAGAGCTTGGGGGAGCAGCACCAGCACGGTGCGCTGCCGTGCGGTCAGCCGGGCCAGGGCGCCGCGCATCACCAGGCGCAACTCGGCGGCACCCGAGGCGTCCTGGCCGGTGCCGGTGTCCGGCGGCTCGGCGACGCTCAGCTCGCGCCGCGGCCACTTCAGCCGCCAGCGGCTGACCTGCTGCCGGTAGAGGATCTGCCGGACGTACGCCTCGGGCTCCTCGATGCGGTGCCAGCGGCCCGCCGCCTTGATCAGCGCGTTCTGCAGCAGGTCCTCGCCCGCGTGCCGGTCGCCGCCGCTGAGCAGGACGGCCGTCTTCAGCAGCGCGGACGACCGGTTCGCCGCGAATTCCCGGAAGCTCTCCTGTGCTTCGGCATCCATCGTCACCTTCGCTCTGCCCAGGGGCGGACCCGGTGTCCGCTCCCCGTACTCCCTGGGACGCGCCCGGCCGCCTCCGGCCATGCCACCCGGCCGGACAGGAAACAGGGGCGGCCCCCACCGCGGATGTCCACGGTGAGGGCCGCCCCTCGTCGTACCGGCTCCCGGCGTCAGTTCCAGAGGTATCCGTCGCCGAACAGCAGCGTGTGCTCCAGCACGTCCTCCGCCGGGTCGTCGATCTGCCCGACGTTGACGTTGAGCAGGCCGACCCGGTGGCCGTTGTGCGAGTGCGCGTTGGTCTCGTCGGCGTGCGCGGCGCCCACCGGCATCCAGCACACCGCCACCAGCGCGGCCACCCCGGCCACCAGCCGCCCCACGGCCCGCCCCCGCTCGTTCCTCATGCCCCGGTCCTCGTTTCGTCGTCTCGGCGTCTGATCGGACACTGCGTCCACCCGTTCATCTGCCAAAACCACCGGAAGGTCACGCCGGGTCATCCGTACGGGGCGTCAGTTGTGGCTGTGCAGCACCTCGTTGAGACCGCCCCACACCGCGTTGTTCGGCCGGGCCTCGACGGTGCCGGTGACCGAGTTGCGGCGGAAGAGGATGTGGGAGGCGCCGGACAGCTCGCGGGCCTTGACGATCTGGCCGTCGGGCATGGTGACGCGGGTGCCTGCGGTGATGTAGAGGCCCGCCTCGACGACGCACTCGTCGCCGAGGGCGATGCCGACGCCCGCCTCGGCGCCGATCAGGCAGCGCTCGCCGACGGAGATGATGACGTTGCCGCCGCCGGACAGGGTGCCCATGGTGGAGGCGCCGCCGCCGATGTCCGAGCCGTCGCCGATGACGACCCCGGCGGAGATGCGGCCCTCGACCATCGACGTGCCGAGCGTGCCGGCGTTGAAGTTGACGAAGCCCTCGTGCATGACGGTGGTGCCCTCGGCGAGGTGCGCGCCGAGGCGGACCCGGTCGGCGTCGGCGATGCGGACGCCCTTGGGGGCCACGTAGTCCGTCATGCGCGGGAACTTGTCGACGGAGGTCACCTGGAGGTGCAGGCCCTCGGCGCGGGCGTTGAGCCGCACCTTCTCCAGGTCGTCGACGGCGACCGGGCCGAGCGAGGTCCAGGCGACGTTGGCGAGGTGGCCGAAGATGCCGTCCAGGCTCTGGCCGTGCGGCTTGACCAGGCGGTGCGAGAGCAGGTGCAGGCGCAGGTAGACGTCGTGCGCGTCGACCGGCTTCTCGTCGAGCGAGGCGATGACCGTGCGGACCGCGACCACCTCGACGCCCCGGCGGGCGTCCGGGCCGACCGCCGCGGTGGCGCCGCCGCCGAGCAGCTCCGCGGCACGTTCGGCGGACAGCCGCTCGGTGCCGGACGGGCCGGGCTCGTCGGTGAGCTCGGGCGCGGGGAACCAGGTGTCGAGAACGGTGCCGTCGGCGGCGATCGTGGCGAGGCCGGCGGCCACGGCGCCGGTGGTGCGAGGAGCAGTCGTGTCGGTCATGAGGGCAACCTAACCGGCCGGGGCGCGTCGGTGCTAACCCGGGCGCAGGGCGTCTCAGGGTGCGAGCGCCCCCGCCCCCTGTTCAGCCGGTCACCCGGCGCAGCACCTCGCGCGCGTAGTCCTCGTCGTACGGCGTTTCCGTGAGCAGCACCTGCAGGCAGATGCCGTCGATGACCGCCACCAGCGCCCGCGCGGTCACCGGGTCCGTGCGCCGGGCCAGCAGCGCGGCGACGCCCTCGGCCCACTCGGCGGCGACGGGCCGCAGCGCCGGTCTGCGCAGGGCGGCGAGGTACAGCTCGTACTCCAGCTCCACCCCCGTGCGGTCACCGGCGAGCCACTCCCCGATCCACCCGGCGAGTTCGGCGGCCAGATCGGAGCGGGGGTCCGTCAGGCCGCCGCGCGCGGCGATCACCTCGGCGAAGCCCTCGTTGGCCTGGCGCAGGGCGGCGACGAGGAGCTCGTCGAGGGTGGCGAAGTGGTACGTCGTGGAGCCGAGCGGCACGTCCGCCTCGGCGGCGGCGGTGCGGTGGCTCAGCCCGGCGATGCCCTTCTCCGCCACCACCCGGATCGCCGCGTCGATGATCCGCTGCCGCCGCTCGGGGTCGTGGCGCCGGGGCATCAGTGGGCACCTCCCAGGTTCAGCACGACGACCCCGGCGATGATCAGCGCGATCCCGGCGGCCTTGGCGGCGGTCATGCCCTCGCCGAGGAAGACGATTCCGATGCCGGCGATCGCGGCGGTGCCGGCCCCGGCCCAGATGGCGTAGGCCGTGCCGACGGAGACGGTCCTCAGTGTCTGCGCGAGCAGGGCGAAGGAGAGGACGTAGCCGAGGACCGTCAGCAGCGACGGCACGGCTCTGCTGAAGCCGTCGCTGTACTTCATCGCGGTGGTCGCCCCCACTTCGGCGGCGATGGCCCCGGCGAGCAGCAGGTATCCCATGCGTACGAGCGTACACATCGATCTGTACGCCCGTACACAACGGGGGCCGGGCATCCACGGGAAACCGCTCTCCCCAAACGAGCCCCAGGAGTCACAGCGGTCCACTACGGTGTCACCGGTCACACACCGGGCCACCACAACCGCGTCGCCATCAAGGGTGCCCCGCCGGAGGTACAGCGCATGCCAGCAGACAAGTCCCGGCCGCCACAGGACCGCCCCTGGGAGAGCGGCTGGGCCCCGGACACCACCCGGGCGCCGGGAACCCGGCGGCTGTGGCTCGCGGGCGCCCTCGCCCTGGCCACGATCACCGCGTGCGTCACGGCTCTGACCGTGATGGAGAACGACTCCGCCGTGTCGGCCCCGCGGGTGGCGGAGCCGACGGCGCTCGCCGCGTCGGCGCCGGGCGGGCTGATCTCCTTCGCGACCCCGTCCCGGAGCGCGGGCCCGGACCGCGGCGAGCAGGACGGCCGCCCGTCCTCCACGCCCACCACGGGCGCACCGTCCGGCAGCGCCTCCCCCGGCCCGGACCCCGCTGAGAAGGCCCCGAAGCCCACCGCCTCGCGCCCTCCGGCGAAGTCCCCGGCGCCCCCGGCGGCCACCGGCACGTCCCTGCGGTCGGTCAACTACCCCGACCGCTACTGGCGTGTGCGCGACGGCTACGTCCGGCTGGACCGGATCGGCTCCAGCGGGCAGCAGCGCGCGGACGCCACCTTCCGGCGCGTGCCCGGCCTGGCCGACTCCTCCTGCCTGTCCTTCACCACGGCGGACGGCCGCTACCTGCGCCACCGCGACTTCGTCCTGGCCGCGAACCCCGACGACGGCTCGGCCCTCTTCCGCCAGGACGCCACGTTCTGTCCCCGCCCCTCGTCCGTGGCGGGCGCGACGATGCTGGAGTCGGTGAACTACCCCGGCCGCTTCCTCCGCCACCGGAGCTTCCAGCTCCGCCTGGAGCCGTACGAGCACAGCGACCTCTACCGCGCTGACTCGGCGTTCCACCTGGTGGCCGGGCTCGGCTGACCACACACGCAGGGGCGGCACCCCGGAAGGTGCCGCCCCTGTGTCGATCAGTGGATCTCAGACGTTGAACCCGAGCGCCCGAAGCTGCTCCCGGCCGTCGTCCGTGATCTTGTCCGGGCCCCACGGCGGCATCCAGACCCAGTTGATGCGCAGCTCGTTCACGAGGCCGTCCGTGGCGGACTTCGCCTGGTCCTCGATGACGTCCGTCAGCGGGCAGGCCGCCGAGGTCAGGGTCATGTCGACGGTCGCGATGTTCGACTCGTCGACGTGGATGCCGTAGATCAGGCCCAGGTTGACGACGTCGATGCCCAGCTCAGGGTCGACGACGTCCATCAGGGCCTCACGGAGTTCCTCCTCCGAGGCCGGCTTCATCTCCACGGTCTCGCTCATGCCGTCGTCTCCTTCTCGGCGTCGGCTCCGCCCAGTACCTGGGCCGTCGCGTCCTTCCAGGCCATCCAGCTCAACAGGGCGCACTTGACCCGGGCCGGGTACTTGGACACCCCGGCGAACGCGACCGCGTCCTCCAGGATGTCCTCCATCGCGTCGTCGGGCTCGAGCTTCCCCTTCGACTGCATCAGCTCCAGGAAGGTCTCCTGGATCTTCCGCGCGTCCGCCAGCTCCTTGCCGACCAGCAGTTCGTTCAGCACGGACGCCGAGGCCTGGCTGATGGAACAGCCCTGGCCCTCGTACGAGACGTCCTCGATCGTCGTGCCGTCGTACTTCACGCGCAGCGTGATCTCGTCGCCGCACGTCGGGTTGACGTGGTGCACCTCGGCGTCGCCATCCCGCAAGCCCCGCCCGTGCGGGTTCTTGTAGTGGTCCAGGATGACTTCCTGGTACATCGAGTCCAGCTTCACGGTCTCAGCTCACGCCCTTCAGCCGAAGAAGTTCCGAACGTGCTCCAGGCCGTCGATCAGCGCGTCGATCTCGGCCGGCGTGGAGTACAGATAGAACGACGCTCGCGTGGTCGCAGGAATTCCGTACCTCAGGCAGACCGGCCGCGCGCAGTGGTGGCCGACCCGGACCGCGATGCCCTGCTCGTCGAGGACCTGGCCCACGTCGTGCGGGTGGATGTCGCCGAGGGTGAAGGAGATCGCCGCGCCGCGCTCCTCGGCCGTGGTGGGGCCGATGATGCGCAGGTCGGGGACCTCCAGCAGCCGCTTGACCGCGTACTCGGTGAGCGCGTGCTCGTGGGCGAGGATCTTGTCCATGCCGATCGACTCGAGGTAGTCGATCGCCGCGCCCAGACCCACCGCCTGGGCGACCGGGGGCGTGCCCGCCTCGAACTTGTGCGGTGCCGGCGCGTAGGTCGAGGAGTGCATCGACACCGTCTCGATCATCTCGCCGCCGCCGAGGAACGGAGGCAGGTCCTCCAGCAGCTCCTGGCGGCCCCACAGCACGCCGATGCCGGTCGGGCCGCACATCTTGTGGCCGGTGAAGGCCACGAAGTCGGCCTGCAGGGCCTGCACGTCCAGCGGCATGTGCGGGGCGGCCTGGGAGGCGTCGACGCAGACCAGGGCGCCGACCTCCTGGGCGCGGCGCACGATCGCCTCGACCGGGTTCTGGGTGCCGAGGATGTTGGAGACCAGCACGAAGGAGACGATCTTCGTCTTCTCGGTGATGACCTCGTCGATGTTCGACAGGTCCAGGCGGCCGTCGTCGGTGAGGCCGAACCACTTCAGCTTCGCGCCCGTGCGCTGCGCGAGCAGCTGCCACGGCACGATGTTGGAGTGGTGCTCCATCTCCGTGATGACGATCTCGGTCTCGGAGTCCACGCGGTAGGGCTCGTCGGCCCAGCCCAGCATGTTGGCCACGAGGTTGAGCGACTCGGAGGCGTTCTTGGTGAAGATCACCTCGTCGCGCGAGGGCGCGTTGACGAACGCCGCGACCTTGTCGCGCGCGCCCTCGTACAGCGCCGTGGCCTCCTCGGCGAGCACATGCACACCGCGGTGGACGTTGGCGTTGTAGCGCTCGTAGTACTCACTGAGTGCGTCCAGCACCTGGCGCGGCTTCTGGCTGGTGGCCGCGTTGTCCAGGTACACGAGCTTCCGGCCGTCGTGGACCTGGCGGTCCAGGATGGGGAAGTCCTTGCGGATCGCCTCGGTGTCGAGGAGGCCCGGCAGCTGTGTCACGCGGATACGCCACCCTTCGTGTAGACCTCGTAGCCCTCGTTCTCCAGCTTGTCGGCGAGCTCGGCGCCGCCGGACTCGACGATCCGGCCGCCGGAGAAGACGTGGACGTAATCGGGCTTGATGTAGCGCAGGATGCGCGTGTAGTGCGTGATCAGCAGCGTGCCGACCTCGCCCGTCTCGCGGACGCGGTTGACGCCCTCGGACACGACGCGCAGGGCGTCGACGTCCAGGCCGGAGTCGGTCTCGTCGAGGATCGCGACCTTCGGCTTGAGCAGCTCCAGCTGGAGGATCTCGTGGCGCTTCTTCTCACCGCCGGAGAAGCCCTCGTTGACGTTGCGCTCGGCGAAGGCGGGGTCGATGTGGAGGCGCTCCATGGCCTCCTTGACCTCCTTCACCCAGGTGCGCAGCTTGGGGGCCTCGCCGCGGACGGCCGTGGCGGAGGTGCGCAGGAAGTTCGACACGGACACACCCGGGACCTCGACCGGGTACTGCATCGCGAGGAACAGGCCGGCGCGGGCGCGCTCGTCGACGGACATCTCCAGGACGTCCTCGCCGTCGAGGGTGACGGTGCCGCCGGTGATCGTGTACTTGGGGTGACCCGCGAGGGAGTAGGCGAGGGTCGACTTGCCCGAGCCGTTGGGGCCCATGATGGCGTGCGTCTCGCCCTGCTTCACGGTGAGGTCGACACCCTTGAGGATTTCCTTCGTGCCGTTCTCGACCTCGACGGTGACGTGCAGGTCTCGGATTTCAAGCGTTGCCATGGGTGCCTCAGGACTCCTGGGAGAGGGAGACGAGCACGTCGTCCCCTTCGATCTTGACGGGGTATACGGGGACGGGGCGCGTCGCCGGAAGGGCGTCGGGCTTGCCGGAGCGGAGGTCGAAGCGCGAGCCGTGCAGCCAGCACTCGATGTGGCAGTCGTCGACCTCGCCCTCCGACAGGGAGACGTTCGCGTGCGAGCAGATGTCGTGGATCGCGAACACCTCGCCCTCGGTCTGCACGAGGGACACGGGAGTGCCGTCGATCTCCACCCGCTTGGGGGTGTCGTCCTCCAGCTCGCCCAGTCCACAGACGCGTACGAAGGTCATGCGACGGCCGCCTCCAGCTCCTCCTCGATCCTGGCGATCAGGCGCTCCTCGATGTCGGGGAGGCCGATCTGCTGGACCAGTTCGGCGAAGAAGCCGCGGACCACCAGGCGGCGGGCCTCGTGCTCCGGGATGCCGCGGGCCATGAGGTAGAAGAGCTGCTCGTCGTCGAAGCGGCCGGTCGCCGAGGCGTGACCGGCGCCGACGATCTCGCCGGTCTCGATCTCGAGGTTCGGTACGGAGTCCACGCGCGCCCCGTCCGTGAGGACCAGGTTGCGGTTCATCTCGTACGTGTCGGTGCCCTCGGCCTTGGCCTCGATGAGCACGTCGCCGATCCACACCGCGTGCGCGTCGTCGCCCTGGAGCGCGCCCTTGTAGACGACGTTGGACTTGCAGTGCGGGACGTTGTGGTCGACCAGGAGGCGGTGCTCCTGGTGCTGGCCCTGGTCGGTGAAGTACAGGCCGAACAGCTCGGCCTCGCCGCCGGGACCGGCGTACCGCACCCGCGGGTGCAGCCGGACGACGTCGCCGCCGAAGGTGACGACGACCGACTTCAGGGAGGCGTCGCGGCCGACGAGCGCGTTGTGCTGCGCGACGTGGACGGCCTTGTCGTCCCAGTCCTGGACGGAGACGACGGTGAGCTTGGCGCCGTCGCCCAGGAGGTAGTCGACGTTGGCGGCGAGCACCGCGTCGCCGGTGTGGTCGATGACGACGACGGCCTCGGCGAAGGCGCCCAGCTCGATCACCTGGTGGCCGAAGGCGGTGCCGCCCTCGCCGTGCACCGTGATGCGGACCGGCTCGGTGAGGACGGTCTCCTTCGGCACGGTCACGACCGAGGCCTTCTCGAACGCCGAGTAGGCCTGGGCGGCGACGCGGTCCACCGGGGTGCCGGCCTTGCCGAGCCGCGCGTCGTCACGGCCGACGGTCTCGACGGTGACGCCCTCGGGGGCCTGGACGTCGACCTTCACGCCGTTGCCGGTGGCCACGGCGGTGCCGTCGTGCAGGCCGCGCAGGCGCTCCAGCGGAGTGAACCGCCACTCCTCCTCCCGGCCGTGCGGGACGGGGAAGTCCGCGACGTCGAAGGACGGCGGCGCGCTCATGCGCGTGGCGACGGTCGACTCCGCGGCGACCGCGATCGAGCCCGCGGTGGTGGATCCCACGGGGATGTTCTGGGCCTCAGCCATGGCTGTCGTAGTGCTCTCTTTCCTGAGTGGGACGTCTGCTGTCGAGGGGCGGTCAGCCGACCGCGCCCTCCATCTGCAGCTCGATCAGCCGGTTGAGCTCCAGCGCGTACTCCATGGGGAGTTCCTTGGCGATGGGCTCGACGAAGCCGCGCACGATCATCGCCATGGCCTCGTCCTCGCTCAGGCCACGGCTCATCAGGTAGAAGAGCTGGTCCTCGGAGACCTTGGAGACGGTCGCCTCGTGGCCCATGGACACGTCGTCCTCGCGGACGTCCACGTAGGGGTAGGTGTCCGAGCGGGAGATGGTGTCCACCAGCAGCGCGTCGCACAGCACGTTCGACTTGGAGCCCGGGGCGCCCTCGCCGATCTCGATGAGACCGCGGTAGGAGGTGCGGCCGCCGCCGCGCGCCACCGACTTGGAGACGATGTTCGACGAGGTGTTCGGGGCCATGTGGACCATCTTGGCGCCCGCGTCCTGGTGCTGGCCCTCGCCGGCGAAGGCGATGGACAGCGTCTCGCCCTTGGCGTGCTCGCCCATCAGGTAGACGGCCGGGTACTTCATCGTCACCTTGGAGCCGATGTTGCCGTCGATCCACTCCATGGTCGCGCCCTCGTACGCCACGGCGCGCTTGGTGACCAGGTTGTAGACGTTGTTCGACCAGTTCTGGATGGTCGTGTAGCGGCAGCGGGCGTTCTTCTTGACGATGATCTCGACGACCGCGGAGTGCAGCGAGTCCGACTTGTAGATCGGGGCGGTGCAGCCCTCGACGTAGTGCACGTAGGCACCCTCGTCGACGATGATCAGGGTCCGCTCGAACTGGCCCATGTTCTCCGTGTTGATGCGGAAGTAGGCCTGGAGCGGGATCTCCACGTGGACGCCCGGCGGCACGTAGATGAAGGAGCCGCCCGACCACACGGCGGTGTTCAGCGCGGCGAACTTGTTGTCACCGGCGGGGATGACCGTGCCGAAGTACTCCTTGAAGAGCTCCGGGTGCTCCTTCAGCGCGGTGTCGGTGTCGAGGAAGATGACGCCCTGCTCCTCCAGGTCCTCGCGGATCTGGTGGTAGACGACCTCCGACTCGTACTGCGCGGCGACACCGGCGACGAGGCGCTGCTTCTCCGCCTCGGGGATGCCGAGCTTGTCGTAGGTGTTCTTGATGTCCTCGGGCAGGTCCTCCCAGGACTCCGCCTGCTTCTCCGTGGAGCGCACGAAGTACTTGATGTTGTCGAAGTCGATCCCCGACAGGTCCGAGCCCCAGTTCGGCATGGGCTTCTTCTCGAACAGGCGCAGGCCCTTGAGGCGGAGCTTGGTCATCCACTCCGGCTCGCTCTTCTTGGAGGAGATGTCCCGGACGACGTCCTCGTTGATGCCGCGCTTGGCAGAGGCGCCGGCCGTGTCGGAGTCGGCCCAGCCGTATTCGTACTTGCCCAGGCCCTCGAGCTCAGGGTGGGCAGTCTCCGTGGGGAGAGTCATGCGGGGTTCCTCCCGGCCGTGCTTGCGGATGCGTTGTGGGAAATCTTGGGGATGTACGTCGTGCAGACGCCGTCGCCGTGCGCGATGGTGGCGAGCCGCTGTACGTGCGTACCGAGCAGCTCGGCGAAAAATTCCGTCTCCGCCTCGCACAGCTGGGGGAACTGCTCGGCGACGTGGGCGACCGGGCAGTGGTGCTGGCAGAGCTGTTCACCCTTTTGCGGGTGGGGCGCGCTGCGCGCGGTAGCAGCGTACCCGTCCGCGCTCAGGGCCTTGGCCAGCGCTTCGGTGCGCTGCTCGGCCGGCGCCGCCTCGACGGCCGCGCGGTAGGCCTGCGCCTGCGCGGCGATCCGGGCACGGGCGAAGGCGGCGATGGCCTCGCTGCCGCCCTCCCGGTCGGCGATCCAGCGCAGGGCGTCCGCCGCGAGCTTGTCGTACGACTGGTCGAAGGCGTCCCGGCCGCCGTCCGTCAGCGCGAACGCCTTGGCGGGTCGCCCGCGCGTGCGCGTGCCGTAGACCCGGCGCTCGCGTGCGTCCACGACGTTGTCGGCGACGAGCGCGTCGAGATGCCTGCGCACGGCCGCCTGGGTGAGCCCGAGCCTCTCGGCGAGCTCCGCGACGGTCGAGGGGCCGTGGTCCAGGATGGAGCGCGCGACACGGTTGCGGGTGGACCGCTCACCGGTCGCAATCTCCTCACGGGCCTCGCCGACGTTTTTCACAACGCCATTGTTGCGTAATTCCCGGGAGCCGGGCAAGCCGCGCCGGTCCGCCCGACGGTGCCCTGCATCACTTAGGTACACCTAATTCCACCTGCGGAAATGATCTCTGGCGGATCAGCGACCCCTGACCGGAGGGCCGCCGGGCCGCCGCCTTCATGTGGCGGCAGGGCGCAAGAGATCATAATTTGTAAGCTGAAGAGCAATTTGTCCACATCAGGGCTGTTTCGACGGTGTGGTGTGCCGACTCAGCACGGCACCCGCAACGGTCTGACCCCGGCACGGGCCGGGCACGGGCGAGCTGCCGGTCTGCCTCAGGAGGAGTCATGGCGCGGGTCCTGATCGCCGACGACGACGCCGACATCCGGGACCTGGTCGCGTTCAAGCTCGCCCAGAGCGGACACCGGGTGACGGCCGTGGAGGACGGGATGACCGCGCTGCGGCTGGTGCGCGAGCACCAGCCCGACCTCGTGCTCCTCGACATCCGGATGCCGGGTTTGTCGGGCCTGGACGTCTGCCGTGAGCTGCGCGCCGCCCCGGAGACCGCCGCGCTGCCGGTCATCCTGATCACCGCCCGGTCCCAGGAGGGAGACGTCGAACTCGGTTTCGCGGCGGGCGCCGACGACTACATCGTCAAGCCCTTCAGCCCGCGCGAGCTGTCCAGCCGGGTCACCGCCGTCCTCACGCGGGCCGAGCGGTGATCCCGGCCGGACTCGTCACCGGCGCGCTGCTCGGCCTGCTCGCCGTGGCACTGCTGCTGAGCCTGTCCATCACGGCCGTCCGCGGCGTCCGTACGCTCCGCCGGCTCAGGCGGGAACGGCTCGCGGCGCCGGTCCGCGGCACCCTGCTGGAACTGCTGTGCGCGCAGCAGGACGAGCAGCCGGCACTGCTGGACCGGCTCGCGGGGATCGACGCGCGGACCTGGGCGGCGCTCGAGCCCACCGTGGCGGCCCTGCTGGACAAGGTCTCCGGAACAGCGCGCACCATGCTGGTCCTGCTGTACGAACGGCGCGGATCGGCCACGGACGCCATCGCCGACCTGCGCAGTCGCAGCGCGGCCCGCCGGGGACGCGCCGCGCAGGTGCTCGGCCGGCTCCGCCACCGCCCGGCCGCTCCCGCGCTGAGCCGTCTGCTGGACGACCGTGACCCGGAGGTGCGGAGGGCTGGTGCCCGGGCACTGGGCCGGACGGGTGGTCCGGAAGCCGTACCGGATCTGCTCGGCTGCCTGCACGGCCCGCGTCCGGTGCCGCCGGACGTGGTCAGCGCGGCGCTCGCCTCCCTCGGCCCGGACGCGTGGCCCCGGCTCGCGTCCGGGCTCGTGGATCCGGTGCCCCTCGTCAGGGCCGTGGCCATCGAGGTGCTGGGCGCGACCGGCGGTATCGCCCACGCGGCCGACATCGTCCTCGCGCTGCGCGAGGACCCCGACACCGGGGTGCGGATCCGGGCGGCCCGCGCACTGGGCAGGCTGGGTATGCCCGACGGCCTGGAACCGCTGCTGGCGGCCGTCACGCCCGGCCGGCCGGTCGCCCTTCGCATCGCGGCCGCCGGAGCCCTGGGCTCGCTGGGGGCCGCCGCCGCCACGGGCCCGCTGTCGGACCTGCTGGGCGACGAGGACCCGCACGTGGCGGCCGGTGCGGCGCGGGCGCTGCTGCGGCTCGGCCCGGCGGGCGGGGCGGCGCTCCACAAGGCCGCTGACGACCGCCCGGACGCGCGGGCCGCGGCGCAGGCCAGGGCCGCGCTCGCCGAGGCGGCCGTCGGCGGCGTCCGTCACGACCTGCTGGTGGGGGTGGTCTTCTGACCCGCGCGAGCGTGGAGTTGTGGGACGGCCCGCTGGGCGCGCTGCACGGCGTGATCGCGCTGTCCGACACCGCGATCATCCTCTACTTCCTGGCGGTCAACACCGGCTATCTGGTCCTCATCGTCTTCGCCCTGGCGGAGCTCGTCAGGAGGCTGCGCCGGGCCGCCTTCGCCGGGCACGACGCGGCCGCCGGGAGCCGGTTCTCCCCGCCCGTCTCGGTGATCATCCCGGCGTACAACGAGGAGGCGGGCATCACCGAGGCCGTCCGGGCCATGCTCTTGCTGCGCTATCCCGTCTTCGAGGTCATCGTCGTCGACGACGGCTCCACGGACGGCACGCTCGACGTCCTCGCCGACGACTTCGACCTCGCCGAGGTGGACCACGTCGTCCCCGAGGACGTCCCCATGCGCGGCCGGGTGACCTCGCTGCACCTGCCACGGGGAGGCCCGGTACCCCTGGTGGTGGCCAGAAAGGACAACGGCGGGAAGGCCGACGCGCTCAACGTGGGCATCAATCTGGCCCGGTACCCCCTGCTGTGCATGGTGGACGCCGACTCCGTCCTCGACTCCCAGGCCCTGCTCGCCGTGGCCAGACCGTTCGGCGACGACCCGTTGCGGGTCGTGGCCACCGGCGGTGTGATCGGCGTCGCCAACGGCTGCGCCGTCCAGGCCGGACGCGTGGTCGAGGCGCACGTCCCCGCGGAGCTGCTCGGGCGCGCGCAGGTCGTCGAGTATCTGCGCGGCTTCTTCCTCGGCCGTACCGGCTGGTCCAAGGTCGGCGGGCTGCTGATCATCTCCGGCGCCTTCGGGCTGTTCCGGCGGGACGTGGTGGTGGCGGTGGGCGGCATGGACACGGAGTGCATCGGCGAGGACGCCGAGCTCGTCGTCCGTCTCCACAGGCACCTGCGCGAGCAGGGCCGAGGGCACGGCGACTACCGCATCGTCTTCGCCACGGAGCCGATCGCCTGGAGCGAGGCGCCTTCCAGCCTCCGGGTCCTGGGGCGCCAGCGGCGGCGCTGGCAGCGCGGGCTGACGGAGATCCTGCTCAAGCACCGCCGCATGATCGGCAACCCTCGCTACGGCCGCGTCGGACTGGTGGCCCTGCCCTTCTACGTCCTGTTCGAGTGGCTGGCACCGGTGGTGGAGCTCGCCGGTCTCGTGCTCGTGCCGCTGGGTGTCCTGATCGGCGCGGTCGACCTCGACTTCCTGTGGCGCTTCCTGCTCGCCGCCTACGCCTACGCGATGGTCGTCAGCCTGGTTTCGGTCGCCGTGGAGGAGTACGCCTACCACCGCTTTTCGCGGTGGCGGGACATGTGGGGCGCCCTGGTCGGCGTGGTCGTCGAGAACATCGGTTACCGGCAGTTCACGGCGTGGTGGCGGCTGCGCGGCATGTGGGACGCGGTGCGCCGCAGCCCCCGGACGTGGGGGGCCATGGCCCGCAGCGGATTCAGCCGGCCCGAGTCGTACGAGGAACGGGGTGGCCGCCCGTGATGCTCCCCGGGGTACGGGCCGGCGATCGGGTGGTACGCCAGCTCACCGCGGCCTTCGGACTGCTGATCACGCTGCTTCTGCTGGTCGGAGCCGGATCGCTGGCCACCGCCAGGATGGTGGACGGCTTGCAGAGCAAGATCATCACCCAGGTGCAGCCGGTCAACCGCGACAACATCCGGGTACGCGACCAGGCGACAGCCATGCACCGTGCCGTGCGCACCTACCTGCTCACCGGTGACAGGGCCGCGCTCGGGGTCTACGGCCAGATGCACGACGAGTCCTTCACCACCCTGGCCGCGGCCCGGCGCATCGCCACCGGCACGGCCCAGCGCAACCTCGAGACGCAGGAGCGGCAACTGCGCGAGTACACCGAGATCGCCGACCAGCAGGCGCAGGCCACGCCCGGCACCGCCGACGCCAGACGCCTGACCGCCGAGGCCGCCCGGCGGTTCACGGCCTTCGACGCCACCAGCAAGCAGCTCGAGGCCCAGCTGAACGCCGAGATCCGGCGTCTGGAGAGACAGGCCCAGACCTTCCTCGACGGCGGCACCGTGGCCATCGGCGTGCTGCTGACACTGGGCGGGGCGCTGGCGTTGTTCGCGGCGGTCCACACCACCCGCGCTCTCACCCGGCCGTTGCAGACCACCGTGCAGACCCTCGGCCGACTGGCCTCGGGCGAACACTCGGCCCGGGCCCGGGAGGAGGGGCCACAGGAGATCAAGGCGGTGGCCCGGTCGGTGAACGAGCTCGCCGACGAGAGCGACCGTCTGCGGGGGATCGAGCAGGAACGCGCCAGACTGGCGGAACTCGCGCGGGTCGTCGGGTTCCGCATCCGGGAGCACCTCGACCTCGAGCAGGTCCTCGATGCCGCGTGCGCCGGAATCGGCGAAGCGCTGGAGGCCGATCACGCGTTCGTCTTCCTCACCGAGGAGGACAGTCCCCATGTCGGCGTGGCACGCGCCTGGAACACGGACAGGGGCCTGCTCCCTCCGCAGGAAGAGCCGATTCCGTCCGTACCCATCGAGGTGGTGCGCGACCACTACCGGCGGGGAACCGCCTGGTGTCTCAACGACCTGCCCACCGCTCTGGCCGAGGGGGCGGCGCTGCCGGGAGCGCCCGGTCCCTACGGGAAGAGCGGCCCGCCGCCAAAGGCTCGGGCGGCGTTGCGGAGGCTGGAGCTGGTGAGCGCGCTCGTCGTGCCCGTCGGCGTCGGTGAGCAACCCCTCGGCGCCGTCTTCCTGGGGCGGACCCGTCCGGACCGCCCCTGGCGCCCGGTGGAGATCGACATCGCCGAGTCCATGGCCGCCGGCGTCGGCCCCTCCCTGCACACCGCGCGGCTCTACAAGAAGGAGACCCACCTGGTGCAGGAGCTGCGCGCACTGGACCAGGCCAAGAGCGACTTCCTGTCCACCGTCTCCCACGAGCTGCGCACTCCGCTGACCAGCATCGTTGGATACGTCGAGCTCCTGACGGACGACGACACCGCGGCACTCACCCCGCAGCAGCGGCGCATGCTGGAGGTCGTCGACCGCAACGCCCACCGTCTGCGAGCGCTCATCGAGGACCTGCTGACGCTGTCGCGCATCGAGGCGGGGACGTTCCGCTCCGCCAGGGCACAGATCGACCTGTGCCGGCTGCTGGTCTCGGCGGCCGACGCCATCCGGCCCTCCGCCGAGGCCGCGTCCATCACCGTGGAGACGTCCTGCCCGTCCCGCCCCGTGATTCTGGAGGCGGACAGCGACCAGCTCGACCAGGTCCTGATGAACCTGCTGTCCAACGCTGTGAAGTTCACCCCCCGGGGCGGGAAGATCGCCGTACGTGCCGAAGTCCGGGGCGACGAGGTGATCCTGAGCGTCAGCGACACCGGCATCGGCATTCCCGCGGCCGAGCGGGACAGGCTCTTCCAGCGGTTCTTCCGGGCCTCGAACGCCACAGAGGCGGCCATTCCGGGCACCGGGCTCGGGCTGACCATCGTGGGCACCATCGTGGCGAACCACGGCGGTGTGATGGAGGTGCAGTCGGAGGAGGGCCGCGGCACCACGTTCATCGCCCGGCTGCCGGTCACCGCGAGCGGGGCGGCCTCCCCGCCCTGAGCCGCCCGCCCCCGGCATCTCAGAGGTCGTTTCCTCCCGCCTTGTCTCATCCCGGAATCTGCGCCTTCGCGGGGTCGCGCCAGGAGATGGTGTTCTCGCCGGTGAGGCGGCGGGGGGTGTCGGTGACGATGTTCCGTTTCCTGCCGACCATCTTCTTCCCGGCGTCGATGCCCTGGCCGGCGGGAACGCCGGTGGAGGTCTTGACGCTCTGTGCGTCGATTACACAGGCCGACGGCTCGGCGTCCCGCCCTTCCTTCTCCCGTAGCAGTTGCCGGAGCAGGCGGTTGAGCTGGGCGAACACGCCTTCCTGCTGCCACTTGGCGAAGTAGCCGCAGACCGTGTTCCAGTGCGGGAAGTCGTGTGGCAGGTAGCGCCACTGGACCCCGGTGCGGTCCACGTACAAGATCGCGTCCATGATGTCGCGCAGGTCGTGTTCCGGCGGCCGGCCGAAGTCCAGGGCCCTGCCGCGACGCTCGAAGCGCCAGGCCGCAAGCACCGGCTCGATCAACTCCCAGCGGGCATCGGACAGATCACTCGGATACGGGTGTGGCGTCGGCATGCCTCCCGCGTACCGCCGCGGACCGAGTGTGCCCAGGCGCACAGCGACACCGACGGAAGCACGCGGCCGCGAAGACCGGACGTCCTGGGATGAGACAGACACAAGTCACTTCGCGCCTCACCCGTCACCCCATCCGAACGGCAAGAACCCACCCCCATCTCCAGCAGCACGGACACCACAATCCGGCAATCTGGAAATCTGGAAATCTGGAAATCGTCGGACACTCGGGCGGTCCAGACGAAAACGACCTCTCAGACGGTGTCCTCGAAGGTCACCCCCCGCTCCCGGTAGCCGGCGACGGCGCTCTGCACCTCGGACGGCGTGAGCACCTGGTCCTGGGCGAAGTACACGTAGTCCACCTGCTGCTCGTACGCTCGCGTCCGGCGGCTGCTGATCCCCAGCAGATTGATCAGCCAGTGGTTGAACCGGATGCTCATGGCCGACTCGGGCAGGTACGGCTCTGCGTGGGTGGCGAAGAGCCGGCCGTCGACGTAGTACGTGACGGCCGTGTCGTCGACCGTGATGACCAGGTCGTGCCAGCCGGCGAAGCTCGCCCGTTCCTGGGTGGAGACGTACTCCTCCTGAGGCGGATCCTCCGCGTACGTCTCCCAGGAGGTGGCCAGCAGCACGCTGCCGGGGACGCCCCAGCCGCCGTTGGGCAGGTACTCGAAGTCGAGTTCGCTGTAGGAGGGGTCCATCGGCTGGTTCAGCGGCGAGATGGTGAAGAACGTCTGCACCACGCGGTCTCCGTCCGGTCCGTAGCTCGGCGCGTCGCTGAAACGGACCCGCGCGGCGTACGTGCCCCGATGGAACTTGCGCTGGTGGTGGATCTCGGCGTGCTGGGTGCCGGCCGCCGTGCCGTTGGTGACGGCGCGCATCGTCATCAGGGAGTTGCCGGACACGGTGGCGAAGGTGAAGTTCTGCGGCCGCCAGGTGGCACCGGGCACGCCCGGCCCGCCCTGGCCGGAGCGCAACGTCCAGCCGTGCTGGGTGAGCCGTGGGTCGAGGTGGTCGGTGTAGGCGAAGTCGTCGAACAGCGCCGGGCCTGGCTGGGCGGCGGCTCGTGCCCCCGGGAGGACGGTCAGGGCCGCGCACAGCAACCCGGAGGCGACGAGGCCGGCAGCGGCCCTGATCCGGGCGGGCACCAGGTGTCTGACCATGGGTCAACTGCCTTTCGTGCAAGGGAAGGAGGCGTCCGCTGATGGGTCCGGCGGACCACAGCAGTCAAGCAGCGCCGGAAGATCACCACGGACGGATACAACCGGTTCACCCGAACAGCCGCGTACACGCCACCGGCGGCTCACGGACCAGGGCAGCGGCTCCAGGACTCCTCGCGACCGTGACCGGCCCACCGTGTCCGTCTCGCAGACCGCCGGCGCCGGGGGACGCGGTTCACTCGTTCCGCTCGCCGTGACCGGGGCCCGGGGAGCGCCCCTTGCAGGCGGATCTCCCACCCGCCCGCCCCGGGCCGCGGGCGCGTACCTAGACTCGGGGCCATGCGAAGTGAGCCCGTGGTCCGGATCCAGGCCCTGGTGAAGCGGTACGGCACGAAGACCGCGGTGGACGGCCTCGATCTGGTGGCCCTGCAGGGCGTCACGGCCGTGCTCGGTCCCAACGGGGCGGGCAAGACGACCACGATCGAGACCTGCGAGGGGTACCGGAAGCCGGACTCCGGCACCGCACGCGTCCTGGGCCTCGATCCGGTGAGGCAGTCCGACCGGCTGCGCCCGCGGATCGGCGTCATGCTGCAGTCCGGCGGCGTCTACTCGGGCGCGCGTGCCGACGAGATGCTGCACCACGTCGCCAAGCTGCACGCCCATCCCCTGGACGTGGACACCCTGATCGAACGCCTCGGGCTCGGTTCCTGCGGACGGACGGCGTACCGGCGCCTGTCGGGCGGCCAGCAGCAGCGCCTCGCCCTGGCGATGGCCGTGGTCGGGCGCCCCGAGCTGGTGTTCCTGGACGAGCCGACCGCCGGGCTCGACCCGCAGGCCCGCCGCGCCACCTGGGACCTGGTCCGCGACCTGCGCGCCGACGGCGTCTCCGTGATCCTCACCACGCACTACATGGACGAGGCCGAGCAGCTCGCCGACGACGTGGCGATCATCGACGCGGGCCGGGTCATCGCCCAGGGCTCCCCGGAGCAGCTGTGCCGCGGCGGCGCCGAGAACACCCTGCGCTTCTCGGGCCGGCCCGGGCTGGACGTGGGCTCGCTGCTGAAGGCCCTGCCCGCCGACTGCTCGGCCGCCGAGCTCACCCCCGGCTCCTACCGGGTCGTCGGCAAGATCGACCCCCAGCTCCTCGCGACCGTCACCTCCTGGTGCGCCCAGCACGGGGTGATGCCGGACCGGATCTCGGTGGAGCGCCACACCCTCGAAGACGTCTTCCTGGAGCTCACGGGCAAGGAGTTGCGCTCATGATCGCGGTCCGCACGGAGACCGGCCGGGGGTCCGGAGGGCGCCCCCCGGGAAAGCACAACCTCGAACTCACGGGCAAGGAGCTGCGTTCGTGACCGCCACCGGCACCTATGCGCCGAAGCCGGGGGCCGCGCCCCTGTCCCGCATGATCGCGGCCCAGGCCGTGCTCGAGACGAAGATGCTGCTGCGCAACGGCGAGCAGCTGCTGCTGACCGTCGTCATCCCGACGCTGCTGCTGGTCCTGTTCAGCACCGTGGACATCGTCGACACGGGCTCCGGGGAGGCGGTCGACTTCCTCGCGCCCGGCGTCCTCGCCCTCGCGGTGATGTCGACGGCGTTCACCGGCCAGGCGATCGCCACCGGTTTCGAGCGCCGCTACGGCGTCCTGAAGCGGCTCGCCGCCTCGCCCCTGCCCCGCTGGGGCCTGATGACGGCGAAGACGCTGTCGGTGCTGGTGACCGAAGGGCTCCAGGTGATCCTGCTCACGGTGATCGCCTTCGCCCTCGGCTGGTCGCCGCACGGCAACCCGTTCGCCGTGCTGCTGCTCCTGGTCCTGGGCACCGCGGCCTTCTCGGGGCTCGGCCTGCTGATGGCCGGGACCCTGAAGGCCGAGGCCACGCTTGCCGCGGCGAACCTGGTGTTCCTGCTGCTGCTCGTCGGCGGCGGGGTCGTGGTCCCGCTGGAGAAGTTCCCCTCCGGCGCCCAGGACGTCCTCGGCCTGCTGCCCATCGCGGCGCTGTCCGACGGACTGCGGGACGTGCTGCAGGACGGGGCCGCGATGCCCTGGGCCGACCTGGGGATCCTCGCCGCCTGGGCGGTCGTGGGCCTGGCGGCGGCCGGACGGTTCTTCCGCTGGGAGTGAGGCGGGCGGGCGCGCGATCACGACCCCTCGTGAAAGCGTGCACAAGCGGGCGGCCTACGATGGTCCGCGTGCCAAACGTGACCCGCGCCGGCGCCGTAGTGGCGGCCGTGCGCAACCCTCTCGCCTTCGTCGCCGACCGCTGGACCCCGGGACCCCGGACGGTCCGGCGGGCCGCCCTGTCCGCCCTCGTGATGTCGGTGATCATCGTCGTCACCGGCGGTGCCGTGCGGCTGACCGGCTCGGGCCTGGGCTGCCCGACCTGGCCCAAGTGCACCAGCGACTCGCTCACCTCCACCGCCGAGATGGGTGTGCACGGCGCCATCGAGTTCGGCAACCGCCTGCTGACGTACGTGCTGTGCGCCGCCGTCGGCTGGGCGATCGTCGCCGCGCGCTCGCAGAAGCCGTACCGGCGCAGCCTGACCCGGCTGGGCTGGGCGCAGTTCTGGATCGTGATGAGCAACGCGGTGCTCGGCGGCATCGTCGTGCTGGTCGGTCTCAATCCGTACACGGTCGCGGCGCACTTCGTGGCGACGTCGGCGCTGATCGCGGTCGCCACGGTGATGTGGCACCGGGCCCGTGAGGGCGACGGGGCCCCGCGCCCGCTGGTCGGCAAGGCGGTGCAGCAGCTGGTGTGGTTCCTGGTCGCGGCGGCCGTGCTGCTCATCCTGGTCGGCACGGTCGTGACCGGCGCGGGCCCGCACGCCGGCGACTCCAGCGAGGTCGAGCGGATGCCGGTCGACTGGGAGACGGTGAGCAAGCTGCACGCCGTGCTGGCGTGGATCGTGGTGACGCTGACGTTCGCCCTGTGGTTCGTGCTGAAGGCGGTCGACGCGCCCAAGGGCCCGCTGGACCGCACCCGCGAGCTGTTCCTGATCCTGCTCGCGCAGGGCGTCATCGGCTACGTCCAGTACTTCACGGACCTGCCCGAGGTGCTGGTCGGTCTGCACATGCTCGGCTCGGCCGTGATGTGGATCTGGGTGCTGCTCGTGGTGCTGTCGCTGCGCGAGCGGCCGCAGCTCCCCGCGGAGGTGCCGGGCCCTTCCCCCGAGACCACCCTGAGCAAGGCCTAGTCGAGCCCGTAGACCCGGCGCGCGTTCCCCGACGCCAGCATGCCCGCCACCCGCTGGGCGTCGGTCAGGGACCAGGCGCCCTCGGCGACCCAGGTGCCGAGCACCCGGCCGAGCGCCTCGCGGAAGAGGCGGGCGCCCACGACGTGCAGTTCGGGCAGTCCCTGGGCGCCGGTGGAGAAGAGGATCTTGCCGAACGGGGCCAGTTCCAGGACCTCAGCGAGGACGGTCGCGGCCCGGGCGCCGGTGCGCACCAGGGCCGCCCCGCAGTCGACGTGGACGTGCGGGAAGAGACCGGCCAGGTGCGCGGCGGTGCGGTGGTACGGGTAGCCGTACAGCAGGACCAGGTCCGTGCCGAGGCCGGCGGTGGCCCGTACGAAGTCCGTCAGCAGCACCGGGTCCGTACGGTCGATGCGCAGCCCCGGCGCCCCCAGCCCCGCGTGCAGCTGGAGCGGCAGCCCCGAGGCGACGGCGCTCCACAGCAGGTGCCGCAGCAGCACGGGGTCGCTCAGCTCCCCGCCGACCTCCCGCCCGGCGAGCCAGCGGTCGGCCGCGCCCCGCACCTCTCCCGGCCCGGGCGGCTCAGGCGCCAGGGCCAGGCCGTGCCGCAGCCCCGCGACGGAGGTGAACGCGACGGCGTTCACGGCGGCGGCGTGCACCGACTCGGCGAGGTTGGCGAGGAAGGACTCCACGGTCCCGGAGGTGTCGGCGACCTGCTCGGCGAGGAGTTCCAGGCGGACGATCTCGTGCGCCCCGGCGTCCGCGGCGGAGGCCAGCTCGCGCGGTTGCGTCAGATCGCCGGGCAGGCCGGTGTCGACCAGGTAGGTGGTGATGCCGCTGCCGCGCAGGAGCCGGCGGCCGGACTCCAGGACGCCCAGTTCCCGGCGGCGGGCCAGGTAGCGGGCGGGCGGGCAGTGCGGTTCGAGGCCGAGCAGGGGCGGGCACCAGCGTCTGACGGCGAAGCCGGTCTGGGTGTCGAAGAGCGTGGTGCCGGGCGCGGGCGGGCCCTCGGTGTGCGCGAGGTGGGCCTCGAAGGTGCCGAGGCCCAGCTCGGTGCGGAGCACTCCGTGGCAGTACTGGTCCACGAGGGACGGCGTTTCGATCATCCGGGCTCCCCGGTGTGGACCCTGTTGTTCTCAAGGGTCCTAACGGGTGAACCGGCTTCGAGGTCGCGGGGCCGTCGTGGCCGGTCGCGCCCGCGCGGCGGAGCCGCACATCGATACCGCCCCGCGCCCCCAGGAGGGTCAGTCGTTCTTGGGGCCGCCGACCTGGATCCCGGCCATGCGCGACCACTCGTAGCGGCCGGTCTTCACCTTGGCGGCGAACTCGCCGTCGAAGGCCTCGTGGCGGGTGACGCCCGACTTCTCCACGGCCTTCCCGGCGATCTCGTAGGAGGGGGCCACCAGGTCGCCCCAGGTGCCGTCCTCTCCGACGAGGACGATGCGGGCGCCGCGTTCGCCGAGGTAGGCGACCTGGCCCTCGGCACCGCCGTGGGCCTTGGAGAAGGACGTGATCTGCTTGGCCAGCCGGGCCACCTTGCGCTCGGCCTTCGGGTCTGCCTGCTGCGTGTCTGCCATGCCCAGGATGCTACTCACGAGTAGATCGACTCGCGAGGGCAGGGCGGTGTGACGTACGTCAGCGCAGGAACGGGTCGACCGCGACCGCCACGAAGAGCAGCGACACGTAGGTGATCGACCAGTGGAACAGGCGCATCTCCTTCAGCTTCGCGCCCGTGACCTCGGCCTTCGCGCGGTTCTGCAGGCCGTGCGCCTCCCAGAGCCAGAAGCCGCCCGCCAGCAGGGCGACCGCCGTGTAGAACCAGCCCGTGTAGCCGAGCGGGGTCAGCAGCAGCGAGACGGCGACCATGACCCAGCTGTAGAGCACGATCTGCCTGGCGACGACCTTGTTGGAGGCGACCACCGGCAGCATCGGCACGCCCACGCGCGCGTAGTCCTCCTTGACCTTCATGGACAGCGGCCAGTAGTGCGGCGGCGTCCAGAAGAACATGACGAGGAACAGGATGATGGGCGCCCACGACATCGAGTTGGTGACCGAGGACCAGCCGATCAGCACGGGCAGGCAGCCGGCGATGCCGCCCCAGACGATGTTCTGCGAGGTACGACGCTTGAGGATCATCGTGTAGACGACCACGTAGAACAGGAGCGCGCCGAGGGAGAGCCAGGCGCTCAGCCAGTTCACGGTGAGGCCGAACAGCAGCGTGGAGGTGATCGCCAGGGTGATGCCGAAGGCGAGGCACTCACGCGGGCTGACCATGCCCGTGACCAGCGGGCGCTGCGAGGTGCGGTCCATCAGCGCGTCGATGTCGCGGTCGATGTACATGTTCAGCGCGTTGGCGCCGCCCGCGGACATGTAGCCGCCGACGCAGGTCAGCAGCACCAGCGTCAGGTCGGGCACGCCCTGCTGCGCCAGGAACATCACCGGCACCGTGGTGATCAGCAGCAGCTCGATGATCCGCGGCTTGGTGAGAGCCACGAAGGCCATCACACGGGCCCCGAACGGCCGGTGGGCCGGGCTCTGGTCCGTCCCGAGCATCCCCGCTGGACGGGATTCAACGGCCGTCACGCACACCCCTACAGAGACAGTCCAGCGAGCCCCACCGTGTGAAGTGACGGTAAAGGCTCGCGCGTACCACGCCACTTTAGACGTTGCCCAGAGTCGGACATTCGCGGGGGTCCTCCCGTGTTGGCGGACGGCTTCCGACGGGCGGCCGCCGGCTCGATTGAGCACCCGGATGAGCGGCTCCGTATTCACCTGTCGAAACGCGGTACGGCCCAGTCGTGACGCGGATCCGAATGACTCCCGGCACTCTGGAGTGACTCGAAAAAACGCACGTCCCACGGGGGTAGGCTCGACTGCGGCCGGTGGGCGCCCCGATACACCGGCATCCGACATGTGGAGAGGAGCCCTGACCCAGGGTGAGCACCAAGCCGACCACGACAGACCTCGAGTGGACCGAGTTGGACCAGCGGGCCGTCGACACCGCGCGTGTCCTGGCCGCCGATGCCGTACAGAAGGTCGGTAACGGCCATCCGGGTACGGCGATGAGCCTGGCGCCTGCCGCCTACACCCTCTTCCAGAAGGTGATGCGGCACGACCCGGCGGACGCCGACTGGGTGGGGCGGGACCGCTTCGTGCTGTCCGCCGGACACTCGTCCCTGACCCTCTACACCCAGCTGTACCTGGCCGGCTTCGGCCTGGAGCTGGACGACCTGAAGTCCTTCCGCACCTTCGGCTCGAAGACCCCCGGCCACCCGGAGTACGGGCACACCACCGGTGTGGAGACGACGACCGGGCCGCTCGGCCAGGGTGTCGCCAACGCGGTGGGCATGGCGATGGCCGCCCGCTACGAGCGCGGTCTGTTCGACCCGGAGGCCGCCGAGGGCGAGTCCCCCTTCGACCACTTCGTCTACTGCATCGCCGGTGACGGCTGCCTCCAGGAGGGCATCTCCGCCGAGGCCTCCTCGATGGCGGGCCACCAGAAGCTCGGCAACCTGATCCTGCTGTGGGACGACAACCACATCTCGATCGAGGGCGACACCGAGACGGCCGTGTCCGAGGACACGGTGAAGCGGTACGAGGCCTACGGCTGGCACGTGCAGCGCGTCGAGCCGCAGGAGAACGGCGACCTGGACCCGGCCGCGATCTACGAGGCGATCCAGCAGGCCAAGGCCGTCACGGACCGGCCGTCGTTCATCGCGATGCGCTCGATCATCGCCTGGCCGGCCCCGAACGCGCAGAACACCGAGGCCGCGCACGGCTCGGCGCTGGGCGACGACGAGGTCGCGGCCACCAAGCGCGTCCTGGGCTTCGACCCGGAGCAGAGCTTCGAGGTCTCCGACGAGGTCATCTCGCACACCCGCAAGGCGCTGGAGCGGGGCCAGGCGGCCCGCGCGGTGTGGGAGAAGGCGTACCAGCAGTGGCGGGACAACAACCCCGAGCGCGCCGCGGAGTACGACCGCATCGCCAAGGGTGAGCTGCCCACCGGCTGGGAGGAGAAGATCCCGGTCTTCGAGGTGGGCAAGGGCGTGGCCACGCGTGCCGCCTCCGGCAAGGTGCTGCAGGCCCTCGGCGGGGTCATCCCCGAGCTGTGGGGCGGCTCGGCGGACCTGGCCGGCTCGAACAACACCACGATCGACAAGACCAGCTCCTTCCTCCCGGCGGACAACCCGCTGCCGGAGGCGGACCCGTACGGCCGCACGATCCACTTCGGTATCCGCGAGCACGCGATGGCCGCCGAGATGAACGGCATCGCGCTGCACGGCAACACCCGGATCTACGGCGGCACGTTCCTGGTGTTCTCCGACTACATGCGCAACGCGGTGCGGCTGTCGGCGCTGATGCACCTGCCGGTGACGTACGTGTGGACGCACGACTCCATCGGCCTGGGCGAGGACGGCCCCACGCACCAGCCGGTCGAGCACCTCGCGTCGCTGCGCGCCATCCCGGGCCTGAACGTGGTGCGCCCGGCCGACGCCAACGAGACCGCCGTCGCCTGGCGCGAGATCCTGCGCCGCTGGACGAAGGAGTTCGGCAAGGGCCAGCCGCACGGCCTGGCGCTGACCCGGCAGGGCGTGCCGACGTACGAGCCCAACGACGACGCGGCCAAGGGCGGCTACGTCCTGT
Organism: Streptomyces sp. NPDC006624; assembly: GCF_040611555.1. Lineage (NCBI taxonomy): Bacteria > Bacillati > Actinomycetota > Actinomycetes > Kitasatosporales > Streptomycetaceae > Streptomyces > Streptomyces sp. NPDC006624. The sequence goes on along the minus strand of NZ_JBEXOM010000001.1, from coordinate 629,278 downwards.
TCGAGGCCGACGGCGGCGAGCCCGAGGTCATCCTGATCGCCACCGGTTCCGAGGTGCACGTCGCCGTGGAGGCGCGCGAGCAGCTCCAGGGCGCCGGCGTGCCCACGCGCGTGGTGTCCATGCCGTCCGTGGAGTGGTTCGAGCAGCAGGACCAGGGGTACCGGGACAGCGTCCTGCCGCCGTCCGTGCGGGCCCGGGTCGCCGTGGAGGCCGGCGTGGGTCTCACCTGGCACAAGTACGTGGGGGACGCGGGCCGCATCGTCTCCCTGGAGCACTTCGGTGCGTCGGCCGACGGCAAGGTGCTCTTCCGCGAGTTCGGCTTCACCGCCGAGAACGTGGCCGCCGCCGCCCGGGAATCGATCGCCGCAGCCCAGCGCTGACGCTCACATACGACACGTAGGAGATGGAATTTCCATGACAGACGCACTCAAGCGCCTCTCCGAGGAGGGCGTCGCGATCTGGCTGGACGACCTGTCGCGCAAGCGCATCACGTCCGGCAACCTCGCCGAGCTGATCGACCAGCAGCACGTCGTGGGCGTCACCACCAACCCGTCGATCTTCCAGAAGGCGATCTCGCAGGGCGACGGCTACGACACGCAGCTGACCGACCTCGCCGCCCGCAAGGTGACCGTCGAAGAGGCCATCCGCATGATCACGACGGCGGACGTCCGCGACGCCGCCGACGTGCTGCGGCCCGTCTTCGACGCCACCGGCGGCAAGGACGGCCGGGTCTCGATCGAGGTCGACCCGCGCCTCGCGCACAACACGCGGGCGACGGTCGCCGAGGCCAAGCAGCTCGCCTGGCTGGTCGACCGGCCCAACACCCTCATCAAGATCCCGGCGACCGAGGCGGGCATCCCGGCCATCGCCGAGACCATCGGCCTGGGCATCAGCGTCAACGTCACGCTGATCTTCTCGCTGGAGCGCTACCGCCTGGTCATGGACGCGTTCCTGGAGGGCCTGGAGAAGGCCAGGGAGCGCGGCCTGGACCTGTCGCAGATCCACTCCGTGGCGTCGTTCTTCGTCTCCCGCGTGGACACCGAGATCGACAAGCGGATCGACGCGCTGGGCACCGACGAGGCCAAGGCGCTGCGCGGCAAGGCCGCCGTCGCCAACGCCCGTCTGGCCTACCAGGCGTACGAGGAGGTCTTCTCCTCGGACCGCTGGAACGCGCTGGAGAAGGCGGGCGCCAACAAGCAGCGTCCGCTGTGGGCGTCGACCGGCGTGAAGGACAAGGCGTACAGCGACACCATGTACGTCACCGAGCTGGTCGCGCCGAACACGGTGAACACCATGCCGGAGGCCACCCTGCTGGCCACCGAGGACCACGGCGAGATCACCGGCGACACCGTCACCGGGACGTACGAGCAGGCCCGCGCCGACCTCGACGCGGTCGAGAAGCTCGGGATCAAGTACGACGACGTGGTGCGGCTGCTGGAGGAGGAGGGCGTCCAGAAGTTCGAGGACTCCTGGACCGACCTGCTGAAGTCGACCGAGGCCGAACTCCAGCGCCTCGCCCCCTCGGAGGGCTGAACAGGTGTCGAGCAGCAACCCGCTGCGTGACCCCGCGGACCGACGGCTCCCGCGTATCGCGGGGCCGTCGGGCCTGGTCATCTTCGGCGTCACGGGCGACCTGTCCCGCAAGAAGCTCATGCCGGCCGTGTACGACCTCGCCAACCGGGGTCTGCTGCCGCCGGGCTTCTCGCTGGTGGGCTTCGCCCGCCGCGAGTGGGCGCACGAGGACTTCGCGCAGGAGGTCCACGACGCGGTCAAGGAACACGCCCGCACGCCGTTCCGTGAAGAGGTCTGGCAGCAGCTCATCCAGGGCATGCGCTTCGTGCAGGGCACGTTCGACGACGACGACGCGTTCGAGCGGCTGCGCTCCACGATCGACGAGCTGGACAAGGCTCAGGGCACCGGCGGCAACTTCGCCTTCTACCTGTCCGTGCCGCCGTCGGCCTTCCCGGTGGTCATCCAGCAGCTGAAGAAGCACCGGCTGGCCGACCAGACCGGCGGGTCCTGGCGGCGCGCGGTCATCGAGAAGCCGTTCGGGCACAACCTGGCGTCGGCCGAGGAGCTCAACAAGGTCGTCCACGAGGTCTTCGCCCCGGAGCAGGTCTTCCGGATCGACCACTACCTCGGCAAGGAGACCGTCCAGAACATCCTGGCGCTGCGCTTCGCCAACACGATGTTCGAGCCGATCTGGAACCGGTCCTTCGTGGACCACGTGCAGATCACCATGGCCGAGGACATCGGCATCGGCGGCCGGGCCGGCTACTACGACGGCATCGGCGCCGCCCGCGACGTCATCCAGAACCACCTGCTGCAGCTCATGGCCCTCACCGCCATGGAGGAGCCGGCGTCCTTCGACGCGGACGCACTGGCCGCCGAGAAGACCAAGGTGCTCGGCGCCGTGCGGCTGCCCAAGGACATGGGCCGCGACACCGTGCGCGCCCAGTACGCGGCCGGCTGGCAGGGCGGCACGAAGGTGCGCGGCTATCTGGAGGAGGACGGCATCGACCACTCCTCCAAGACCGACACCTACGCCGCGATCAAGCTGGAGATCGACAACCGCCGCTGGGCGGGCGTCCCCTTCTACCTGCGCACGGGCAAGCGCCTGGGCCGGCGGGTGACGGAGATCGCGGTCGTCTTCCAGCGCGCCCCGCACTCCCCCTTCGACTCGACGGCCACCGAGGAGCTCGGCTCCAACGCGATCGTCATCCGCGTCCAGCCGGACGAGGGCGTCACGGTCCGCTTCGGCTCGAAGGTGCCCGGCACCTCGATGGAGATCCGGGACGTGTCGATGGACTTCGCGTACGGCGAGTCCTTCACGGAGTCCAGCCCGGAGGCCTACGAGCGCCTCATCCTGGACGTCCTCCTCGGGGACTCGAACCTCTTCCCGCGCACCGAGGAGGTCGAGCTGTCCTGGAAGATCCTCGACCCGATCGAGGAGTACTGGGACAAGAACGGCAAGCCCGCCCAGTACCCGGCCGGTACCTGGGGGCCCGTCGAGGCGGACGAAATGCTCGAGCGACACGGACGGAGCTGGCGCCGGCCATGAAGATCGACCTCACGGACACCACCGCCAGCAAGATCAACAAGGCGCTGGTGCAGGGCCGTCGGGCCATCGGCACCCCGGCCGTCGGCATGGTGCTCACGCTGGTCATCGTGACGGACGAGGAGAACGCCTACGACGCGCTGAAGGCCGGCAGCGACGCCGCCCACGAGCATCCGTCGCGCACCCTCGTCGTCATCAAGCGGGTCTCCCGCTCGCCCCGCGACCGGACGAAGTCCCGACTGGACGCCGAGGTCCGGGTCGGCGCGGACGCCGGCACCGGCGAGACGGTGGTGCTGCGGCTGTACGGCGAGGTCGCCGACCACGCCCAGTCGGTGGTGCTGCCGCTGCTGCTGCCGGACGCGCCGGTGGTGGTGTGGTGGCCGGTGAACGCGCCGCTGGACCCGGCGAAGGACCCCCTGGGTGCCCTCGCGCAGCGCCGCGTCACCGACACGTACGCCTCCGAGCAGCCGGTGCGGGACCTGGCCACCCGGTCCGGGACGTACACCCCCGGCGACACGGACCTGTCCTGGACCCGCATCACGCCCTGGCGTTCGATGCTGGCGGCGGCGCTCGACCAGGTGGCCTGCGAGGTGCGGGCCGTCGAGGTGGAGGGCGAGGAGTTCAACCCGAGCTGCGAGCTGCTGGCGATGTGGCTCGCGGACCGGCTGGACGTCCCCGTGAAGCGCTCGCTGTCCAGCGGCCCGGGCCTGACGGCGGTGCGCATGGTCACCAACTGCGGCCCGATCAACCTGGACCGGGCCGACGGCTCCCTGGCGACGCTGTCCATCGAAGGGCAGCCCGACCGGGCGGTGGCGCTCAAGCGCCGCGACACGGCGGAGCTGATCGCGGAGGAGCTGCGGCGGCTGGACCCGGACGACACGTACGCGTCGGCGCTGCGCTTCGGGGTGGACCGGCTGAAGTCCTCCTGGTCGGCTCCGGCCCCGCGGGTCTCCGAGGAGTCGGTCGCCGAGGAGGCGCCGGTGGCCAAAGGAGAGCGGGGCGAGCCCAAAAGTGACCGGCTCTCCCTCCCCGCTCCCGTCGAGAAGGCTGCGCAAGCACCCGCTGCGGAAGAGGCGGCGCAGGCACCGGTGACGCCGGAGCCGCCCAGGCTGGAACCGGTACGGAAGGCGACGAAGTGAGTACGGCACCGCAGCTGGTCGTCCACCGCGACAAGGAGCTGATGGCGCAGGCCGCGGCGGCCCGGCTGATCACCCGGATCGTGGACGCGCAGGCCTCCCGGGGCTCGGCGTCGGTGGTCCTGACGGGCGGCCGCAACGGCAACGGCCTGCTGGCCGCGCTGGCGGCCGCCCCGGCCCGGGACGCCGTCGACTGGAGCCGGCTGGACCTGTGGTGGGGTGATGAGCGGTTCCTGCCCGAGGGCGACCCGGACCGCAATGTCACCCAGGCCAGGCAGGCGCTGCTGGACGCGGTGCCGCTCGATCCGAAGCGGGTGCACGCGATGCCCGCGTCGGACGGCCCGCACGGCGACGACGTGGACGCGGCGGCGGCCGCGTACGCGGAGGAACTGGCAGCGGCGGCGGGTCCGGAGAACCACGGCCCCGTGCCGGCGTTCGACGTGCTGATGCTCGGGGTCGGGCCGGACACGCATGTGGCGTCGCTGTTCCCGGAGCTGCCGGCGGTGCGCGAGACGGACCGCACGGTCGTGGGCGTCCACGGTGCGCCCAAGCCCCCGCCGACCCGGGTGACGCTGACCCTGCCGGCGATCCGCGCCGCCCGTGAGGTGTGGCTGCTGGCGGCCGGGGAGGACAAGGCCCGGGCCGCGGCGATCGCCCTCTCGGGCGCGGGCGAGATCCAGGCCCCGGCGGCGGGCGCGTACGGCCGCAGCCGCACGCTGTGGCTGCTGGACGGGGCGGCGGCCTCGCAGCTGCCGCGGTCGCTGTATCCGCCGGCGTCCGCCTGACCACGCGCACCCCTCTTCCCCGAAGCGGGGGGGGCGGCCGGGGGGGGGGGGGGGGGGGCCGGCGGCGGGGGGCCGGGAGGGCCCCCCCCCCCCCCCCCCCCCCCCCCCCGGCCCCCCCCCCCCCCCCCCCCCCGGCCCCCCCCCCCCCGC